>NZ_JBEWLY010000020.1:0-23141 GCF_040534015.1 Novosphingobium kalidii
CAGACGCAATCTTCCAAGCCAATTCGAGTGCGGCCGGGAAGATTGCGACGAGAGACCGCCTACGCCTTGGCCCTATCCGCCTGAGCCGGGAGGCTGCTTCTCAAGTGCATGATTGTCCCGGCTCCAAAACAACCAATTGGAGTGCATTAGCTGCGAGATCGACAGATACGCTGTGGCGCCGGGTGGGGCTGATGGTAGTCGCCCCCACCTGCTGCAGGTTGGCGGTTTCCCGGTTCGCCCAGTAATTGCTGACTTGATCGTCGATCCGGTACATCCTCTGGCACAGGCGCTTGCCTTGGAGATTGGCAGGCAATTCGCCCATGTTGATGCTTACCCGGTAAGGCTGCGTGCCAGTGTGCTGGTAGTTCCAGACCATCACCGCAGCGCCGTACTTGTCTTTCGTGGCGATGCTGTAGACACCCTTGCCCTCCTTCAGGGCGTTCGACTGCGCCTCCACGCGCTCGTTCTTGAGCTTCGCCATCATCGCCATCGCGTTGCCGTAGGGCGTGAACGTATTAACCGGCAGGTTCCCTACGTTTTCAGCGCCCCTAACGGCGATGTGCTCGCCATTGCGCGAGCGAGTGATCAGTTGATCCTTTCGCTCTTCACTGGAGTGGCGAATTACCCAGTTGAACGGATAGGTGTCGGGCTGCTCCAAATACCAGTAATGTAGCGCGGGAACGCCGGCCGCACCGATGAGGTAGTCCGGTCGCGGATCGTCCTTGTTATCGAATGAGGGGCCGGGATAGATGCCGGTCTCGGTGATGAAAGCCGGAATCTTCGTGTCGAGGCCACGGCTGCTGAGTGCCTCGTTCAACTGTTTGCGCTGCCCCGCCACTTCGCTGGGATTGCCTTTGTAGAAATGATATGCGCGAGGGCCATTGCTGTCGCCGGTCCCCTCAGGGAACTCGCCATAGGCATGCCACGACAGGAAATCGAGGCGCTTGTCCGGCGAAGGATCGGCAGCATAGCGGTCGAGAATCCAGGGGACCCTCAGGCGGACTGTCCATTTCCACACTTGCTATGAGAATGTTACCGCACGACGTGTCTTTCTTGCCCCTCGCGCAAGCTGATGGACGCAACTCGGCTCGTACTTACGCCTCTTGGCGACACTCTGAACGATGAGGGAGGGCAGAGACCGTCGCGCCGCTCTTAAAGATAGAAGCCACTGTGAGCTTCTGAAATGGGGAGAGCGCACCGGGTATTCAACCGGGGCCAGCCAAGAGGGTTTGTCACCCCGCGGCGATGATCTCTGGGCGCGATCGCGGAGCGCTCCGTGGGCGGCAGAATTCCTCGGAAGCGCTTAACGGCTTGATCTGGAAACGCTCTTCGCGGGGCGGGCTCGTAATCGCGCTTCGCACGCCTATATGCAGAACATCACCTGATTATTCGCAAGCATCTCGTGACTGAGAGACACTCCCGTGCTCCCGCTTGCCGACCGGGTGAATGTCATGACACCTCTGTTCAAACAGCACCGTTGCCTGCCCCCAGGCGTGATCACCCGGGGTTTGCCGAGCAGCACGATCCCGGGCGCCCCTTCCGCTGAGACATCGAGGGCCCTTAGCCATGGCGTGCACGCGCCCTGCTATTGGATGAGAACTGAACGACGAGGACTGGCCGACAAAGCATTTCGTGCGACCCAACTCGTCTCCGATCTGCACCATACCAGCGACCGGAGCGGCAATTTGCACCGGCTACGAAAGACACAGACATGCGTATTGCTCAAGTTGCGCCGCTCGCCGAAGCAGTCCCACCGAAGCTGTACGGAGGTACGGAACGTGTCGTTTGGTGGCTGACCGAAGCACTCGTGGATCTCGGTCACGACGTAGCCCTGTTCGCGAGCGGGGACTCGGTTTCTTCGGCAAAGCTGATACCCTGCGCGCCTGCCGGTCTGCGCCTATGCGGCGTTGGCGATCACACTGCATCCACTCTTGCGATGCTCGATCAGGTATTCCGCTCTGCCGATCAGTTCGACATCATTCATTTCCATGTTGACCTTCTGCAGTATCCACTGTTCCGCGGCCTCGCGGGCAAGTGCGTGACAACGTTACACGGACGCCAGGACTTACCGGATAATTTGCCGGTATTCGGGGCTTTCCCGGAGATGAAGCTGGTCTCGATCTCCGACAATCAGCGTACACCGATACCCCACGCGAACTTCATCAGCACAGTTTATCATGGGATGCCGCTACAGCTTATTCCTGTTGCCGAGGGCGGTGACTATCTGGCCTTCATTGGCCGCATATCGCCAGAGAAGCGCCCGGACCGGGCTATAGAGATCGCAAAACGCGCGGGAATGAAGCTCAAGATCGCAGCCAAAGTCGACAGGGTCGATGCCGCCTACTTCCATGAAGTGATCGAACCCTTGATCGACGGCACACAGATAGAATTCATCAACGAAGTCGGGGATGCGGAGAAAGCTGCGTTCCTTGGCGGAGCCAGAGCACTCCTCTTTCCGATCGACTGGCCGGAACCGTTCGGTCTGGTCATGATCGAGGCGATGGCGGCAGGTACGCCGGTGATTGCATGGCGTAACGGGTCGACGCCGGAGGTGGTGGAACACGGGCGGAGCGGCTACCTGGTCGAAAGCATCGAAGAAGCAGTAGCGGCGGTCCACGCCGCCGCGGACCTCCCCCGCTCCGGAGTCCGGGCGGCGTTTGACGAGCGGTTTACGTCTGCTCGCATGGCGGAAGACTACTTACATTTGTACCGAAGCCTGACCTCGTCGCATCCACAACCGACAATGCCGCTCGTGTTGGCAGCAGCTTGAGCGCGGCTATGGCGAAAGCAAACCCGAGCGACCACCATGTGGAAGCGACGACCTCCCTCGTCGATCGGACACTGCGTACGCTGAAACACGGCGATCTCTTCGCGGTGTTCGCCAAGGATGGGGATTGCCGGGGCGGTGACGATGGCCCGGACGGTCTGTTTTACAAGGACACGCGCTTTCTTTCAGGATTGGAGTTGCGACTGGGGGGAAGTACTCCGCTGCTGCTGAGTTCGGTTCTGCTCGATGACAACGCTGCCCTGATCGTTGATCAGACCAATCCGGATCTTGAGGAAGAGGGCGAGCCCTGGCTGGCGGGAGACCGTCTGTTCATCGGGCGGATGAAGTTCCTGCGCAATTCAACAGCCTATGAACGCATCGTTGTGCGCAGGTTCGAAATTGTGGACCGGAGTATTCCTCTGGAAATCCGCTTCGCAGCCGATTTTGCCGATCTGTTCGAGGTGCGGGGAGACGTTCGTCCACGGCGTGGCACCAGTTCTGCAGAGCGACTGGACGAGCGAAGTGTACGCATCTCCTATCTGGGGCTGGACGAGGTCCGACGCAACACCACGCTCTACTTCGATCCCGCCCCCGCCGCTCTTTCGGCAGATTCTGCGCGATGGGATCTGGATCTGAGCGACGTTGAGCGTTGCACAATACTCGTCAAGGTCCAGTGCAGCATCGGTGAAGCTCTCAGCCCTGAGCCACCGCACCTCGTCTCCGCCTACCGTCTACTGCGTAAGGGAATGGAGGACCGCCTCGACAGGGTTTCGAGTTCAAATGAGCGGTTCGACGTGGTGCTTGGCCGCTCGGCCTCGGACATCGGGATGTTGCTGACGGAGACTGAATCGGGTCTGTATCCATACGCGGGCGTACCCTGGTACAGCACCGTGTTCGGTCGCGACGGCATCATCACTGCTATGATGCTCCTTTGGATCGCGCCGGAAATCGCCCGGGGCGTGCTTAGAACGCTTGCCTCCAGCCAGGCGACAGCCATCGACCCATCCGCCGACGCCGAGCCGGGCAAGATCCTCCATGAAATGCGAGGCGGCGAGATGGCGCTGTTAGGAGAGGTCCCGTTCCATCGGTACTATGGTACGATCGACGCCACGCCTTTGTTCATCATGCTGGCGGGAATGTATCTCAAACGGACCGGCGACTTGGAAACGGTACGTGGGATATGGCCGAGTATCGCGGCGGCGCTCGCCTGGATTGACTCCAAAACTCGTCTGCATCCCGATGGCTTCCTTGCCTATTCGCGCATGGCGGAGAGCGGGCTGGCCAACCAGGGTTGGAAGGACAGCTTCGATGCGATTTTTCACGCCGATGGCCGTCTGGCTGAAGGCGCGATCGCTTTGTGTGAAGTGCAGGCCTATGTCTTTGCAGCCCGGAACGGTGCTGCCGAAGTGGCTGACGCATTGGGAAGAAGCGCACAGGCCGAGCAGCTTCGGCATCAGGCAGAAACCTTGCGCGGCCGGTTCGAAGAACAGTTCTGGGATGAGGAGCTGGGCAGCTATGTCCTGGCGCTCGACGGCGAGGGTGAGCCGTGCAGGGTTCTTGCATCCAATGCCGGTCACGCGCTGTTCGCCGGGATTGCAGGAACGGAGCGCGCCGAGCGCGTGTCGAAGCTGCTGACTAGCAGGCGTTTCTACAGCGGCTGGGGAATCCGGACCATCGCGTCAGGAGAGGCCCGCTACAATCCCATGTCCTACCATAATGGCTCGATCTGGCCACATGACAACGCACTGATCGCCTTGGGTTTCTCACGCTATGGCCACAAGGCAGCCGCCGTGAAGATCTTCGAGGGTTTGGTTGGGGCCGCCTTCTATGATGAGCTATATCGGCTTCCCGAACTCTTCTGCGGGTTCTCGCGCCGCCCGAAGCGCGGCCCGACCTCATATCCGGTTGCTTGCTCGCCCCAAGCATGGGCGGCAGCGGCGCCCTACGCCTTGATTGCCGCGGCAACGGGACTGGACATCGATCATGCGCGCGACGGTGTTGAGTGTTCCACTCCGGTTCTCCCCCCTTTGCTTAACGTGCTTCACCTGCAAGGCGTCGAGCTTAATGGCTCCACGTTTGATTTGCGGTTCACGAAGCATGGAAAAGAGGATGCCGCGCACGTCTCTAAAGTGCGAACGGGCTAGGGTAAAGTCCCGCTAAACATCGTCACGAGGGTTATCGCGGATATGCTGCATCCTTGCTTGTGGCGCCTGGGGCTGGTTCTGTCAGGAGCAGACCTTCACAGAAAAGCCGCGATTGACCGAAGGTGGTTGGGAAGCGGACGTTAGGCAGGTCGCTCCCTGAGCTTGATAGGGTGGCCATAACAGTTGCTTTGTTTGGTGGCTGGATAGGCGAATGGGTTGTGCTCAATCGTGAGGACCTGTCCTTCCCACCCGAGACTAATACCTGGATCCGACTCAAACATTAAGGCCCGGCAGCCGACAAGAAGATCGAGGGGCCAAACACGTGTCGTTGCCCCCTAATTGCCTGACGGGGCCTCGCGGGTTTGGGTGATGTACTCGCGGGATGATCGGTAACCTAGCGCCTTGTGCGGGTGGACCTCGTTGTAGTGGGTGAGCCAGCGGGGCAGTTGCTCTATGACAGTGCGTGCGTCGGGCGTGGGGTTCACGCGGACGTAGTCGCGCTTGAGGGTGCGCACGAAGGCTTCTGCCATGCCGTTCGATTGCGGAGAGCTGACCAGCGTAGTGCGGGGCACGAGACCGATGTCGCGAGCGAAGCGGCGGGTATTGCCAGCGGTGTATGGGCTCCCGTTGTCGCTGAGCCACTCGATGGGTGAGGCCAAGCGGTTCACCGGGCCAAAGCGATGCTCGACAGTGGCCACCATCAGATCGCGGATGTCCTCGGCGGTGATGCCGCCGGTAGTAGCAACGTGCCCCATGGCCTCGCGGTCACAGCAGTCGAGTGCAAAGGCGACGCGCACCTTCTCGCCATTGTCGCAAGCGATCTCCAAGGCGTCAGAGCACCAGCGGGTGTTGCGCCGATCGACGGCAACGCGACCATCATGGCGCCGCTCCTCCTTACTGCCGCTGTGGCGCTGAAGCAGCAGCCCGTGCACTTTCATGACCCGGTAGACCAGCTTGGGATTGGGCGCTGTGCGCCCGGTCCTGGCAGCCTGGCGGCGCAGTAAGGCATGGACGCGGCGATAACCGTAGGTGGGCAGATCAGCGATCAGCGCGCGGATGTCGCCGACCAAGTCGGCATCCGGCAGCGGCGGTCGGCCTCGCCGGCGCGCAGGTAATCGGTTGTGCATGGCCGACAGGTGCTGGCGGCTGATGCCCAATGCCTCGGCAACCGCGCTCACCGCTCGTCCCCTGGCAACGAGATCGAGCGCAAGAGGAGTTTTTTTTGGGCCTGCGGCCCGGGACACGGCCTCACGCAGTATCTCGGCTTCCATAGTCTTCTTGCCCAGCAGGCGCTGCAGCTCGGCGACCTGGTTCTGCAGTGCCCGGTACTCAGAGGCGGGCACGACCTCCTCGCCGGCACCGGCTGCGGTCAGCGCGCCCTGCGCCACCAGCCTGCGCCAGGTGAAGATCTGGCTGCCACTGATGCCATGCTGCCGGGCGACCAGCGACACGCTCAGGCCCGGCAGATACGTCTCCTCGACGATCCGGACCTTTTCCTCCGGGGTCCAGCGCCTCCGGCGCTGAACCCCGGAGAGGACCTCGCCGTCATTGTAGCGCCTAGTTGTATGCTCAGTCATATGCCTCACTCTTATTTAAGAGCGAGACCCTGTCAGGTCATTTCGGGGGGGCCAACTCACGTGGTAAAATCCAAACCGCGCCAGTATAGTGTGACATTGCTCCTCCATTCAGGAGAATGACCTTGGCGGTCAGGAGCCCGCTGCGTGCAGTATCTCGCTGCTCTGACATCACAAAGCCACAGGCATTCATCAAGAGTATGAACGGGAAAAGCACGAAGAGCGTGAGTACCCTCAGAACCTTGGTTGCCGGGCGCATGTCGGTTTGGCCCTCCCTTTCTTCGCTGCTCATCATTGCACCTGTTTCTCAACGGCAGCGAATGTCCGCAGTTGGGCGTTTTCACACAGTCTGGGGCGCTTCCTGCCGTTCCCCGCCCGTGAGGGATGGTGTTTCGGGAATGGCCGGCGTCGTGGACATCGAGATACGTCGGTAAAAAGTCCGCTGTCCCGGCGTCAGCGCCCGATTCCTGACAGTCCGTTCGCCCCAGCCGTGTCATTCTTCGACGGTCCTGCAGATCCCAAAACCTGACGTTCGTCAGTCTGATCCAGGCCAAGGCCGCTTCCACTAATCAAAGATGGAATACCCGCAGGCGGGGCCGGAGGGTACGCGATCTCTTAACTGTGTTGCGCTTAGTCACGGCTCGATGGAGGCGGGGAATGCAGGCTAATGCGCTTAGAGCGATGTGGGTTGCGATCCTGGCCGCGCTATTTGCGACAGTGGCCGCACTCTGGCTCGTCGGCGTGCAAATACGTCCTGGCCCTAAGGGCCTCGTTCTCTCTTGGCTCGCAGCTGCATGGCTATGGCTTTCCTTCAGCAGGCGAACAACAGCTGCCTGGCTACAAAGGATGCTTGACCTCGGGAATGGCTTGCTAATCATGTCCGCCGTAGGGATGTGCGGCGCCCTGCTGAGTTACTGGTTTATGCGCGTGAGGCCGTTCAGCTTTGCGGACGCTTCTCTTTATGATGCAGATCTGGCGCTCGGATTTGACTGGAAAGCCATTTATTAAGTCTACTCAACGCAGCCTGACCAATTTCACCTAGTGATGCGGGCGCTCTATCTCGCCATCTTCGACATCCCGGTAATGATTGTCTTCTGCCTGGCGGTGAGCGGCCAAGATCGCCGCCTGCGCGAATTTATCATAGTGTTCGCGATTGCGCTCGTTCTCACGCTGTTGATCTCAGCATTGTTTCCCGCAAGGACACCATTGTTTCACCTTATCGGCCCCTACCCACCGTATGTGCCTGCAACGGGCATCGGCTTCGAAAGAGTTGTCAATAGCTTGCGTTCCGGCGCTCTTCTGGAGCTACAGTTGCATGAACTCCACGGCATCCTGACTTTCCCAAGCTTCCATGCCGCCAGCGCCATTGTATTTGCATGGGCAGGATCGACAATTCGATACATGCGCTGGCCAATCGGGTCTGCGAGCTTTGGCATGCTTCTAGTCACGCCAATGGAAGGAGCACATTATTTTGTCGATGTCACTGCCGGTAGCTTCGTCGGACTCGGGGCGATCATATTCTTAAAGGTACTTATGCTAATACTTAGACGACAATGAGGTCTTCCCCGAAATGTGGTCGCAATCCGTCATCGATCTCCGATGGCGGATCACCAGCGGGATTGGTCAGCCATCGCCACATCCGACGCGCGTCGATGGGCCCATTGACGGCCGACCGACCCTGTGTTTGGTAATAACTGTTGGCGCGGGGATCCATGTAGATCTTGAGCTTCTCCTCGGCATCAAGAATGGAGGCGAACTGCCAATACCCCTCCTCCGTAACCTCTACGCTTCGCCGATCGTTCTCAATCAGTCCGCCTATGCAGCGCAGCGCGAACTGCGCGACAAGCTCCAGCAGATCGACGACCGTAAAGCCTCCAAAGTTGTTGGAGTTGGGGCCATAACACATGAACAGGTTCGGGAAATTCGGTACCATCGCGCCGAGGTATGCGCGCGGGCCGTCCTTGGCCCACATTTCCTGAATCCGCATGCCGTCGCGGCCTCGGACTTCCATTGGCCACAGATAATCGTTTGCCTTGAAGCCGGTCGCATAGATTATCGCATCAAGCTCGTACTCCACGCCGCCGGCAACGATGCCTTTGGGCGTTATCCGTTCAATCTTGTCGTCAACCAGCGAAACGTCGTCACGCAAAAGCGCGTCGTACACGCTGTCACTTGAATCAATGCGGATCGGCCGGGAGGCGCCGGGCGGGAATGCCGGAGTCATCTTTCTCATAATATCCGGGCGGGATCCCAACTTGCGACCGATGAACTCAAGACACATTTCACGCACCGCCTTGTTTGCAGCGCTCACCGCATGCGGATCGCTGTAATCGGGGTCCACCTTGGCGGCCGTGGCAAGGTCAGGGTTCATCAAAGCGGCAATGCGGAAACGGGTAAAATTCGCATAATAAGGAAAGTTGCGTTCCAGCCAGAGCACCTCTTTGGGCAACTCGGCCAAATAGGACAGGTCTTCGTAGCACCAGTTCGGCTGACGCTGGAAAAGATACGTATGCGCGGCGGTCTTGGCGATGACTGGGGTGGTCTGATATCCGGAGGCACCAGACCCGACAACGGCGACGCGCTTGCCCTTGACATCAAAGCCATCCGGCCATGTGGCAGTGTGGCACGATGTTCCCGCGAATGTATCCATGCCTTCGAGATCCGGCAACTGCGGGCGGGACAGGAACCCGACGCATGTGATCACCGCATTGCACTCGATCCGCGAGCTGCCCAGCGGTCCATCGGCATCGATACGCCAGAGCTTCTGCGCATCGTCCCATGTCATCGCCTTTACTTCAGTGTTGAAAGCAATGTGCGGGCGAATGCCGTATGTGTCCGCCACCCATTTAAAGTACTTGAGGTTCTCGTCTCTTGGACAATAGGCGTAAGGGTATGGATAGTCGAAGCTGAAGAGGTGCGTGTAGCCGCGACTTGATGTATCAACCCGCGCGCCGGGGTAGCGGTTCTCAAACCAGGACCCTCCGACTTCTGGGTTCTTCTCGATCAGCACGAACGGGATGCCTGCCCGTTTGAGTTGGACTGCGGTGTTGAGGCCCGAGATACCGCTGCCGATTACCGCCACCATGAAATCCTTGGCGCTTTCGGGCGGCTTGCCATTCCGCCATTCGACTCCGCGCGCCCAGCGGTTCAGCGCGGTCTCTTCACGCCAAATTTCGTAGTCAGCCGCGGGAATAATCTGGCCTGCGGTGAGCATGAGGCTTTGGTGCAGAATTTCTTCAGACGGAATGTCAACAACTGGAGCGCCGCTATCACGATACTGTTTGAGGAACGCGGCCCCCTTTGCCCGAAGCGCCGCGGCGTCGGCGGCGTCAGCCATTTCGCTGCCGGTGCCGAACTTCGCCGCAGTCCCTGGCTTCATTCCAGCGAGGTCCGGATCCTGCGTCAACAAATAGAGCAGGCCGCGCAGCACCATTGGCTGCGCATGGTCCATAGCCTCTTTGATCTGCGCATCGCTGATCGAAAGAAAGTCTGAATTCTTGGGCATCTTCGATCCTGTCCCATCAAGTTACCGTCACCCGTTCGAGCAGATGCGGCTGTTCCGTTGTTCCGAGATTCGTCCAACGCCTTGTTGCCGTCAACTCACCTGCCTCAGTTTCGTAACTACGGAAGTGCCGTCATCGGGGCCGGGCCTGCGGGCGTGGCTCGCCTATTCCAAGGCATCCAGCACGAAGCCGGCGGTAGCCGAGGTTCCGACCTTCCAGCCAACGATCCGCCGGGCATAGGCATCGATCACAAAGGCCACGTAGACGAACCCGGCCCATGTCTGGACGTAGGTGAGGTCGACGGCTCTGTTGCAAACTCGCGTTTGCGCCAAGTAGCGTCGGATACAGGACGTTAGTCGATCACGGCCGCTGCGGCTGCGGTCGGCTGTCGAGGAGCGCGACGACATCGGCGAGAGCGCTGGGACCTACGCCAAAAGCACGCTCGATCATGCGGGCTTCGCCGAGCATGTCGCGGCTGAGGTTGTAGGCTGCCGCTTGACCTTTTCTAAGCGCGCGCATGAGCTCGAAACCCTTGATCGTCGCATAGGCGGTCGGCAGCGACTTGAGTCCGCGCACCGGCCGGATCAGCTGCTTCAGCTTGCCGTGATCGGCCTCAACGACATTGTTCAGGTACTTCGCCTGACGATGCTCCGTGTCCGGTGGCAATTTGCCCCCCGGCCTTAAGTTCGGCGATCGCAGAGCCGTAGCTGGGGGTTGAGTAGCAACGGAACAGAAAACATGGGGTAATCGCGGGAGTGCCGGGCGCTGGTGCGAATGCTGCGCGAGAAGGTGGTTGTTCCCCGATAGGATGAAGAACGGGCTCACGACTGTTGGCCGGGCCCAGCATCAAATGGAGAACAATCATGGGTGAGTATATAGGTCTCGACGTTTCGTTGAAAGATACAGCGGTGTCGGTTCGGCGCGATGGCAAGCGGGTCTGGCGCGGCAAATGCGCCTCGGATCCGCAAGCGCTTGCGGCGTTGATCCGCAAGCATGCGCCGACTGCCGAGCGCGTCGTATTCGAGACAGGCCCGTTGTCGGTCTGGTTTTATCATGCGTTGAGCGCCGGAGGGATGCCAGCGATCTGTATCGATGCGCGGCATGCCAAGGCAGCGCTCGACATGGCGCCGAACAAGACTGACGCGAACGACGCCGATGGCCTCGCGCATCTGGCCGAGGTCGGTTTCTACCGCGCGGTCCGGGTGAAGGGGGCATCGCAGACTCTGTGCGTAGACGTACGCTCTCATGACTGCCATCTGAGACGCTGGCCAAGTTTACTCCCTCGCCGGTCTCGAGAGCAGCGGTTGTATTGACCTTGGCGGGTGTGCCGCGGTCGCCTGATCGACGACGATTGATCACGCTCTCATCCGCGGGTTGGTTACCGCACTACACGTATCCGTCGCTGGGCCCATCCCCCGTCTAAGCTCGGGCGTCGGACGAACCTGCCCCACCGTACGCCGTGGATTGCCCATCACAGTCGGGTGCCCGCGGCACGCCGGCCAAGGCTATGCAGTTGGTGCTGGCGCCTCCTTTCGTAGCCGCTGCCGAAGGGATTAACCCGCCACCGCTGGCGACACCCGCCTGGCGATATCCCATGCATAGCCGATCAGTTCGCGAGCGATCGCGGTCGTCACCTTCGGCTGAGGTTTGCCGGCAGCCGACAGGCGGCGAAAGCGCTGGCATAATCGCACCTGGGCCTTCCAGCCTATCGCCTGGATCTCGTCCGGCAGGTCTGCCACCCGTTCACGATATCGCCGTTCCTCGCGTGCCGGCAATCGATACGACCATCCCGCCTCGATCAGCGTGGTGCGCGCCTGAGCATTTCCCGCACGCGTGATGCGGCCGCGCTGGGTCCGGGCACCGCTGGAATGCTCTGACGGCACCAAATCGACATAGGCCATCAGCTGCTTTGGATTGTCGAAGCGGGTAAGATCGCCAACCTCGGCGATCAACGTCGCGGCACTGAGCAGCCTGATGCCGCGGAGCGCCTGAAGATTGCGGACCAGTGGTGCAAAACGCCATGCCTCCACCGCTTCGCCAAGCGCACCTTCGAGACGGCTGACCCGTGCCTGCGCCTCGAGAACACGCTTCTGCAGTTCCTCCAATGCCAACTGCTGATGAGGAAAGTCGAACCGCTGCTCCGACAACCACCGCCAGTACATCTTCGTCCAGGCCGCCCTGCCACCAAAACGGCGATCGTGCCGGAGCAGAAAGCTACGCACCCCCTGCTTGGCCGCCGTGGCATCCTCTTGAGCGCAACCCGTGGCATCCTCTTGAGCGCAACGTCGTGCGCGGATCAGGTCGCGCACGGCTTCGTGTGCCTCGTCCGGCACCCAGATCGCGGTGAGTTCGCCAGCGCGCAGCAGTCGTGCCAGCGTCATCGCATCGCGCCGATCGGTCTTCACATGGTCGCCTGGCCGCCGCGGCATCATCGGCGACCGCTACCGCACGCCGTACAGCACGCGAGCGCATCCGGGTGTTCGCGATCACTCTTTGAAATAGCCGGCAAGCCAGCCACCTACCTCAAGGAATATCGCAGCCGCACACCGTACATCCGCGGTTCGTTGACGATGCCGGCCTCGAACCCATAGGACGCCCAGGCGTTCGCGATCGCCGAATGGAGCTTCTCGTTTGTCGCGTTGGTCATGAACAGCGCCAGGTCGACTGGTGAGTTCATCACCTTGTTCCAATTGACGTTCAGGTTCACCAGCTGCGAGCTCGGCAGCAGTTGATATTGAGGCGCGGTCGCCGTGCCGGCCAGTTGCTTGCTCGTGTAGACGTAAGTGGCGCCCAGAGAAACGTCGCCGATGCTCTCACCCAATGGCAGAAGGATGGTGCCGGTCAGGCTCAGGCGATGCTTGGGCGAAAACGCCAGACGGCCGCCACGAATGCTCGGCGACGCCGTCGGGCGAACATCCGCCCAGACCAAGCGCTGCTCGGGCGCCAGAGCGTAAGTGGAGGGATCGAGTTCCTTCAGGCGCGCATTGAGGTAGGTGTAGCCGCCGTCCACACGGAAGATGTCGAACAGCGTCACGGCGGCGTCGGCTTCGATGCCCCAGATTTTCGACTTGCCGGCGTTGATGATGGCGTTCCCGCCGAGAAGCGGGCTGGTGGCAGCGCGGATCAGCGATGCGGCGATCTGCTGATCGCTGAAGTCATTATAAAACACTGCCGTGTTGAAGTAGCCCCGTGCGCTGGAGCCGCGCAGGGTGACCTTGGCGCCTGCCTCGTAGGTGTCGACCTTTTCCGGTCCCCAAGTCTCGAAGTAGATGTTCGCGCCGGCGGCGCCGCCTCCGCGGTAGCCTCGGGCGTACTTTGCGTAGAACAGCAAGTCCTCTGTCGGCGTGAAATCGACGCCGATCAGCCACGTCGGCCGGTCCGACTTGGCGGTGAAGGTGACGTTGCAGGCCTCGTACCCTAACGGCGCGGTCGCTACCGGGAAGTTAAACCCGGGGTTCACCGGAGAACTCGTGCCCACCGGGTAGCGGACCCTGACGGAGTTGCCGCAGTAGTAGACCGGAGTATTGGTCGCCGGGAAGCCGATCGTCTGGCTGGCGTAGTCGTGCCGCATCCGCTCCCAAGTGTAGCGCACCCCGCCGGTGACGGCCAGAAGGTCTGAAAGCCTGTAGGTCGCCTGCGCGTAGAGCCCGCGGCTGCGGAACGACGCCTTGAGGAACGGTCTGGAAACGGTGCTGACGAAGACCCGGCCGGCGGCGGGAAGGTTCAGCGCCGGCGCCGCATTGCATTGCAAGGCCTGGAGATTGGGACAGTTCAGGCCGATCGCGGTCGCTTGCGAGCTAACGCCGAGCGGATCGCTATTCTCGAAGTAGCCGCCTGCCTGCCAGTTCAGCTTGCCATCGAAGCCGCCGCCCTGGAGTTGAAGTTCTTCGGTGTAGGTCGCCTGCCGGCTGTTATAGTATCCGGGCGTATTGTTGAGCTGCACCAGGGCCTTCGCGAAAGTGCCATCTGGATTGACAAGGTTGTCACCTTGCAGGCTCATCCGCGTGATCTCGCGAAATTCGCCATAGCTCGCAATATTCTTGATCGTCAGCGTGTCAGATGCACGCAGTGTTGTGGTATTGATGATCTGCCAGGTTTCTGCCTGGAACTTGGGATCGGGTTCGTTGCTCTCAATGTCCCACCATCCGTCGCCGCGAGCGTTCTGACGATCGACCTGCGCACAGGCCAGACCGGCATTCACCGCGATATTCGCCGCCGGTTCCCGATTACAGCCAAGAACCCGCAGGGTTATGCCGTTGTTGTCGGACTTGCTATACGTCGCGACGGTATAGTTCTCGAGGTCGGGCGTGAGCTCTGCCAGAATGCTCAGTCGGGCTGCGATGTAATCGCTGTTACCCAGCCGCTCCGGACCGGTGCCGGACCGATTGCGCAGGTAACCGTCGCGCTTCATGCGGTCGACACCAAGACGGACCTTGAACGTGTCGGCCAGCGGGATATTGGCGACCGCCTGAACCCGGCGCATGTCGAAGTTGCCGTAGGATCCCTCGACATAGCCCTCGAGCTTGTCGGAAGGCCGGCGCGGGACGAGAAGGACAGCGCCGCCGGTCGTGTTGCGCCCGAACAGCGTGCCTTGCGGTCCTTTCAGAACCTGAACGTTCTGCAGGTCGAACATGCTGCCCACGCCCACGCCGTTGCCGGACGTGGTCGAGCCGCCGGCGCGCGGCGCCACGACATCGGCGAAGTAGACGCCCACCGAAGGTTGGGTCGCCAGGTCCTGAACGAAGCCGCGGATGATGAAGGACGCCTTCTCGGGGCCGAAGCGGGAGTTCAGCGAGAGGGACGGCGTATAGATCGCAAGATCGGCTGCGTTGACAATATTGCGGTTATCGATCTGCTGCTGACTGAACACCGTAATTGAAATCGGCACATCTTGGAGGTTCTCCTCCACGCGCCGGGCGGTCACCACGATCGCGTCGGTCTCCTCGGCCCGGCTTACGTCGCTCGCGGCCTCGACTTGCGCCTGCGCTGGCGGGGCCAGAAAGAAGCCGATCGCCGTTGTCGTCAGCGCGATTTGCCTAAAATTGCCGATCATCACTGCTCTCCCCTATTATAAACCATCGATTGTTGCAGTTTGGGCCGGTTCAGGCCCGAACGTGGGCCGGCCCGAGATCACGCGGTCGCGGTCTTCAACTGTGCCTTCAACAGCACCAGCACGCAGACCGATGCGAGGATGCCGAAAGTCAGGAACGCCGTGTCGTAGTTGCCGGTCACGTCGAAGATCATCCCGAACAGCGGAGGCGTGATCAGCAGCGCGACCAGGATGACCAGGTTCAGCAGCCCTGTCGCCCTGCCCATGCTCGCCTGGCCGAACAGGTCCGGGACGATGAGCCCTTGCAGCGGGACGACCAGGCCGCCGAAGAAGCCCAGCAGGGCCACCCCGATCGCGATCACCGCGTAGCCGTGCTCGGCGCCGACCAGCGTCGCGCATCCTAGTCCGAAGCCGGTCAGGCTGGCGATGACGATCAGGCGAGAGCCGACCCGGTCGGCGAACGCGGCGAAGCCCAGCTTGGCGATGAATCCCGACGCCGCGAAGATCGAGATGAGCAGCGCGGCGCTCTGCGCGCCGATCCCTTGGTCCAGCGCGATCGGCACGAGATTGGTGACCATGCCCTTCATGCCCGCCAGCACGATGCCGAAGGAAATCGCCAGCAGCCAGAACGAAGAACTGCTCACGATCGCCCGGCTCGACAGCACCGAGGAAGCCTCGCCGTCCCGGCGCGCGATCGGCATCTGCGTGTCGCCGTCGGGCAACAAACCGCGATCGGATGGCCGGTCGACCAGCATGGCGACCGCAGGAAACATCAGCAACGCGATCACAGCAGCCATGATGCGGAAAGCCGTCCGCCAGTCGAACGCATCCAGCAGAAGCTGGATCAAGGGCGGGAACACGAGGCCGCCTATCGCCACACCGGA
This sequence comes from Novosphingobium kalidii, assembly GCF_040534015.1. Classification (NCBI taxonomy): domain Bacteria; kingdom Pseudomonadati; phylum Pseudomonadota; class Alphaproteobacteria; order Sphingomonadales; family Sphingomonadaceae; genus Novosphingobium; species Novosphingobium kalidii. The sequence goes on from NZ_JBEWLY010000020.1 coordinate 15,923, forward strand.
GATCGCGAGGCCAAGCGCCCGCCCCCTCGTCCTGACGAACCACCGCGAGATGAGGACCGAGGCGGCCATGGGTCCGACCAGAACGTTGGCCGCCGCCATCAGCAGGCCGTAGGCGAGGAGCACCTGATTGAAGGATGTCGCAAACGAGAGGGACACGTAGCCGGCAACCAGCGAGGCGGTGCCCGTCGCCGTGATGAGGCGTATCGGCAAAGTATCCATTTTGGCGCCGAGGACCGGCGAGAGCATTGCCGAGACGAGGGACATCACGGTCATGGCCAACATCAGAACCATGCGCGACGGGTTGAACTCTTTGGCCAGCGGGACCGCGACCACGCTGTAGGCCGAGGCGATGGTGGCCGCGCCTACTGCCAACAAGACCATGCTGGCGAAGACCTGCCTCCATCCGATCCAGAAATCCGGCTTCATCCTGCTCTCCTCTCCCCATCGACGCGCACCGCTGGAGTGCAGGTCGGTGCTCGGTGGAGGGCTCTTTGCGGCCCTTCCGCCTTGCTCCGTGTTCTCTCTTTCCAGGCGATCGGTCACGGCCGACGCGCCTTCACAGCGCTAGTCAGGCGATTGCGCCCGCCGCTTTCAGCGCCTCGATGCGATCCCAGTTGTAGCCCAGTTCGCTCAGGAGCATCTCCGTGTGCTCGGAGGCCTGAGGCGCTCGTCCGGTGCCTTCCGCGCGCCCCCCGAACTGCACCGGCCCGCGCACGACCTGGACGACGGGACCGCCGTCCGACGGTTCGATCTCCACGAGCATGTCGTTGGCGAGAGCCTGGGGATCCTGCAGGAATTGCTCGGGGCTTTGTATCGCCGCCCACTGCCCCGGAAAGGTCGCGAGGCATTTCTGCCAATACGCCAGCGGACGGCTGGCGAAAGTCGACGCGATCCGCTCCCCCGCTTTCTTCCACCTCTTCATCAGGCCCAGACCCGTATTGTAGTCGGGATCGGACGCGAGCTCCGTTAGTTCGAGATGCTCGAAGAAGCTTTGCAGATAGGGATCGGGCTGCAGCGTGAAGAGGCTGATCGTGCCGCCGTCCTGCGTCTTATAGAAGCCGACCAGCGGGTTGCCGGGCATCGGTCCTTCCTTGGGATACTGGTTGCGCGGCGCCTCGCCCGCGAAGCTTGCGGTGTTGAGCGTGACGCCCGCGGCCCACCACGCGGTGCTGAGCAGCGAGACGTCGACCTCGATCGCCTCGCCCGTGTTGCTGCGGTGGAACAGCGCTGCAGCAACGCCGCCTGCGATCGTCATGCCGCCGATGGAGTCCCCGAAGGCGCCCACGCCGGGCATCAGCGGCACGTCGAGTTCTGGCGGCGTGACTGCGTGCGCGATGCCGCTTCGCGCCCAGAATGTTGTGATATCGAACCCGCCGCGTTCCCGCTCGGGCCCGCGCTCGCCGTGGGCGCTGCCGCGCACGTAGATGATGTTCGGGTTCGCGGCGCGGATATGCTCGACGTCGATGTTCAGCTTCCGACGCTGAGAGGGCAGGTAGTTGGTGAGGAAGACATCGCAGTCCTTAGCCAAGTCGTAGAGCAGCGCCTGCCCCTCGGGGTGGGACACATCGATACCGATACTGCGCTTGCCGCGGTTGGCGTGCTCCATCATCGGGTTGCGATCGGCGTTGACGGTGCGGCCCTGGGCGCGGATCAGACCGCGTTGGGCATCTCCGCGGACCGGGTGCTCGACCTTGATCACGTCCGCGCCCCACTCGGCCAGCAGCACGCCCGCCGACGGCACGAAGATGAACTGCGCGACTTCCAGGACGCGGATGCCTTTGAGAACCTGCATGACTATGCCTCCACCATGAGTTCGCGCAGCCGGGCGATCTGCTCCGCAGAAACGTTCGCGCGGGCCAGGTAGGCTTCGAACGAGCCCCATCGCTCGTCGATCGTTTCGATCGCGGCGGCGAGATAGGCCGGGTCCACGCCGATGACCGCATCCAGCGCCGCTTCGTCGATGGTGGCGTTCAGGATCTTGCCCAGCTGGCGCTGCACGCGCACGCGATTATGCGGGGCGGCGCCGAAGCTGCAGGACAGGAGGTAGTCGTGCGTGATCGCCTCCGGATTCGCGCCCAGCAGGCGCAGGAGCAACGCAACCAGGACGCCGGTACGATCCTTGCCCGCGGTGCAGTGGATGAGCACCGGCATCTCGCCGGCGGCCATCGTGGCGATCAACGGAGCCAGATGCTTCGCCAGCGCGCCCGGCATGGCGCGATAGGTGTCGAGCATGCGCGATCGCACCTGCTCGCCGCCAAGCGCTTCACCCAGGCCATGCCAATCGGCGCCGTCTTGGGCCCGGAAATCGTTGGCAACGTCGCAGCTCGTCACGCGCAGCCCCCATCCGGCATTGCCCGCCTGGCCGCGATATTCGCCGGTAGACCGGAGATCGATGACCAGACGAATGCCTAGCGCGGCGAGCGCTGCCACCGCGCTCGCATCCACGTTCGCCGGTCCTTCGCACCGGAAGAGCAAGCCGTTGCGCAACCGGCCGCCATCGACAGTAATCCCGCCGAGATCGCGGAAGTTGAGCGCTGCGAGTGCGGTTCCGGAAGCTGTCATCGCTGCCCTCCATCGACGCGCAACAGCGCCCCCGTGGTGAACCCGGAGGCGGGGCTCGCGAGCATGAGCGCCGCCGTGACGATCTCGGCCGGGTCACCGACGCGCCCGGCCGGCAGGATCCTTGCCAGGGTCGCGCAATCGTCCGCCGTCCAGTCCGCATGGGCCTCGGTGAGGAAGGGCCCGGCGGAGATCGCGTTGACGCGCACCTTGGGGGCGAACTCCTTCGCCAGCGACACCGTCATGGCATTGAGCGCGGCTTTCGCCGAGGCGTATGGTACAATCGCGGGCACCGCCATCAGCGACGCGGTCGAGCTGATGTTGATGATTGCGCCGCCGTCTCCGTCACGCATCCCCGCCGCTATACGGCTCGACAGGCGGAAGGGACCCTTGAAGTTGAGGTTGAGCACCGCATCGAACAGGCGCTCGCTCACCTCCTCGCTCGGGGACGCTGGCGACATGCCGGCATTGTTCACCAGCACGTCCACGCGGCCGAATAGGCGATAGGCTTCGTCCGCCAGGCGATCGCACTCCGCCCAGCGGCCCAGGTGCGCCGAGATGGGCAGAGCGCGGACGCCCAGGCCGCGCAGCTCTTCGGCCACGCGTGCGCAGTTCTCCAGCTTGCGGCTGGCGATGATGACGTCCGCTCCTCGTTCGGCGAAGCCGCGCGCCATCTGGTAGCCCAATCCGCGCGACCCCCCAGTCACGAGGGCCACCTTGCCGCCGAAGTCGAAGAGCGGATCGCGGTTCACGCGGTTTCCAGCTCCGCTGCGAAGCGGCGCTTCGCCTTTTCGAGCCGGGTCGGGATATGATCGGTGCCGAACAGCCGGTCGCCGGGGATCGCCTTCTTCAGGAAGTGCTTGGCGACCTGGATCTTGTGCACCTCGGTCGGTCCGTCCGCCACCGACAGGCTCGGGATGCCGGCCCACATCTTGTAGAGCGGCGTCTCCAGCGAGGCGCCAAGCGAGCCGTGCAGGTGGACGGCCCGGTGGACAATGTCGTGGAACACCCTGGCCAACGTGACCTTGCACATGCCTATCCACGGGCGGGCGGCGCCATGCTCTTCCCGGCCCGCCTCGGACTCGTCGATCAGCCAGGCGGTCTTGAGGACCAGCAGGCGAAACTGCTCGAGTTCGCAGATGGAGTCGCCGATGATGCCTTGGACGAACTGGTGGTCGGCGAAGCGCTTGCCCTGCGTCTGGCGGGAGACCGCGCGCTCCAGCATCATCTCGATCGCCCGGCCGCACATGCCGACAGTCCGCATAGCATGGTGGATGCGCCCTCCCCCAAGGCGTGCCTGCGCCACTTTGAAGGCTTGTCCGGGCTCGCCCAGCATCGCGTCCTTTGGCACCCGCACCTTGTTATAGCGAATGTAGGCGTGCGCGCCGCTGTCGTCGTCCGGATCGGGTGAATCGCTCATGATCTTGCTGTTGCGGATGATCTCAATCCCCGGAGCATCACCTGGCACCAGGAACATCGACATGCGCTCGTGCGGCTTGTTCTCCGGATTGGTGACCGCCATCACGATCAGGAACTCGGCGAAGCGCGCGTTGGACGAGAACCACTTTTCGCCCTCAATCACCCACTCTTCGCCTTCGGCCCAGGCCTTGCACTCGAACTCCTTAGGATCGGCGCCGGCCTGGGGCTCGGTCATCGAAAAGCACGACACGATCTCGCCGGCCATCAGCGGATCGAGATAGCGGCGCTTCTGCTCTTCGGTCCCGAAGAGCGCCAAGATCTCGGCATTGCCGGTGTCGGGCGCCTGAGTGCCGAAGATGGTGGGCGCCCAGTTCGACCTGCCGATGATCTCGTTCATCAGCGCGAGTTTGACCTGGCCGTAGCCCGGGCCGCCCAGGTGCGGGCCGAGGTGGCAAGCCCAGAGCCCCTGCGCTTTCACCTTCTCCTGCAATGGCCGGATGATGTCGCGAGCCTTGCTGTTCTTGACGTCGTACATATCGACGGCGCGGGGGAACAGCAGGTCGACGAGCTCGCATTCTTCACGGACGAATGTGTCCATCCAGTTGAGCTTTTCCTGGAATTCGGGTTCGACGCGGAAGTCGATCATGGGTCTCTCCTGATGGTTGGAGGCTGTAACTTTGTGATGTCAGCCGTACTTGCGGACGATGTCCGCGGCAGAGGCGAAACTGTCGGCGACAATATCGGCGAAGAAGTCGCCGATCTCGCGGCTCAATTTGCCGGCGGCCGCCTGCGCGACCTTGTATTCCATGATGCAACCGCCCTTGAAGCGCGCCAGCACCAGGTAGTAATCCAGCATTGAAACGTCGCGGCCCGTCCCGCTCGCGTAGTAGCGGGCAAGCTCCTGCCGTGTCGGCATGTTGGCGGCGTCCATCATTGAGTTCGGCACCACGTCGGGTTCGCGCTCGTCACGCAATCCGCCCAGGAACCAGCCGATGTCGATCATCGGGTCGCCGACCGTCGACAGCTCCCAGTCGATCAAGGCGTTCACCCGCACCGGATGTTCGTGGGAGAACAGCATGTTGGGCGTGCCGAGATCGCCATGGATAATTCCCGGCTTCCAATTCACCGGCGTGTTGTCGCGCAGCCAGCGCTCCGTCTCGGCATAGCCAGGCAGCTCGCGCCCCGCGTAGCCGTACTTATCCTTGTACGAGGCGAGCTGGCTGGACCACCGGTCAACCTGGCGTTCCAGGAACCGGTCCGTCTTGCCGAAATCCCCCAGCCCGACGGCCTCATAATCGACGTTGCCCAGCGCGACGAGCGCATCCATCACGGCATAAGGCAGGCGCCAGGCGAACGGCGGCTGGTTGAACGGAGCCGGATGTTCCGCCCTGCGATCGACGATCTTGCCGGACCAGCCCTCGACTCGTTCCATGACGTAAAAGACCGCTCCGATCACGTCGGGGTCGTCGCAGCTGGCGAAGCAGCGCGGATGCGGCACGGCGGTCCTGTCCAGCGCGCTCAGCACCCTCGCCTCGCGCAGCGCGGTGCGCTCGCTGCCCGGCGGCGGGGTGACCGGCGGCCGCCGCAGCATCATCACGCCGTTGCCGCGATCCAAGCTGATAATCACGTTCGAGAAACCGCCGTGGACCATCTCCACCTGCAGCGGACCGTCACCGAGCTGCGGTAGGTTCGCGTCGAGCCAGGCGGTCAGTCTCGGCATGTTCACCAGTTCGTCGAGACTGTTAGCCAAGATGGTGTTCCTTGTGATCTTTTAGGTACGCTTCGGTACCGACGCGGAAGTCGCGCAGCTGACCCACGAGCATTTCGCATCGTTCCGGAGTGACGATGGACAGGAGGACGTCCAGACTAGCTTTCGCGCGCGCATCGACCTCGAACTTAACCCGCTCTCCCGCCGGGGTCGCTACCAGCAGCGGTGCGCGCTGATGATCCGGGTTCGCAGTCGGCTCAATCAGGCGTTTGGCGATCAAACCGTTCGCCGCACGCTGGATGACTTGCCGCGGATGGCCCAGGCTGCGGCCGATGCGTGGGACCGTGGGCGGCGTTCTGGCGTCGATCGTCGCCGAAAGTACGGTGGCTTCCATGGGCGCCAGGTCTTTCGACGCAGCGGCCTCGGAAAAGACGCCGCGCAGACGCGGCGTCAGGCGGAGCAATTCATCGACGAGCGCCGCGATGGGGTGGAGGGACCTATGTGTCATAGTGGGTTTAGAGTGCCTATATGGAACCAAGGTGTCAACCAGGCAAAGTTCTACAACAACAAGTTGAACGAAGATCCCTGCTTCGGTGAGACGGTCACGACCATACTGGCGTGTGACGGCTGCGGCGCGGCGGGCCCGCGTTCCTGACGCAGGCCTTCCGCCAGAGCAGCGTACTCCGGCAGGTTAACAGCGTCGTCAAAATTACCAGCCTGGAACGACAGGGTGCGCGACGGCGCGCCGGTACCACATGCCTCCGGAAGTAAAGCTCGCAAACTTGTCGCGCGACGCCAGCTTACCATCGCGGTGCCGCAATGCTTCTTCACCGATATTGCGCACCGTACACTCACCGGCGTCATCATCACCGAGCGCATCTCCTAGGGGAAAGGCACCATCGAGCCGCACTATCCGAATGCATAGATCACTTGCTGCCCGATCCTTTCGCGCACTACGCCGCGCTTGTCGCCAGCTTGGCGCAACTATCAGGCGACACAGCATGATGTTTGCGGCCTCGTAGAGCGATCGCCGCAGCATCGGATCGCCCGCCTTGGAGATGTTGCCGCGGACATGGCGTTCGCCCGACTGGCTACGTCGTGGGACGAGCCCGGCATAGGCGCCGACATCTTCACTGCGCGCAAAACGACGCGGGTCCTCGACGCTTGCGGTGAATGTAAGCGCGGTGATCGGGCCGACTCCCGGAACGCTCATGAGCCGACTGCAAACAGGATCTTCAGTTGCCCGGTTATCTAGGAGCCGGTTGGAAGCACGGAGTTGCTCTTCGATGACTTCCATGGATGCTACCAGAGGGGCGAACAGCGGCTCAAGATCCGGCCGTTGCTGATACAAAGCTGCAAGCCTCTCGCGCCGCTCTCCAGGCGTCCGCGCAGCACCGAGGCGCAGGCCGAACAACTTCAGGAGTCCGCGCAGTTGGTTTGAGGGTCCCCCGGTTTCTCATCCAGCCTAAGCTTGAGTATCCGTCATTCATTCGGCCGCCTGGGCGGCCGTAGCAGCAGCATATTCGACCGGCG
>NZ_JBEWLY010000021.1:0-52658 GCF_040534015.1 Novosphingobium kalidii
CAGACGCAATCTTCCAAGCCAATTCGAGTGCGGCCGGGAAGATTGCGACGAGAGACCGCCTACGCCTTGGCCCTATCCGCCTGAGCCGGGAGGCTGCTTCTCAAGTGCATGATTGTCCCGGCTCCAAAACAACCAATTGGAGTGCATTAGCTGCGAGATCGACAGATACGCTGTGGCGCCGGGTGGGGCTGATGGTAGTCGCCCCCACCTGCTGCAGGTTGGCGGTTTCCCGGTTCGCCCAGTAATTGCTGACTTGATCGTCGATCCGGTACATCCTCTGGCACAGGCGCTTGCCTTGGAGATTGGCAGGCAATTCGCCCATGTTGATGCTTACCCGGTAAGGCTGCGTGCCAGTGTGCTGGTAGTTCCAGACCATCACCGCAGCGCCGTACTTGTCTTTCGTGGCGATGCTGTAGACACCCTTGCCCTCCTTCAGGGCGTTCGACTGCGCCTCCACGCGCTCGTTCTTGAGCTTCGCCATCATCGCCATCGCGTTGCCGTAGGGCGTGAACGTATTAACCGGCAGGTTCCCTACGTTTTCAGCGCCCCTAACGGCGATGTGCTCGCCATTGCGCGAGCGAGTGATCAGTTGATCCTTTCGCTCTTCACTGGAGTGGCGAATTACCCAGTTGAACGGATAGGTGTCGGGCTGCTCCAAATACCAGTAATGTAGCGCGGGAACGCCGGCCGCACCGATGAGGTAGTCCGGTCGCGGATCGTCCTTGTTATCGAATGAGGGGCCGGGATAGATGCCGGTCTCGGTGATGAAAGCCGGAATCTTCGTGTCGAGGCCACGGCTGCTGAGTGCCTCGTTCAACTGTTTGCGCTGCCCCGCCACTTCGCTGGGATTGCCTTTGTAGAAATGATATGCGCGAGGGCCATTGCTGTCGCCGGTCCCCTCAGGGAACTCGCCATAGGCATGCCACGACAGGAAATCGAGGCGCTTGTCCGGCGAAGGATCGGCAGCATAGCGGTCGAGAAACGGGTACATCCATTTCTCGTTGTACTGCATATACCCCGGTCCGCCGATCTCTAGCGGAACCTGCGGCTGCAACTCGCGATTGATTTCGTTTACTGCCTCATAATAGACCTTGTAGTAGTCATAGAGACCTGCAGGCGTTATGTTCTTGGCGAGATTATGGTCGGGTTCGTTGAATGCTTCGATATAGCGTATTTGCGGATAGCGCTTCTTCATGTCCATCATGATGCGCTTGATGATCGGCTTGATATCGGCCGGGCTTCGGCCCATGTCGCGCACGGACACGCGCGTATCCATCACCATCAGCAGTTCGTCTGAAAGTAGGCTCGCGTCGGCCATGTAATCGTCGACGCCTTGGTAGTTGTAGGTGTCAGTCTTCGGGTCATGGACGCGCTCGGCATCGACCCACACTTTATAGATCTTACCGTGGAGCCCCTGTTCGTTTAAGAAACGGATGTCGGCATCGCGCTGCGGCTGCCAACTCGACCAACGGGTGAAGTTGTTATAGCGCTCCGGGTGCACGAAATCTCCGCGAGACTTGTTGAAGTCGACCTGCACCGTAGCGGGCAAAGAAGTGGCCGGTGAAGGACCCGGCGTTGGTTGCGCGAGGGCGGAGGGTAGACCCGCGGCGAAGCAAAGTGCTGTCACCAGTGTTACTCGCGTTCGTAGCATCAATTGCTTCACCTTAAATTTCTCCCACAACAAGCTTCGATCATCATACCACGGAGTTCTGGCGCACGATATCAGAACTCCCCTCTCTTCGTAGCGGTCCCGCTCAAGGGACGAGAGTCCCGACTTCCAGTCGCTGCGAGCCATATTGAGCATAGCCAAAGCTCAGAGGCCTGCCTGATGCATCCTCCTCGAAGATGATACGGGACGGTAGTTCACCGCCGAGTGGCCCGAAAGTCATCTTCAGCTTCATTTCGCCCGGCGTGGGCCCCTTCAGTGCGACAGCCGCCGTGTACGTCGACCGGCCCCGCGGGTTGCCCTCCATTCGCTCGCTGCCCGAATAGACACTGCGGCCATCATCGCTGAAGTCATAGTACACCTTCTCTATCGTACCACCGGCAGTGCGGCGATAGGTCAGATAGCCCGACGCGCGGCCATAGACCTTCACGTCGAGATCGTGGCCCCCGGCAGCCTGCTTTTTGGCGACCGATAAGTCCGATGATGTGTAGGCTTTGTTCAGTGACCAAGGTCGCACCGCAGGCGCAGCCCCCGGCGCATAGTCGAGAAGACGAACGATCTGGATCCGATCGCCTTCGTCGTTGTTGCCAGCCGCTTGGCGGCGGCGCTCCTGCCACATCGCCATCTTACCACTGGGATGCCAAGACATGGGGGATTCATAGACCCAGCTTTCATCGGTGCTGAGGTTGGCTCCCAGATAGCCGTCTTGCTTCTTCGCCTTCGAAATGTCGATCAAGGCCGGACCGATATTGCCGGGGCGGGATCGGCGCACTCCCGACACACCATACGTGTAGGCGTACCGGGCAAGGCCGATGTTCAGACTATCTGGGTAAGGACGGGGCATCAGGCCCACGACGGCCATATCGGTCTTTTCCGAAAAGCCGGTCGTCATCGTCATGCCGAGCCGTTCGTCGGGCGAGAAGATCGTTGTTTCGGTGTACCCTGGCGTATTGGTGATCGCCTCTATGCGACCATCGCTCAGATGCTGGACGGTCGAGTCCGGCAAGGCGTGATTGACAATGCCGACCAGCGATATCGCTGTTCCGCCACTGACGAACTGCTTAACTTCGCCGCCGCGGACCGGCTGCGGCAAAACTCCGTCGGGATGACCCGGATCGGGTTTGAACGGGTGGAGGGAGCTGATGATCTGGGGGTCGGCGAGACGGTAACCGCTCCCGTGCTTTTCCAGCTTGCCCGTGAAAACCATCGCCGAATAGTTTGACAGCAAGGCCGTCCAGGCCACGTGCTCGTTGTCCGGCGAGACGATGACTTCAGAGCGATGGTGAGAAATGTAGTCGCGGCCTTTCGCGACTTCATCGGGAAACTCGACAGGCAGAAGCTGCGGGTTTTCGCACAGCGCCAGCGCTTGCTGACACTCTATGACATAGTCGCCGGTGTAGATGCGCCGGTCATCGGGCAGAATCATCAGGTTCACGCCGCCCGTCGGCACGTCCGACAGCTCCTGGGCAAAGAAGGGGCGCATGCCAGTGCCGTCCGGGTTCAGCGTGGCCAGCTTGAGCAAGTTCCGATTGGTATCGCCGGCTTCCGTGTAGTCTATCAGGACCTTGCCCGACGGCGTGAAGGTGGCGCGCTGAACCTTGATGCCCTCGGGAAGCGGCATCGTATAGACCTGGTACCGACCAAATGAGGGATCGGACATCGTTCCGACCGCAGGATTGGCAGTCGAAACCCCGGCGGACGGACTGGTCGCACAGCCAGTCAAGCCAATGGCAAGACAAAGCGCGGTCGCCGATGTCAGGCGCAGTGCCAACAGCGATTTCATCATTCAAGACCCCCTATCTAAGCAGCCGCTGCAATGTATATCATGATTGTTCGCAGATACTTGTCACAATTTGTATCGTTTGTTCAAAGGCCGTTGTTATGCTGCTCAGCACATAGACTTGCGCGTGCTTGTGAAACTGCCTGCATTCTCCTTCAGAACTGGCCGCTTAACGCCAGCAGGAACCAAGGCTGACTCCCTCTCCGAGTCCAGCGCAGCTCGCTTCGCACCAGCGGACCGGTCCGGTCGGCCAAGTAAACCTCTCGGCGAAGTTTGGTTACTCGACCGGCGATGTCCTCAACCTGCAGGCGCAGTCTTAGATTGTGCGGCAAGCGCGTTGTCTCGACAAACCCAGTGACGAAGAGGGTATCTCCGCCGACATCGAATTCGTCGAACCGATAGGTCCGCTCGAGAGCCCCTTGCCGAACTGTAAGGCCCCACGCCGTCTTTGCGCCTGAGATGTCATGTCGGAACTGGGCTTCATAATCGTACCGTTGCTGATCTGCGATATCGCGTTTTTCACCCGTGATAGGGTCCGTTACGCTGGTGTCCCGCAGTGCGCCGGTGAGGATCAGGCGTGCACCAGGCATGAAGAAGCCGAGCGATGTTGAGAAATTAGCTTCCAACTGTGTCAACCTGCCATCACCGATATTGCCTGCTGCGGCAAACCGAAGTGGCGGGTCTCGCGGGTCCAGGCCAGGCACAAAGATGACAACCTGACCCGCGACGTTCGAAATGCGGTGGTGCGAGAGCGTCAATGCCAGTGCAGTGTCCTTGTCAAACCTCAGATCGGCAGACAATTCGCCAATCCAGGCGGTCGTGGGCCTCAGATCCGGATTGCCGCTTGCGATACGGTCATCCGCGACTTCGATAGCCGAGACAAAGTCGTTGAAGTCGAGCTGACTGACGTCGCGGTAGATCCGCGCGCGAAATTGGCTGCCTCCGGTAATCGTTCGCGCGACCTGTAAAGAGGGCTTCCAAAACGACAAATTGACGGACGCCTCGCTGTCGCCGGTGAATGTCAGCCGCGATGTTTCCCATGCGACGCGGGTATCGAAACTCCATCCGCCCGGCGCCCAGGCGTGAGCGGCAAACAGATCAGCGCGATTTTCTCGAACGCCGACGTTGGCATTGGGCACAGGACCAGCCCGATCGGCGCGAAACTCCTGGTCCAAGGTGTTGATGGCGCCTTCAATCCCAAGCTCCACACGATGGCTGGCGAAAGTACGGGCAATCGTGCTTCGCACGATGGTCTCGCCAGCCTTTTGTGTATCGTTCTGCAGCAAGTCTCCGATCAGGCCCCCGGTCGCGTCGAGGCGTTCCGTAAAATTACTGCCGTTGTCGACGCTCCGCTCAGCCAAGCCGATCAGCGACAAGTCCCATGAACCTAGCGGCCTTTGATAATCGAGGGCGACTTCAATCGTCGAAATCCGGGTGTTGGACATCGTGCGTCGTTCTGAGACGAAAGCACCGGCGGCGTCGGTAGAACGAAAGCGAAAGTGGCTGCGGTGCCGATCACGCCGGAACTGTGCGTTAGTATTCAACTGACCGCCTAGCAAAGGGACCGCCAGCTTTCCGTTTGATGACCAATTGGTCTGATCTTCTAATTGAGGCGTGTCGATGCTGCTGACGAATAGACCACTGGGGTCGAAGCTCTGGCGTATTCCGACATTGGCGCGATCAATGATGGTCAGCGTTCCGCCAATTTCGTATTCAACCTGCCCGCTACGGCCGTTGTAAGAAGCTTTTCCTCGGGGCGCTACGCCGGAGTCGCTCCGATACTCCAGCCCAGCCTCCCACAGTCCGCCGCCGACATTGCTAAGCCTCACGACATTGACCAGCACCGATTGGCCCGATGCATCGCCGGCAACGGCTGCGCCGCGCAGAACTTCGATCTGCACCACTTGCCCGGCCGGAATGCGCGATAGCACGTCCGAAATAGACTGACTCTTGGTGCTCGGACGATTCCCGTCGATCAGGAGATTGCCCACGGCGCCGGAGAAGCCTCGGCGGCTCTCGCCCGCGTCCAGCGAGAACCCCGGGGTCAACCTGACCATATCAAGCGCCGTTTGCGGGTTGTTCTTGGCAAAGTGAGTCGCGGGGTAGATCACCCGATCACTGGCAGGGGCCCTTTGCTCTGCCGGAAGGAGCGGCTGAACTGGCATGGCGTTTGGGGCGAGCGGCTGTAACGCCTCAGTTTCTTGGGCGAGCGCGCCGCTGCTCGCGTAGAGCGCCGCAACTGCGCCGACTGGGCAGGCTATCCTCAGGATTATCTGCCCCCCTTTTTTAAGAGTGCCTTTAACGGCTGCCCACCCTCTGTTACGTCGACAGACATCGAGCCTGGACTGATCAGGCGGCTGTCCCTGCAGCATGAGGTGCGCGTGGCGCAGGTGCTGCCCTCCAACGACAGGTCCGCGTTCCCGATTTATAGGGGAACGCCTCAAGTCAACCCATTGCCCCGGGCCGAAGGACCGCATGTCCTAGCGTCCACGCAGACGAGCGGCGCACCTGCCGTCACGAGGTCCGATAAACGCCGCCGTGCGATGGTCATTGTTGATTGGACTGCCTGCAAACTTCGGCTCCGGCACGCTTCACTGCCGGAGCCGGTTTTCCTCAACGCCCGCCGATCGCCACTCGGGCGGTCACGCCAAATTCCTGCGGTGCCGTGACATTGACCGTACGATATTCGGATACGTACTGGATCACGTTGTTGGGTGGGCGTCCGTTCGTGTTGACCTGTGCTCTCAGCGCCGCCGGCCCCACCGAGATGACGCGCTGCTTGTCAAAGAGGTTCTTCACGAAAGCTGCGACTTCCCAGCGGTTGTTTTCGCCGCGCACACCGGCGAAGAGGTTCACCGTGCCCATCGCCTCCTGATCGTCAAACGTTGTCTCTGGAGCGCCATTTGTGCGGCCCCTGAGCGTCGCCAATCCGCGGATGAAGCCGCTCAACTGGTCGGTAAGATCGAACGCGTATTGCGACTGGACGTTGGCGGAAAATTTCGGAGATGTCGTGGAGCGGCGATTGATCCCAGAGCATTGCGCGAGCGTTTGTCCAGGCTCGAGAGTGGCGGCGAACTGTGCCGGATTGGTCGGTACCACGGCATTCACGTCCGGAGAGCCGTCACGGTTCAGGTCGGTACAAGGGATGGTGCCGTTCTTGATCCGTCCGTCAGCGAAGCTGGCGTTCAGCGACAGGCTCCAGCGGTCGAGCAAGTTAAACGATGCCTCGCCTTCGATGCCTTTAACCTCGACGGGAACCGGAGCAACGAAGTTGAACGTGCTGACCACCGCGGGAGCGCCGGGCGCGCTGTAGTTCAGGAAGGGAACCGCTGGGCCACGGAACGGGTAGTTTTGAAACTCCTGGTAATAGGCGCTGACGTTCAACCGGCCGCGCCCGTTCCAGAAGCTTGTCTTCGCGCCGACCTCATAGGACGTGGACGTCTCGTCCGGCAGATTGAGGAACGAACGTTCACGCGCCGTCTGACCAGTCCCGTCCGGACCTACCGAGAAGTTGCCAACCACGCGCGGGCCCGGCCGCCACGACGATCCGACAAGGCCATAAATCATGAAGTCGCGCGAGAATTCATACTTCACCGAGGCCGTGTAGATTGTGTGGTTGCGCTTTTCTGGCACGGCGGGACTCACCACGCGCGGAGGTGCGTTGTTCGCCAGGCCAAGGGCCAGCGCGTCCTCGTTCTCGTATTCGATGTAGCGCAGTCCGCCTGATAGCTCGAGGCGATCATGGAAGAAGCGCGCGGTCAAGTTGCCGAACGCCGACTTCTCGGTCGATTCACCCTCGCGAATGATTGATCGCCGGCCCGGCGCGTTGACGTTGCCGGTAACCGGGTTGAACACGGGGGTGCCGTTCCCGCCAGGGCCACCCTCCTGAGTAAGCCGCGCCGGATTCTCGATGTGATCGTGAAATCCGCCGATCACGTAGTCGAGAAACCCGGCAATGCGATCCTCCGAAGCGAGGCGAATTTCGTGAGACTCCCGCCGGCCGATGTTGTTCGTGCATTGATAGTAAGAACCTGATGTCGGGTTCAGGCCGACGCGACCACCTTCCCGCTGACAAACCGGCTCATAGCCGATCAAATCGACGAAGGGTCGTCGTTCGAGATTGATCCTCGGCGCGGAGAAGAAGTCGCTGTTGTCGCTTTGCGAAAGGCTTGCGTTGTCCTGCTTGCTATACGCACCAACGTAGCTGAGCCTTTGGCCAGCGAAGGAGATGTCAAGATTGCCGATCAGGACATCGTGGTCCTGACGGCTGAAGCTACCCTGGTCCTCGATCGAGAGGCGATCGAAGGGGCGGATTATGGTCGTCGTCGCAGGGCTTCCCGGCTCGTACAGCGAGTTTGAGACAACCTGAGTGTAGCTGCGGCCCTCAGTGTTGAGAACTTGGTACATCACGTTGGCCGCAATCCACGCGGTCGGCTCGAACCGTGCACTTACGCGGATGGATTGCGTCCGGTTGTAAGGAAGCGAATTCAGCTCGCCGTTGCCAGTGTCCTTGATGGTGCGGACCTGATCCCCGCGGTCGCGGTCGACCACGCCCGCGAGGCGGATCGCGAGCACGTCCGCGACCACCGGGATGTTGAAGAAACCGTCAATCTTGCGCGCATGGGTATCGGTAATCGTGCCGTTGAAGCCGGCTGACACGCCGCTGAGATCAGGCCGGCGGGTGCTGTAGGCAATCGAGCCAGAAGGCGCTGCCTGTCCGCGCAAAGTGCCTTGCGGTCCGCGCTGCAGTTCGAACTGACCAAAGTCGTAAGTCGATTGGAACAGGAAGTTAGACGAGATCGGCGCATCGTTCAGGTAGAACGCGATGCTCGAGTTGTTGCCGCTTGCCTCGGGCACGAATGCGATCCCGCGAACCGTGGCCTGGCTGGAGAAGCTCGAGGTGCTTGTCATGGTCAGGCCAGGCACGAGCTGCTGAAGATCGCGAAAGTCGCGCAAGTTGAGGTCCTCGACTTGCGTGGCGGTGACCACGTTGACGGTCTGAGGTACGTCCTGAAGCGATTCTTCACGTCGACGGGCACTGACGATGATCTCGTTGGTGGCGACCACTTCATTGAGCTGGCTGCGAGCATCTAAGGCTGTTGGAGTAGACTCCTGTGGCACAGCCTGCGCCCAAGCTGTCCCTGCCGAAAGCACACTGGTGCTGGCAAGCAGAAGCTTGTGTATTCTCATGACAATCCCCCCCGGTGTCTTTGCTTGTTAAGGCTATTATGATTTTTTCCTTAGCTCGACGACGAGATTGTATGAAAATGTGGTGGATGCCAGCAACTTTACAGAAAACTTACATTCGCAACGACGTTGTGAAACCGAGTGCACCTGCGGGTGAGCAGGCTCGGGAGTTGCAGGCGGAAACCACGATGCTTGCGCAGAATCTCGTTCGCCTGGCGCAACTCACGCACCTCGCGCTCCAGCGCCTTCACCTTGTCGGCAACCTCCGCCTTCTTGCCCACTCATGCAGCGTTTACGGAACACAGCCGATCTTCTCCGCGATCGAAACCACCGCTGCCCAGCGAGAAGGGTAATCCCGCTCGTGGTCGGTCACCATCCGCACCGCCCGCTCGCGGACCTCGGGTGCAAACTTGTTCGTCGTCTTGCTGATACAGGCTCCACCTTCTCAGGAGTTGGAGCCTCCGGCAAACCCTGCGCGGTTCACCGAAGCGAATGCTACTGACCTGCTCGACGCCATTCGCGGTTAGCTATTTTGAGCGCAGTCTATCGCCGCCGCTATGCTTCCCCCTCCGGCCTGCCTCTTCCACCAGCGGCGGGCGCTTCGCTGAAGGTGCTGGCAAACGTTCCCCCGAACAGGAAAATGATTATCGCCGCGAGCAGCAGAAAAAAGCCGATGCGGTAGGTTGTGGAAAGCCACTTCATGCTCGTCGCCTTTCGATTGGCTGCGTGCGCCACATGCGGAGCCGACCGCGTGCCCTCGCATGCGGCTCACCCGCTCGCGGCGGATCTCGCCGGCGAACATCGGACCAAACCTGTTCCACCAGAGCCTCACGGTCTCATGGCACACGTCGATCCCGCGCTCGAATAACAGGTCTTCGACGGTCCGCAATGAGAGCGGGAAACGCACATACATCATCACCACCAGGCGGATCACCTCGGGCGACGAGTTGAAGTAGCGGAACGGACTAGCTGGCTTGCGTCGGCGAGGCATCCACCTGCCCTACCCTGCCCTGCTTACCAGCAGGTGCATTTGGTTTGACAGTGCTATCGTCGCTGGCATCCGGCGCGGACGCCTGCCACGTTGGTCTGATAGCACCGTCGGACGCTAAGCGGGCGCGTGCGAGTTTCCGCAGATGCGCCGTTTTGATCTTGGCGCTTCCGGTAGTGGCCAATTCATCGTCTGCAAAAAACAGAACTTCGCGAGGTACTTTGAAGCTTGCCAGTTGCTGGCGTGCATGGGCTTGGACGTCTTTCTGCGTCAAGGCCCATCTCTCGTGCGGGACAATGCAAGCAACGATCATTTCGCCTAGCAAGTCGTCTGGTACTCCAATGGTTTGGCTTATCT
This sequence comes from Novosphingobium kalidii, assembly GCF_040534015.1. Lineage (NCBI taxonomy): Bacteria > Pseudomonadati > Pseudomonadota > Alphaproteobacteria > Sphingomonadales > Sphingomonadaceae > Novosphingobium > Novosphingobium kalidii. The sequence continues at coordinate 9,979 of NZ_JBEWLY010000021.1, forward strand.
TAACGCCCGGGCAATCGCGCAGCACTTCGTCAATCTCGAGAGGAGATACGTTGGCGCCGCCGGTTTTGATGATGTCGTTGAGACGTCCACTCCAGAACAACCGCCCCTCTACGTCCAGATGACCGCCGTCCCCGGTACAGAAGTAGCCCTCGTCATCCAGCATCTCGTCAAGCGGAATGCCCAGATACCCCAGCATGAGCGTAGGTCCCTTGACTGCAATTTCACCAGATTCGCCCAGCGGCAATACTTGTCGCGTGATGGGGTCCACGATCCGGACAGCGGACCCGGCTGTCGGCACGCCATGGCTCCCCGCGGCCGAAGCCCCAGAAGAGCTTTCGCCGCCCGGCAAGGCGGTGATCAGGGTGAACGTTTCCGTGCTGCCATAGGCCCGGGGCTCGCGCCACTTAGTGCAAACCGATGGATGCCGAGCGACCGGACTGTTGGCATCAACATAGCGTAGTGCGGAAAGATTGCTCGTCTCATAACCAGCGGCAGTTTCGAGTTGGGGCCACTGATGTGGCCAAGCCAGGAGCATCGTCGCCCGCTCCTGCTCGATCAGCCGGAGGGCCTCGCTCGGCTCGAACGTTCGTTGAAGAATCAAGCAGCCACCAGACGACAGCGTTCCGCCGAGCGCCATGGCGAAGTTGCCGGAAAAGAAGAAGGCATTGGCAGACCAAGTCCGCGGAGGCTCAGAAATCCCATACCATGTCTTCCATCGCCACAACTGAAGGCACACAGATCGGTGTGCGGTGAGGATGCCCTTCGCCTTGCCCGTCGAGCCGGACGAGAAGAATAGTACACCCGGGTCAGCGGGAGTAATGGCTGCATCCCGTGCATCCACATGCGCTGCTGGTATGCTTTCTCCGCGTCTCAGGAATTGATTCCACCCCTCCGCTGCTCCATTCGCGTCCACTTCCCCGATGCAGACCACGTGACGTAGAAACGGGAACCGCAGGGACCCGATGCCGCCGGGAGAACCCTCGGTTGCGGCGGGATCAAGGTCCCGCAGCATGGCCAGGAAGTCCTTCCTGAGCACACGGCGCTCCATCAGGAGGACGGAACATCCTGCGGTTTCCAGTACTGCGCCGAGCTCCGGTGCGGTGAAGAACGTATTGAGGGTCGTCGCCACGCCTCCTGCAAGTGCCGTTCCGAAAAGCGCCGACAGGAACTCTAACCGATTGGTCATGAGTATACCCACTCGCGTGCCCTTGCCCACACCAGAGGCGATCAGCGCTCGCGCAACATCAATTGAGTGGTTCCATAGCTCAGCATAAGTCCACCGCTCGACGAGATCGCCTTCGCGTTGAACCACCGCTTCGCGCGAGCTGTGAGCCCATGCAAGTTCTCGAAGATATTGGCCCAGCGTGAGAGGCCCTATGCCTTTCTCCTCGCTCAGCGGGATGCCGAACGCATACGATCCGTCGACTGGCTTATTGCTTCTGACCATGGTGGCCTGCTGCATCAGGCCGGACGAGCAGGCAGAGCAATTTCCGCTGTCCCGGTCGCCATCGTGGTGCCCTTATGAGTCTGCATCAGGTGCTTGACCTGAACAAGGTGGCGGCCCTTGTCGTCGAGTGATTTGGCGACCACTTCCGCAGTCTGAACGGTGACGTCGCCTGACAAGGCCGGGCCACGAAAGTTGGCGACCGAATGGACCACCATGCCGTGCTCCCCGGCCCAGCCGGACATGTAGTCGATCACCCAGGCACCCATCGCCCCGCCATAGCCATAAGCGCGCGGCATCCCGATGCGCCGGGCATACTTTGGGAACAGGTGCCCGCGCGACGGACCATAATATGCCCCATCCGTGAGTTCCGGATTTGCCAGAAGCATGTCGGGATCATTCTCGTAGCCCGCCATCTCCGGGGTATAGCCTAGCGCAGCGAGATCGAGTTTCCGGCAAGTTACGGCACCCCAGGTATTGATGATCCAGGCGCGCCATTCGGTGGTGAAGCTCGCGACAGAGTGCGGACCAAACACACGTTCGGGCAGCTGGTCACCGACATTCACGTCATCCCAGCAGCGCTCCTGGTGACCAAGTTCGCGCAGCATGCGTATCCAGCCAAGCTTGCGCTCTTCTAGTGCGTCCAGTTCAGGATCGGTCCACTCAGGCTCGTCGAACTGGCTCTTGTCCACGTTTGCGGCGCCGGCAGCCGCGTTGTAGCGGATTGCAGTGGACCGCTGCTTAGCGAGCAGTTGCCCATGCTGGTTGGTGTAAAAATTGTCGCCACGCTGAAAGCAGGTCGGCCCGGCCAGTTTTGTCTCTTTCACAACATAGTCGAACGGAACGCGCTCGTTGAATATCCAATCTCCGCCAGAAACGCGGCGCTCTTCGAACCACCACTCCTCACCGCCAAAAAGCAGGTGGGAATCGGGAACGCGGCCAACGCAAGCGGGCGCCACACCCATTCCATCGTCCACCGCGCAGGGGAAGCTCTGCATGCTCACCAGGCGAGCGTAGCGGCTCTCTTCAGCGTAAGTTGGATCGTAGTGCAGCAGATTGGGGTAGTGCATGGCGTGCGCCCATCGTCGGATGTCGTTATTCGAGATCGGCTCGCGGATGCGTGACGATGTGATCGGCTTGCCGAGGTACTGGTCAATGTCCGAGCAATCCAGAATTGTGGTGGGCACGCTGGAAGTCCTTCCATCTATCGAGACAGGATGGTGAGATCAGGCCGTCGCGGTGACGGGCTCCTCGCCGCACAATGTGGTCCGACGCATCAGCCGCTTGCTGTTGAGCGAGTAGTCGGCAGCGCGGTGCATCGCACCGGTGTTGTCGAAGATCACGAAATCGCCTTCGCGCCATGTATGACGGTAGACGTACTGATCCTGCGTTGCCCACTCCATCATGCGCGCAAGCAGCATATTGCCTTCGGCAAGTTCCATGCCTTCCACGTAGAAGCAGGTGTTGCCGAGTAGCAGCGAGGACCGGCCGTGAACGTGGTGCCAGACCAAAGGGTGCGTCTGAGAGGGATAGGACTGCCAGCGGGTCAGTTCTGAAACGGATGGCGTTGGATTGACGTAACGCTGTGATGCTTCAAGCGCGTGGCGCACCAGGATCCCGTCTAGAGCCTGCTTTTGCTGCTCCGGCAGGTCATCGTACGCGGCATACGTATTGGCAATCAGGGTATCGCCGGTTCCCGGTTCGGGCAGGGTACGCACCGAAAGCATAGTTGCCTTTGCAGGAATTAGATCGTTCGCACCGTCTATGTGCCAGTAAAACGCACCGCGCGTATAATCGGCTACCTTGCTGAGACTGGAATCGAGCGTGACGTTCTGCAACGCCATACTGCCACCAATAAGGCTGACCTCGCCAATGGAACTGGCAAATTGCAGTTGCTCATCGTCGCTAAGGAACATCTCCGGAAACACCAACGCGCTGCGTTCGACCAAAAGCCTATAAATTTCGCTGGCGTACCTTCCGCTTAAGAAGTCGTGTCTGTCTATCGTGACGATACTGCCGACCTTCGGCTTGGCGTGTCGGACGTCCATGTCTTTGACCTCGAGAGAATGGCTGGTGCTGAACGCCTCGCGTCAGCCTGTTTTTAGGACTGGCGAATGCCGGTAGCGTCGCTTTCCTGGAACACAGGAACTCGCGAGCCTGCCTTGAGCATGACGAGGGGGAGCAGTCGTTCGGTCGAGTCCTGGTACGCCTGATAAAACGGGTGGCAGTCGACGAAGAAGGGCCATACCTTCTCGCGTTCCGCCCCGGTCGGCTCGCGCCAGGAGCCGCGGAACGCCTGAGTTGCGATCTGAAACTCAACAACAGGATCGTTGATTAGGTTTAGATACCAATTGGGATGCTGATCGGCGCCGCCCTTGGAGGCGCAGACAACTACTTCTCCCCCAACGTCGGCATAGGTTAACCCTGTAATGAAAACCTTACCGCTTTTGCGGCCCGTGTATTTCAGCAGGCAGTGCGTTGCGAAAGGACGTCCCCCGACCGGTGTTAGGTCCTCTATATGACCTTCCGTCCCGCCTGATCGGAGATACTTCTCGCGATGCTCAGCAGCCCAGTCGCGGCGAACAGCGGAGATCGCAGCAGCAGATTCATCGCTCATTTGAATTCTCCTGAAATACAGCCGCTTCAGGCACCGTGGCGCACTTCGGCACGTGTGGGCTCGCCATTTGGGCCCATGGGTGAGTCGAATTCGACGCATGAGACGATCGGGTTTGCATGACTTGCAAACAGCTTCTTCTCATCATCGATGGTCATGGGGAGACGAGCAGGGTCGCTGATTATGCGCTGCGAAGCCTCGAAGTCTTCACGGCTGCTCCACCAGATCTCCATGATGCAGTCGTACCCACAATCATGCACCTCACCCGTAACCGGGTTAGTCTCCGGGGTGAGATAACGCCGAACATACCGCACGGCATTGGGCAGGGCCGGCTTGGCTCCCATCTTCTTCGCGAGTTGGGAGTGCTGGTTTTCATAGTAGTCCATGAACTCGTCCAGCGACATGTCAGGCCGCTTTCGGAAGAAGCAGATTTGTTTGAACACAGGGCGGCTCCTCTCCTGGGCAAGAGGATATTGCACGCACGAGCAATGCAGTCCAATGCGTGTTTAGGCCTAACGCTATGCAGAACAGGAATGAGCACCTCACTCAACAAGTTGCAGCAGATCATCGCCGTTGCGCGGTGCAGAAGCTTCTCACGAGCAGCAGAAGAACTTCATATGAGCCAGCCTGCACTGAGCCGGAGCATAGCGGCTGCCGAGGCGCGCTACGGTTTCCCGCTGTTCAATCGGATGAGTCACGGGGTTGAAGTGACTTCAGCAGGTCAGGACGTCGTCGAACAGGCGCAGGCGCTGGTGCAGGAGTTGCAGGTGTTTGACAGCAACCTGCGGTTGATCGGGCAAGGAAAGGGGGGGCGTCTCTCCGTAGGCTTTGCACCCCTCCTTGCCAGTCAACTACTGACGCGCTTTGCAGCCGACTTTCTCAGACCTGACTCGGCGGCGCAAATCCGTGTCATGATCAGACCAGGCCGCGGGTTGTTGGACGCACTCAAGAACGATGAGATCGAGGTCTTCTTTTTCCCGGAGAGCCATATTCAGGACGCTGAGGACATCGAGATCGGACTTGTCGGCCAAGTGATGTCGGGCTGCTTTGTTCGTGCTGGACACCCGCTGCTTGAGCGTCGCCAGATCGCACGTGATGATCTCGTACGCTATCCTTGGCTCAGCTCCGTCGAGCCGCACCTTGCGCCTGATGTACCGAGCAAGGCTCGCTTGATCTGCGATAACTACCACATTCTGCGGGAAACTGTGATGACGACCGATGCCGTGTGTATCTGCTCTACGGATTTTGTCGCAATGCAGCTCGCTGACGGTAGCCTGAAGGAAATTCGGGTGGAGGGGCTGCCGCTTGGTGATACGCGAATTTATATGGCCAAGCTCCGAAGACGACTGAACTCGCCACTCGCCTCCGAAGCGATCAGCGCAGTTCGACGCTATCTTGCCGCAGGGCGAGGAGGCGAGCACTTATCGCAATAAAAGCGATGACCCTCCTTAGCGGTACCAGCGCTGCGTTACATCTGGGCGACCTTCGTTCGGCCCGAACTATGCAGTGGCGCCGCCGCAGCAGCGAGCGTGCCATAGCGACATCCTACGCCTTTCCCAGCGCCTTTCGCCGCGTATAGGGCCTCGTCCGCTCGCAGCCGCAGCTCGACCGTGGTGGTCGCATCCTCCGGAAGGCAGGCGAAGCCGATGCTGGCGCCCACGCGCGCAGATGTCCCGTCCTGAAGGTCGTAATCGTAGCGGGAGATCGCGCTGATGAGGCGGTCGGCGAGCGGCCCAATCTGGCGGGGCGACATGTCGCGGACCACGACCATAAACTCATCCCCGCCCATGCGCGCGAGCAAATCTTCGCTGCGGAGCTGCCCCTTCAGCCTTTCGGCGACTTCGATCAAAAGGACATCACCGGCGCCATGTCCATACCGGTCGTTCACTTGCTTGAACCCGTCGAGGTCTATGCAAATCATTGCCATCTGCCGATCGTGATGTGGCAAAATCTGGCTGAGGGCCTGATCCATTCCCTGTCGGTTGAGAATGCCGGTAAGCGAATCATGCTGCGCTAGACGTAGCATGTTCGCATGCGCGGAAAGCGTCCCCAGCATCGACCTGTGAAAGGTGGTGATGATTTGCATGGTGCCGAGGAGAAAGGGCGGTGTAAGTAGCACGATGAGTGTAAGCCAGGGTTCTCCCGATGCCACCGCTCCTGCCACAAACGGAATATCGCAGAGCAAGACCAGCAGGAATGCAAAGCGCGGGGCGGCATAGTTGCGCGCGCAGATCGGGCCGATCATCGCCATCACGAGGGTGGCCGAGAGAACGCAGAGCACGAGATCGTCAGAGCTCATGATCACGAAAGCCAGCGCGCCCTGGAATGTGCACCAGACTGCCGACAACGCTACTGACGTGTCGATGGTCGGCACTGATTCAGGAGCAGATCGTGACAGCCTGGTACGTCGCTGCCAATCCACGAGGCGGGCCGCCATCAATGTGATCTCAAGCGCCAGGAGAAACCCATAGAGGGAGCCGCCACTACGTAAAAGTGCTACGCTGGTCACGGCGAGGGAGCAGAACGATCCCATGATCGCAGCCGCCGGAGCCCCCAGAAGTTGCCCCAACAGGAAAGCGCGATCGTCCGCAGACACTTCCCCGGAAGGCCGAAACAGCCACTGCACAATCGAGGCTGCGCCCCCCAGCCTCGCGCGTGAATAGCTATTCACTCAGCCGCTCCTGATTTCGACTGCCCATCTTCGCACGAGACTGGTTACGAAATGGTTGGACATCAGAGCTGGCTCGGCTTGTCTGCACAGGCTCGCTGCCCGGATAAGTGGATCGCCGCTGTTGATCATGCTGCTGCGAGACCATTCAGCTTCACGTACATCTCGTCCAGGTGCCAGCGTCAGTGGCGGAACCCGCGCATGTGGCTCAACCGCTTGCGGCGCACTTCGCCTGCAAACATCGGCCCAAACCTGTTCCACCATAACCGGACCGTATCATGATGGGGTGGACGCCCCCCGGCGGTAGCAATGTGCGAAGGTGAGTCGTCGAACATCACGAAAGGAGGCGTCCGTGGAAGGAGTTAGCACGATCGGGTTGGATATCGCCAAGGAGGTTTTCCACGCTCATGGGGTGGACAACCGCGGTAACACCCTCTTTTCAATGAAAATCGCAAGCTTGCCCTCTTCGGGGCGTCCACAGATGTTGCCGCTCATGCGCAAGCCGAACGGCGCATCAAAGGGTTCAGCGTCCGCAGATCAGGCCTTCAGCGACTGACGCACAGCATGGAGGTCTGTTTCACACTCCACAGTGGTGACGATGCAGAACGACGAGCGGTCGAAGAGCTTCATCTCGTCCTTGATGGTCTTGGGCGGCATCGTGTGAGTCGTGATGTACGCCAAGGTAGACCGGTACGCCGCCTCGTCATCGAATCACTGAGCCGCCCCGAGATTGCCGGAGGCCCTAACTCCTGAGAGGAAGGGTCTGCGATGAGCAAGACGACGAACAAGTTTTCACCCGAGGTTCGCGAACAGGCAGTCCGCATGGTGTTGAACCACGAGGGTGATTATCCCTCCCGCTGGGCTGCGATCACGTCCATTGCGGGCAAGATCGGCTGCTCAGGGCACACGCTGCTGGAGTGGGTGAAGAAGGTCGAGGTGAACAGCGGCAAGCGTGCCGGCGTACCGACCGAGTTAGCTGACAAGCTGAAGGCGTTGGAGCGCGAGAAGCGCGAACTGCGGCAAGTCAATGGGATACTGCGCAAGGCTTCTGCATAGTTTGCCCAGGCGGAGCTCGACCGCCCGTTCAAGCGATGACCGGCCTCATTGATGAGCATCGGGATGAGTATGGGGTCGAGCCGATCTGCCGGGTTCTGCCTATCGCCCCATCCACCTACCATGAGCGTGTGGCGCAGCGCCGCGATCCGTCGCGTCTGTCATCACGTTGCAGCGCGACGAGACGATGACGCCCGAGGTTCAGCGCGTGTTTGACGCCAACTTCGGAGTTTACGGCGTGCGAAAGGTGTGGCGACAGATGCTGCGCGAGGGCTTCGAAATTGCCCGTTGCACGGTCGAACGGCTGATGCGTGATCTGGGTCTGCAGGGCGTGATCCGTGGCAAGGCCGTGAAGACGACGATCAGTGACAAGGCTGCGCCTTGCCCGCTCGACCAGGTGAACCGCCACTTGCATGCCTCGGCGCCGAACATGCTATGTGTGTCGGATCTCACTTACGTCGCGACCTGGGCGGGGTTCGTCTACGTGGCCTTCGTGATCGACGTCTACGCTCGCTGTATCGTGGGCTGGCGGGTGAGCAGGACAGCGCATGCCAGCTTCGTGCTGGATGCCCTCGAACAGGCGATCCATGATCGGCAGCCAGTCCATCGGGATAGCCTGATCCACCACAGTGACCGCGGCAGCCGGTATGTCTCGATCAAGTATCCCGAGCGGCTTGCCGAGCCGGCATCGAACCGTCGGTCGGGAGTATTGGCGACAGCTACGATAACGCCTTGGCCAAACGATCAACGGCTTTACAAGGCCGAGGTAATCCATCGGCGGGGCCGTGGCGATCATTTGAAGCCGTTGAATACGCCACGCTCGAATGGGTGGACTGGTTCAACAACCGACGCTTGCTTGCGCCCATCGGCAATCTCCCGCCTTGCCGAAGCCGAAGAGCGATATTACGCCATGCTGGACGACACCCCAATGGCCGCATAATTCGACGAAACTGGCCTCCGGCAAACCCAGGGCGGCTCAGATTGTTGACCATCCCCTTGATCAGAGCTGCCTCAGGCCGGCAAGGCAGTAGGTCAGTTCCCAGTACTTGGGCTTGCCGTCGATCAGCACATCAGTGCCGTCGGTGTTTCGATAAATCGGATCGACACTCTGCGCCTCAAGATGGGCATGAACCAGGTAGGTCCATGCGATCACGCCGGGGACGATGGTTGTCTCAGACCGGGTAACGATCATGCTATTGTTGTAGACCGTGATCGCGGTTTTCATGATCTCGACCTCCTTGTGGACCTTAGCGGTGATCAGGTCCATTTCGCAAAACCAAGCCGGTCGGCCAACGAAGCGATTTTGGCGTAGTGGTAAAGAAGCTCGTCGACCTCAGCCAACGGCGCTGCCGCGATAGCAACGTACCGGGCTTATCACCGCGCCGAATTTGGGCGATCTCCCGATGATTCATGTTACGGTGGAGGTAGCTGAACACCGGCAGCACCTCCTGATCATTCATCCCTTTATGGGTGAGCAGACCCTTGATTAGGCTGATTTCTCGATCCGATAGATGCAGCTTCGCCATTGTGCCCCCAGTGAGGGGCCTATCCTAAGCCAACTCCGCGATGTCTACCGTCTGAGGTCCCCTCGAGTCCACGCATGAAATTGAGCCGCTTGGACCGGCAGTTTTCGGACCACCCTGTCCTCCAGGTCGATATCGCACCACTACGCCTGCCTGAGTTCGCCCGGAGCAGGAGCACGTGCGGGGAGAGACGCATCGCCATGCGCCTGACCGGCAATCGGTCGCGACCGTCGATGGCGCGCAAGAGAGCGCCGACTTCTGAGGGTTTGGTTATGGCGGCGAAGTGCCTGGGCTTCGGGGTCGCGATTGCGCCTCGCAGATCGGCCGCGACGTCCTTGTCGCATCGCACCGTCGCAACCCCATAGCGGAATACGCGACTAAGCACGCTGCGCATGCGCCGGGCGCTCTCATACGCCCCGTCGCCTCGATCTTGCGCAGGACGGCGAGCGCCTCGTGAGGCGTGATCTGGGCGATCGGTAGACTGCCGATAACGGGGTAGGCCTTTTCGAGCAGCCACCGAATCTTGTCGATGGTGACCGGCGCCAATCCATAGCGCTCGCACTTCACCAGCCATTCCTTTGCAACCAGCTCGAACGTGGTCGCCGCGGCATGCCTGGCCGCGATCCGCTGGCGCTTCTTTTCGATAGCAGGGTCCATTCCGGCAGCGATCTGCTTGCGCGCCTCATCCCGTTTCGCGCGGGCGTCGGCGAGACGGACGGCAGGCCATTTCCCCAAATGAAGCGTCTTCTGCTTGCCCAGGGATCGGTAGTTCATGCGCCAGAGCTTCGAACCGTTCGGCTTGACCGCAAGAAACAGGCCGAGGCTGTCGTGAAGCCGGTAGAGCTTTTCTGATGGCTTCGCGGACGTGATCTTGATGTGAGTTAGCATTGGATGCATCCCAGCAAGCCGGGTCGATCCGAGGCCATCAAACGCAGCCCAATCGTGGTAGTCCTGTTGATGGTCATAGCCGGACGTCACGGGAAATTTAGCCGGCGATCATCCGTCGATTTATGCTGTCAAACCAGCCGCTTGCTGGACGCTGCTGGGCGCACTTAGCGCCAGAAATGGTGCCCAGAAGAGGACTCGAACCTCCACGCCCTTGCGAGCGCCAGCACCTGAAGCTGGTGCGTCTACCAATTCCGCCATCTGGGCACGGGCGCCATGCCAGAAGCACGACGCGGGTAGGAGGGCGCCGATACTGGGTGAACGCGGGGTTGTCAACGCCCATGCGCACTCGGGGACACGTATTCGTGTGAAGGCGGCAAAGTCTGTGTGCGCCCCGCTGTCCGGTTGCTCGGATGGGGGGCTTATGCCAAGGGCTTGATCTCGGCTGTGCGCGTGATGTGCGGCGGGAACACGGATCGGTAGAAGGACTTATCGAGGCATGAGCGTGGACGCGAACGTTTCCCTCAGCGGCAAAGTAGTGACGGTGCTTGGCGGCACTGGCTTCTTCGGGCGCCACCTTGCGCAGGAACTGCTGGCACGCGGCGCCCGATTGCGTCTGGCGAGCCGGGCACCGCAAAAGGCCTGGCGTGTGCGTCCGTTGGGTAATCTCGGCCAGTTGCAGTTCCTTCCGGTTGATGTGACTCGCCCCCAAACGCTCTCGGCGGCATTCGCAGGAGCGGACGCCGTCGTGAACCTTGTGGGATCGTTCTCGGGCAACCTTGATGCGCTTCAGGGCAGCGGCGCCGGGCGGGTTGCGGCTGCAGCATCTGATGCCGGGATTAGCTCATACGTCCAGATCTCTGCGATCGGCGCCGATTTCAATTCCTCCATCGCTTACGCCCGCACAAAAGCAGAAGGCGAGGCGGCAGTGCTGGCTGCGTTTCCGGCCGCGACAATCATGCGCCCGTCCATCTTGTTTGCGGACGATGATAACTTCGTGATGATGTTCGGTCAGCTCATCAGCAAGCTGCCGGCGCTGCCGGTTTTCGCCCCCGACGCCAAGCTGCAGCCCCTCTTTGCCGACGACGCGGCGGAGGCGGTTGCCAATGCGCTGGGGAGGCAGCAGGCACAGGGCCAGACTTACGAGATCGCCGGCCCTGAAACGATCACGATGCGCGAAATCAATCAGCGCATAGCCGCTGCACAAAGGCGCAAGCGCAGCTTCATCGAACTTCCGGACAGGGTGTCGAACGCCATCGCCGCTTTGCCGGGCACGCCGATCACCCGTGATCAGCTGGCGTTACTCAGGCGCGGCAATGTCGCCGATCCCTCGCTGCCGGGAATTGAAGATCTGGGCATCTCACCGCGTCCGTTGTCGCTTTTCCTAGAGCGGTGGATGGTGCGTTTCCGCAAGTACGGCCGTTTTTCCGAAACGGACCGCGGCGATTCGATGCCGGCACCAGGAGCCAAATTCTAGAGGCAGACTTGGCGCCTTTGCCCCACCCGCCGGGTGGGGAAACCTCTACGCATCAACCTCGGCATAATGACTAGGCGGTTGAATCACTTCCATCCGTTCGGACAGCAGCGGCCGGAAGCTTGGACGGCTTTTGATCACGAGGTACCAGCCACGCGCGGGCTCGTGGCTCGACCAGTCAATGCCGCCGAGATAATCGGCTACGGAGATCTGCGCGGCGGCGGCGAGGTCCGCCAGCGTCATAGTAGCGCCCGCGAGCCAAGGCCGATGGTCGATGAGGTAATCGATATAGTCCAGCCAATCGTGCGCCAGCTTCATGGCCTCCCGCAGCATCTTCGCATCGGGTGACTGGCGCAGGATGAGCCGCTTCTTCATACGCTCGTGCAGCAGCGGGCCAGCGACATCGTTGAAGAAGTTCTCGTCGAACATGGCGACCAACCGGCGCACTTCGGCACGCTGCTGGGCGGTTCCACTGATCAGCGGGTTTCGGTCGACCGTTTCCTCGAGATACTCGCAGATCGCGCGGCTGTCAGCCAGCGTGATGCCGCGCTCCTCTTCATGAAGCACAGGCACCCTGCCTGCGGGGTTCATCGCAAAGAAGCCGTCGCGCGCCTCCCAGGGCTTTTCCGTCTGGAGTTCGTAAGCGATGCCCTTCTCGCTCATCAGTAGACGCACTTTGCGGCTGAATGGGCAGAGCGGGAACTGGTATAAGTGCCACATGCCGCATGGCATGCCAAAGGCGTCCACAAGCGTCCAGCAGCGATAGGACGAAGCGGGTGCGACTGGTGGATAAGTGCTCGTCGCGAGCTCGCGGCAGCCGGCAGCCGGCAGCAGCTCCTCCTTCCACGGATTGACCCTGCCGACCCGAAGCACCATGACTGGGGCGTAAAGAGAGAGGGAAGGTCAACGATGCTGAAAAGTCTGCGCTTCGGTACGAACGACGTCGCCAAGTCCCGCGCGTTCTATGATGCCACTTTCGGTGCGCTCGGAGTGGCGCCCTCCGCAACGCCGGCCGACTACCCCCTCATCATGTACAACTTGCCCGGTGGCGCTCGCTTCCTGTGCGGCCCCGCCAGGGACGGTCAGCCCGCGACTCACGCCAATGGCGGAACCGTAGTTCTCGAGGCGCCGGACGAGCAGTCTGTGCGCAACTGGCACGCGGCCGGCCTCGCCAACGGTGGCACCACCGAGGGAGATCCCGAGCCCAAGCCGCAGGCACGTGGCGCCTTCGGCGCTTACTTGCGCGACCCCGACGGCAACAAGCTGGGAGCCTACTTCGGGCTCAACATGGGTTAACTGACATGGGTGGAGCGGTCGAAGTCACGGCAGACGGGCGCCGCCTCCAGGTTGAGCGCCAATGGGTGCCCGAAGCTCCCGTGGCGCTTGAGTTTAACGGCGTTGCCTACGCTGTGATGATGGCCACACCGACAGATCTGGCGGACTTCGCAACCGGCTTTGCTATCGGCGAAGGCCTGGCGACAACCGCAACTCAGGTCCTGGACGTCGCGGTGGCCGAAGTCGAGAATGGTTGGGTCGTGAGAACCACCGTCGAGGGCCTCGGCGCCGAGAAGCTGGGAGAACGCGTGCGCGCGCGCGTTGCCGAATCGAGTTGCGGTTTGTGCGGTATCGAGAATCTCGAAGCGGTCGCCCGGCCCTTGCCGGCCGTGGCTCCCCACGAGCCCATTGCGAGCGAGGCGATCTTCCGCGCGTTAAGCCATCTGCGCGATCATCAGCCGCTGGGAAGAGCGACAGGCGCCGCCCACGCCGCAGCGCACGTGGCGCTCGACGGCAGCCTTGTTCACGTGCGCGAGGACGTGGGCCGGCACAACGCGCTCGACAAGCTCGTCGGCGTCAGTGCGAGATCGGGCAAACCGCTGGCAACAGGCTTTGTTCTTTCGACGGCGCGATGCAGTTACGAGATCGTGGAGAAAGCCGTGCGGGCGGGCGCAACCACGCTGGTCACAGTGTCACTGCCGACGAGCATGGCCGTGAAGCGCGCACAAGCGGCAGGACTGAGCCTGTGGGCGCTCGCACGCGATGACAGCGTGTTGGCTGTAGCGGGCCCAGCGGCTGCGGCCCAGGAGCGTCTTGCTGACTAGCTGGCGCCGTCAGCGCGCCAGCAGAAAAACGGCGTGTTCGGCGCGAAAGCTGGCCGCTGCCGGACTGCAGCGACGGTCGCCACTCAGGTACCAGGCCTGCTCCACCTTGATTCCCCGTTCGCGCACCATGTCGCGAAAGTCGTTGACGGTGGCGTGGTGAATGTTCGGCGTCGCGTACCAGGCGATCGGCAGCAGCCGAGTTACCGGCATGCGGCCGTTCCACAGCAGCGACGTGCGGACTTTCCAGTGTCCGAAGTTCGGAAAACTGACGAAGGCCTTCCGCCCGATCCGCAGCAGTTCCTCCAGCACGCGATCGGGGCGCATCGTCGTCTGCAGCGTCTGGCTCAGAATGGCGTACTCTACGGAGGAGTCCGGGTAGAAGGCCAAGTCCTTGTCAGCGTCGCCCTGGATGACCGAAAGGCCGCGCGCGACGCATTCGGCGACGTTAGCGGGATCGATCTCCATCCCGCGTGCATCGCACCCTTTGCGGTCACGTAAAGCGGCGATAAGCGCACCGTCACCGCAGCCGACGTCGAGCACCCTTGAGCCGGGTGCAACGCTCTCTGCGATCACCGCGAGGTCGGGGCGCAGAACCATCACCTTACCCCAGGAACCCTGCGACCACCCGGTCGAGCGCGGGAACGTCCAGCAGGAATGAGTCGTGCCCGAAAGGCGCCGAAAGCTCGACAAAACTGACCGGCAGACCTGCCGCGGTTAGAGCGTGGGCGACGTTGCGCGATTCGGCTGTCGGATAGAGCCAATCCGTGTCGAAGCTGACGAGGCAGAAGCGCGCCTTGCTGGCGGCGAATGCATTCGCGAGCATGCCCCCGTGCTCCTCTGCAAGATCGAAGTAGTCCATAGCCCGCGTGATGTAGAGGTAGGCATTGGCATCGAAGCGATCGGTAAACGCCAGCCCCTGATAGCGCAGATAACTCTCGACCTGGAAGTCTGCGTCGAACCCGAAGGTTTTCTCAGTGCGGTTCTGCAAGCGTCGTCCGAATTTCTCGGTCAACCCGGCTTCCGACAAGTAGGTGATGTGCGCCGCCATTCGCGCCACCGAGAGGCCCTTTTCCGGGCCCTTTCCGTGCGAATAGTAATTGCCTTCACGCCAGGCTGGATCGGCCATGATCGCTTGGCGTCCTACCTCGTGAAACGCGATGTTCTGAGCGGAGTGCCGCGCCGTGGACGCGATCACGAGGGCGGCACGCGTGCGCTCAGGGAAATTCGCGGCAAGGCTCAGCGCCTGCATTCCTCCCATCGAACCGCCGACTACGGCATGCAGTTGCTCGATCCCCAGGGCGTCCAGCAGTGCGACGTGTCCGCGCACCATGTCGCGAATGGTGATTACCGGGAAGCGCATGCCCCACGGATTGCCCTCGGGCCCTGTCGAGGCGGGGCCGGTCGAACCCATGCAGCTACCCAGCACATTGGCACAGATCACATAGTATCGGTCGGTATCGATCGGCTTGCCGGGACCGACCATGCGCACCCACCAGCCGGGCTTGCCGGTTTTGGGATGGGGGCTGGCGACATGATGATCGCCCGTGAGGGCATGGGCGATGAAGATCGCATTGTCGCGCGCAGGGGAGAGCGTGCCGTAGCTCTCGTAAGCTATGTGCACGCCAGACAGGCTCTGGCCGCCGTCGAGCCGCAGAGGCTGAGGCAGCGTCAGAACTTCGCTCGTGTCGATGGTCGGAGCCGTTGCCATGGTGACCGGGGGAATTGGGGCAGCCCCTCTCCCCTGTCAATGGCGGCCTTTCAATCGCGGGGTGCAATCTGGCCCCTCCTTCGCTAAAGGCCGCCGATCATGAACCTGATCTCTACCCGTGTGCCCGCTCCCAAACCGTGGATCGAAGCGATCCACGCCTATGTGCCGGGCAAATCGACAGGCGCGGATGGAAGGCCGCTGATCAAGCTCTCCGCCAACGAGAACCCGTTGGGCACAAGCCCGGCCGCGCTGGCAGCGCGGGCAAGTGCAGTGGAGCCCTCGCTCTACCCGGACCCTGACAGCACCTCCTTGCGTGCGGCTCTTGGCGAACTGCACGGAATTGATCCGGCGCGGATACTGTGCGGAACAGGATCGGGCGAACTGCTCGGCATTGCGGCCAATGCCTATGCAGGACCGGGTGATGAAGTGCTGTACGTCCGCTACGGCTTCTCGCTTTACGAGATTGTCGCGCGCCGTTGCGGCGCCACTCCGGTGATTGCTCCCGATGCGGACTATGGCACCGATGTCGACGTGTTGCTCTCGATGGTGAGCGACAGGACTCGTGTGGTGTTCGTCGCCAATCCCAACAATCCGACCGGCAGCTTCCTCCCCCGCGGCGAAATCGCAAGGTTGCATGCTGCTCTGGCTCCCGAGGTCCTGCTCGTCATCGACCAGGCCTATGCCGAATACGTTGCACCAGAGGATGACGACGGCGCACTCGAATTGGCGGCATCGCAGCCGAATGTGCTGGTAACCCGCACTTTCTCGAAGGCGTACGGCCTTGCCGGCGAACGTGTGGGTTGGGCGACCGGCCCGGCCGGGGTGATCGAAGTGCTCAATCGCATCCGCGGCCCCTTCAACCTGAACAACAGCGCCCAGGCGGTCGCTCTGGCCGCCGTTCAAGATGCAGATTTCGTCGAGCACAGTCGACTGCATAACCTGGACGTTCGCGCCAGCTTTGTCCGAGCCGTGGAAGCGCTCGGCAATCATGGTTTGCGGGCGCTTCCTAGCGAAGCCAACTTCGTCCTCGTCCTGTTTCAAGGGGCGCTCACTGCCGAGGCTGCGTACCAGGGGCTGGCTGAGCGCGGCTATATCGTGCGCTGGCTTCCCGGTCAGGGCTTGCCCCAGGCGCTGCGCTTCACGATCGGCCATGCCCGTGACATGGACACCATCGCAGCCGCCTTGGGCGAAATGGCCGAGGCAGCGAAGTGAACGGTCTGGGAATGAAAGGCGCGGGGACATGACTTTCCAGCGCGTCGCCATCATCGGTCTTGGCCTGCAAGGCGGGTCCATCGGACTGGCTGTGCAGGCCTATCTTCCCGACGTCTTTACCACCGGCACGGACATCGACCCCGGGACTCGTGCCCGCGCAGCAGAGCGCGGACTCGTCCACAAGGTCTGCGACACGTCTGCCGAAGCGGCTGCCGATGCCGATCTGATCATCTTCTGCGTGCCGCCGGGTGCGATGGGGCCCGCAGCGGCAGACGTGCGCGCGAGCCTTCCAGCCGGAGCGCTCGTCAGCGACGTGGGTTCGAGCAAGCAAGCCGTCGCCAAAGCCCTTGGCGAGGCCTTGCCGGATCACCTTGTGATCCCTGCCCACCCGGTGGCAGGCACTGAGAACTCAGGTCCTGACGCAGGCTTCGCGCAGCTTTTCCGAAACCGCTGGTGCATCGTCACGCCCCCGGCGCAGACAGACCTCGTGAAGCTGTCCAGCCTCGTCGCGTTCTGGGAGGCTCTGGGCGCGAACGTGGAGATCATGGACCCCGAGCATCACGACCTAGTGCTTGCCGTAACCAGCCACCTGCCGCACCTGATCGCCTATACGATCGTCGGCACCGCGTCGGATCTTGAGGAAGTCACCCGCTCGGAGGTGATTAAATATTCCGCTGGCGGCTTCCGGGACTTTACCCGGATCGCAGCCTCCGATCCGACCATGTGGCGCGACGTGTTCCTATCGAACCGCGAAGCGGTGCTGACCATGCTCCAGCGCTTCACTGAGGATCTCACTGCGCTTCAGCGCGCGATTCGCATCGGAGACGGCGAAATGCTGTTCAGCCAATTTGCTCGCACTCGCGCGATCCGCCGCTCGATCATCGAGGAAGGGCAGGACGATGCCCGTCCGGATTTCGGACGGGCCGACCACGATGCGACAGAGGGCTAAAGCTCTCGCCTCCGCGCTGCAAAGTAGACGTCGGCCGACTAAGCCCTGCGCGGCAGGCCGGGAGCCGTCGCCTGCGGAAGTCCCGCACCGTTGGCGCTCTCCTGAAAGGGCGCCTCCGGGGTTAGTCCATTGATCGCCGCGATTACCTTCGCCTCGATCTCATCCCGGGGAAGGCCGGAAGGGATGGGCGCGCCAACTCGATAGGTGATCGTCCCCGATCGCTTCCACGTCCGATGATAGAGCGGCCCGCTATCCACCGCCACGGGGACGACCGGAAGGCGAAGCAGCTTGTAGAGCCCTGCAAAGCCCGAGCCGAGCGGTGCCGTGTGCCCGTGCGGTATCCGCGTCCCCTCGGGGAAGATGGCCAGAACCCGACCGGCGGCGATCATCGTCCGTGCCTCGTTCAGCATCGTGCGCAGAGCCTTGGCCCCTTGATCCCGTTCGACGCCGATCAGGCCAAAATTGCGCCCTGCCTTCCCCCAGAGTGGAATGCGCAGCAACTCGGCCTTGGCTATAACGGCGGGTTCGTTGAGCAGGTAGGGCAAGTCGATCGCCTCAAAGAAGCTCTCGTGCTTGATCGCGACAAGGGCATGGGACAGCGGCAGTTCACCCTCGATGACCACGCGAATGCCCAGCAGCAACCGGGCACAGGTTCGATGATATCGGCTCCACCCGACGACTACCCGCGCGAAGCGGTCTCGGCTGATTGGCAGCATAGCCAAAGCCGAAAGCACATAGCCGGCTGATCCAACGTAGAACGCCACATAGAAAAGAACATTACGCAAAACTTGGATCGGACGTGTCACTGACGTAGCCTTTGCCATGTATCGATCATCCAGCGTGCCAGCAGCTTGTGGTATTCGAGGAAGAGAACTTGCAAGGACGGTTCGCTGTGCACGGCGTCGCGCAGCACTGCTATGTGGGCTGGCAACGCCCGACCCAGCTCATACGCCGCGCGGCGCATGTGCCAGTCGACAGTGACCACGCGCACAGAACGGGCGCCGTTCGCACGCAACCAGTTGCCGGCCTCCACCGCGTTGGACCGGGTGTCGAATGCGCGGTAGCCCAGTGTAATGCAGCACTGCATCAAACGCTCGGAGACGTTGTACTCGCGTGCGAACTCGACGGTGCGGACTTCGGGATCCACACCCGAAACAAGCAGACGCGGCGCAAGCCCCTCTCGCAACACGTTGATCGCGCGCGGAATACGGCCCGGACCTCCTGTAAGAACGATAACTGCATCCGTACGTTGGCCGTCCGCCGGTTGCGGCAGCGTGACTGCGAACCACAGGAAACCAAAAACCCATAGCAGTAAGAAGAATGCGGCGATGCGGCGGAACATGAGAGAGCTTATAGCATCTTACGCAGCGCATGCATCACGGTCAGCCGGGCAGTCAGCATTGCCAGCAGCGTCGCCAGCAGCGGCACGAGTGCAAGCAGCAGCCAGTCGGTCCAAACAAGCCCGCCACTGCTCACCATGCCCGCTCCAAGCCCGGAAAAGCGGCGCCCCAGCCCCAGGATGACCATCATTGCCAGCGCCAGGCCGACTGCGCCTCCCCCCGCCGCGTCCCATCCGATCGAGCGCTGGAATACGCGAGCGATTTGCGTGTCGGTGCCGCCGAGCAGGTGAACGATTTCGATCGTGTCGCGGTTGGTCCCGAGGGCCGAACGCGCCGCCAGCAGCACCGCTGCCGCCAAGGCGCCCGCGAGCAGCACGACCAGTGCGATCGCCAGCCACTGCAGAGAGACGATCGCATCGAATACCGGCCGCAACCAGGTGGCCTGCGCATCGACGCGTGCGGACGGGGCAACCGGTAAGAGCGCCTCTTCGACAACTGCAACTTGTGACCGCGTAGTGGGCCGTCTGAGCCGAACGTCGATCAAGGCGGGGACCGGAATTGCCGCTGCGGCCGGGTCCTCGTCGACTGAGCCGAGCCAAGGCGCGACCAGCTTATCCAGTTCCTCCTGGGGCACCAAGCGTATGCTCTGAATGCCGGGAAGCACTTTGAGCGCGGCGAGCGCTCGGGTCACTTCCCGCTCGCGCAAGTCCGTTCGGGGCTCGACGATCTGTACAGTCACCCCGCCCTCGATCTCCGCCGTGGCAGCGGTCACCGTGTTGCCAAGAGTAAGGCCGGCAGCAAGCGCGATGGCCGTCAACGCTACCATGATCGCGATGACCCACGGCATCGGGCCGGAAAGGCGTGCCTGCGGCACGAGCTCGGCCTCACCTCTTGCGAAAAGCGCGCGACGCCGCCCGATCCTGCCCGGGCTCTTGTCCGGTGAAGCCCGGCTCATGTTCTCATGCCCCTTACGTTACCCGCCGCGGCGGGTATCGCAACGCGCCGGTTGGATCGGAAAGGCGTCCCCGATCAAGCCGCATGATCAGCGGATTGGAGACCTTCTTCAACAAATGAACATCGTGGGTGGCTACCACGACCGTCGTGCCCTGACGGTTAAGCAGCTCGAACAGTCGCAATAGCTTCACCGCCATCTCCGGATCGACGTTTCCTGTGGGCTCGTCCGCCACAAGCACGTCCGGCCTCCCGATCACTGCACGCGCGATGGCGATACGCTGCTGTTCTCCGCCAGATAGCGTCGCCGGCCGCGCATCGCGGCGGTCCGCCAAGCCCACCCAGTCCAGGATATCGGCAACAGGCCCGGCTATCTCTCGCTCGCCAAAGCCCGCGACGCGCAAGGGCAGCGCCACGTTATCAAACGCGCTCAAGTGAGGGACCAGCCGGAAATCCTGGAAGACCACTCCGATCCGTCGCCGCATCGCGGGCAGGCCGCTGCGGGGCGTGGTGATCGCATCCTTGCCGAACATGCGAATGACGCCTCGCGATGGCCGCTGCGCGAGATAGAGCAGCCGCAGAAGCGAGGTCTTGCCCGCGCCGCTCGCGCCGGTCAGAAAATAAAAGGTGCCGGGAAACAGCGTGAACGACAAGTCGCTCAGCACCTCGCGGTCGGTGCTGTAGCGCAGGCCCACGTTGTCGAAATGGACGATTTCGTCCCCAGCCGTAATGCTCATCAATTCGTCTTCAAAAACGGAGTGCGCGAGGTACGCCGAACGGGCTATGGCGGTCAATGAATGTGGAAAAAAGAGCTCAGAACCATGAAGCCGCTGGTCATCGTCTTGTCGCATGGGCCGTTCTCATGTCTAGGGTGACACTATGATCATCGCCTGCCCCGCTTGTGCGACCCGCTACGCGGTCCCGGACAGTGCGATCGGCGTGGAAGGCCGCACGGTGCGGTGCGCCAAGTGCCGCCACAGCTGGTTCCAGTACGCATCGGTAGAGGACCTGACCGAAGCTGGTCCGGGCGCGACAGCCGAAGCAGGCAGTACGCCCACACCCCCAACCGAACCGTCAGGCAACACACCGCCAGCGCCCACGTCGGTGGATGGCCCTTTGCCTGAAGCGCCCCAGCCAGCACCCCGCACCCACAAACCCGTGGACGAGCTTCCGAAGCCGCCGTTGGCGGATCGCGAGCCGGCGCAAGGGCCCCGGCGCACCTACTACGATGATACGAGCGAAACCCAGTTTTCGGACGAGAGCCCTTCGCGCTTCGACTTCGCGCCTCCCTTTCGGCCCCGGCGCAACTGGGCGAAGATCGGGATGCTGGCGGCTATCGTATTCGCGGTCGTAACATTGGGGCTCGCGGGGCTGGTCGCCTGGGCCGGCCTGCCAGACTGGGTTCCGGTCGCAAGACCCACCTTCGCGCAAGCGCAACAGGACCTCGTGCTGGATTTTCCTGCCAAGCGGCAAGACCGACGCACTCTTCCTAACGGCACCGAGTATTTCGGTGCCAGCGGGACGGTCAGCAATATCGGCCGAGAGAGCCGTTACGTGCCGACAATTCTGATCGTGCTGCGTGATGCGCGAGACCGCATCGTCTACAGCTGGGAAGTCGTGCCGCCCAAGCGGGAGCTGGCACCGGGCGAGACAATCACCATAAACGAAGCCGTGACCGACGTTCCAAAGTCGGCCAAATCGGCAGAAATAGGATGGAAGCCGGCCTGAACCGGGCAGCAGTCGCGAAAACAATCGTTATCGCCGCTTGCAGCCTTTCAAAGCCTTTGCTAAGGGCGCGCTCCTGCCCCGGGAAGAGCGTCAGCGCATCCCGAGATTTAGCGGTCGTGGCGGAATTGGTAGACGCGCAACGTTGAGGTCGTTGTGGGCGAAAGCCCGTGGAAGTTCGAGTCTTCTCGACCGCACCAGGCAGTTTCGGAACAGCACTGAGTTTCGCCTTCGGGCACCCGGCTGGTGCACAGCCGCGCAGTGCTGCGCCTTCTCGCCGTCGATTTTCAGATACGGTGAAGATAGAGACCGCCGCCGAGACCCAGCACATAGTCACGAAAACAGCTGGATTCTCCGTTTGGAAGAACCCCGCCGCACCCTCGCTGCAGGTCTGTTACTCGCGGTTCAGGACATCAGCCGGCGAGACCCAGGAGCATTCCTTGCGAGTCTCGTAGTAGCAGTACCGACGTTTGCCCTTGGTAGCGTAGCTCGGCACGATCGCCCGGCCTTGTGGATCAGCGACTATCCCCTGTAGTAGTGCTCTTTGCGGATCGTTGGTCTCGCGTCGCGACGGTGCCTTCCGCAAGCTTCGCCTGAACCGCATCCCAGAGCTGCTGGCCAACGATCGGCTGGTGTTCGCCTAGGTAGAGGTTGTCCTTGTGGACCAGCATGCGCCGATAGACAGGGTTCTTTAGCAAGTAGAACAAGCTGCCACGCTTAAAGGGGATGCCTCCCCCGTGGGGTCCGCTGCTCCGCACCTGCACCTTGGTTCCAATGCCTTCCACATTGAGCTGCTGGAGCAGCGCTGGAGCTGACCCCGCGTCCAGATAGCGCAGCATGATCATGCGCATCCGTTCGGCTTCTTCTGGGACGACGATCAGCTTGCGATCGATCACCTTGTATCCAAGGAGCACCGGACCGCCCATCCACAAGCCCTTCTTCTTTGAGGCCGCGATCTTGTTGCGAATGCGCTCGCCGGTAACCTCGCGCTCGAACTGTGCTAACGAGAGCAGCACGTTGAGTGTGAGGCGTCCCATGCTAGTAGTCGTGTTGAACGCCTGGGTGATAGAGACGAAGCTGGCTTGCCGCGCATCGAGCCGTTCGACGATCTTGGCAAAGGCGGCAAGGCTGCGAGTGAGGCGATCGACCTTGTAGACGACGATCACATCGACACGGCCCGCATCGACTTCGTTCATAGGGGCCTCGATGCCGGGCCGCTCCATGTTGCCATCTGAGAAGCCGCCATCATGCCGCCCTTCGTTCAGCATGCCGCTGAGGTTGATAAGAACCATAAGCCGCCACTTAGAGCCACTCTGCTGCTTTCCGAAAGCGGACGCTTGTTCAGTGCAGCCTCAAGACCGCATAGGTGCGCTTGGCTTTATCGCGACGAGCTTAACCTTGGTCGACAGTGGCTTACTGCACTCGCCCGCCGCCAGTTGCTCGGACCGGCTCATCGGGCAATCGGCTGGCGCGGGCTTGAAGGGGCAAAGCGCACCGCTTTGCCCCTTCAAGCTTACATATCGGCAGCGGTTGGTCGCACGATGATCTCGTTGATGTCCACGCCGTCCGGCTGTTCTAGCGCGTAGCGGATAGCCCGAGCGATCGCGTCGGGCCCTAGCGACTTCTTGCGCCAGGTTCGAAGGCCGTCCGCGACTTCGGGCACGCTGATGTCGTGGCCGAGCTCGGTCGCGACGACGCCAGGCGAAATCAGCGTCGAGCGCACCTCGTCATGCTCCTGGCGCAAGCCCTCGGTGATCACCTTCACCGCATGCTTGGTGGCGCAGTAAACCGCAGCCGTAGGCATGACCATATGCGCCGCGACCGAGGCCACATTGACGACGTGCCCGGACCGCTGCGCTACGAAGCGAGGGAGCACGGCGGCGATGCCGTGCAGCACTCCGCGCACGTTTACGTCGATCATGCGGTTCCACTCATCCAGCTTGACTGCCGCCAGCGCCGACAGCGGCATCACACCCGCATTGTTGACCAGCGCATCGACTCGACCGAACCGCTCGACAGCGGCGTCTGCAAAGGCCTGGAAGTCGGTTGCATCCGTCACGTCGAGCGTACGCCAGGCAAGGTTGCCGCCAAGTTCGTGCGCTAGCGCCTCGAGCCGCTCGGCCCGGCGAGCACCTATGAACAGCCGGGCGCCGGTTCCGGCAAGCTCGCGAACGGCGGCCTCGCCGATGCCACTGGATGCACCGGTGATGAGGATGGTTTTGTTGATGGTGGGCATACGTTGTCTCCATTGCACCGGTTTGTGGGGCTAGCGAGGATATGGAGCGATACAGGGCGTAGCCGTTAGGCCGATCATCCGGCAGACTTGCCCGATACTACGAATTTGGAAGACAGGACCTTGCAATCTGCCAGCGCAGGGGCAGAAGACCGCCATGCGCAACGCTGCCCATCTCGCCGACCTGATCTCGCGCCATCTGCCGTCAACGGGCATGGTCGCAACCGCCCTGCCCCGTCTGTCGCTGTTCCGCGCGGATATGCCTAGCGCGCCCTTGCCAGCCGTTTACGAAGCATCAGCTTGCCTGATCGCACAAGGCGCCAAGCGCGTCGCTCTGGGTGACCAGGTCATCCTGTACGATGCTGCACACCATCTCGTGGTGTCCTTGGACCTACCACTCGTCGGCCATGTCGTCCAAGCCAGCCACGAAGCGCCATACCTTTGCTGCAAGATCGACTTCGATTTGGGTGTGCTCAGCGATCTGGTGCTGGCAGCAGGGAACGATGCGGCGAGCGCTTCCGCTCCAGTTCTCGCCGCATACCCGATCGATCCTGAGTTGGTCGATGCGGCTTGCCGCCTCGTCGGCGTGCTTGACCAGCCCGCCCATGCCGCCTTCCTCGCACCCCTCGTAGAGCGCGAGATCCTGTACCGCCTACTGCAGGGCCCATGCGGGCCTATGATGCGGCGGATGGCAGCCGCCGACGGCCACCTCGCTCGCGTCGCACGTGCAGCGGCCCACATCCGCGAGCGTCCGGAGAGGCCCCTACGCGTGGCTGAGATTGCCGAGGTCGCGGGCATGAGCCCATCCTCGTTCCATCAGCATTTCAAGGCAGTGACGCGACTGACTCCATTGGAATACCAGAAACAGCTACGTCTCCAAGAGGCACGTCGCTTGATGCTGAGCCAAGGCGTCGGTGCATCGGCGGCGGCCTTCGCGGTCGGCTACGAGAGCCCATCACAGTTCAGCCGTGAGTACAGGCGCCTGTTCGGGGCGCCGCCGTCGATTGACGTTCGTCGCGCTCAAGTAAGTGAGCAGAACCCCATCGCCGCTTGAAGCTTCATGGCGACCCAATCGCAGACATCCCGCGGCTCTGGCGCGCTTCGCACAAGCTGCCGTTCATGCCGCTGTGCTGAGAGGCACTAGAGGTAGCACGCGACAAGCAGCGAACGGGAGAGATCGTGTTGTTCTGGATGCCTGCAAGCGGCGCCAGCGGCGATTGCCGCTACATTAACTTGCCGGTAGCCCAAATCCCGACAGCAAGGAACACAAGCGCCGACCATGCGATGAGAGTCTTCTGCCAATCGCGGGGCTGCCAACGCGCCAATTTCCCGCGCCGCGATCCACTTGGCAGGGTCGGCCGATAGCCCTTAAACTGTTGCTCGTTCTTCGGCGGACGCTGGAACTTGTGCACGCTACCCATAATCAAGATCTTACCTGGCAATGCATCGTGAGTCGATCAGATAAGGGGCTGAACGAGCCGGAGGTCTCAAAGGCTGGATCGGCCATCCCTGCGCCGGATTGTGGCGTGAGCCGCGGGGCCGCCTTCATGACGGCCGCAGGCATAATGCCCGCCGCGGTTCCGCCGTTGATCCAGATTCGACTATACGGGGGGTATTATCGCACGTCCAATCCGGCGAATTTCGGGGACCCTCGGCGCGATCATCCTTGCCCAGCAGACAGATGTCGTTTGCCCGGTCCCTGGCTGGCAGGCGAGTGCACGACACGCTAGATCCCAGCATCGCAAGCCGTCGAAGCTGCGGTGCCGCCTGCATCAGAATCGCGATGTGGCCGCCCATCGACTGCCCTTCGCCGACGCTCACACTGGGGCTAATGGGCTGCAATCCCGGCCGTAGGGTACCTTCGCGTAGCCCCTCCAAGGCAACCTGCAGGACGGTATGATTGGCCTCAGCGATCGGGACAAGGCTTGCCTCCTACAGGCCCGGCATATCGCTCTCGCCAACCCGCAAGTGATCGATCGCGATCACGACAATCCCTTTGCCGATGCGATACTCGGCTTCGCTTCTCTCGTGTGACATCTCTGCCCGCTCGCCTCTTCTTAGAACGTAGAACGCCGGTTGTATCAACTGCATCGGTGAAGGGAGGTCGGCACCACGCGGCGAACTTCGCCACCGTCCTGCTAGAAACAACCGTTTGAGCGACGAGCGGCGGGGTGCTCAGAGCAATGCTCCCGCAAGTTCGCGCCAGATAGGCCGGGCCGCCGCGACACTCACGCCTGCCCCGGTTATCGCCTGGATGCAGACGTGGTCTGCTCCAGCGGCGAAGTGCTGCCCCACCCGCTCGGCGATCACCTCCGGCGTTCCCCAGGCGAAGAGTGCATCGACGAGACGATCGCTTAGGGCATCCATCTCGCCCTCGGAAAAGCCGAGCCGCTGCCAACTGCTGCGGTAATTCGGATACGAACTATAGTGCGACAGCGCGGCTCGCCCCATCTCGCGTGCGCGGACGGGATCCTTCTCCAGGATTATTCCCTGCTCCGGTGCGACCAGCCTGTCCGGGCCGACAGCCTGTCGAGCAAGCGCGGTATGTGCCGGCGTGATGAGGTAGGGGTGCACGCCGGCGGTACGCTCGCGAGCGAGTTCCAGCATCTTGGGGCCAAGCGCAGCCAGACACCGCGCCTGTTCGGGTAAGCCGGCTTCGTCGAGCAAGCCGAGGTAGTCCCGCATCGCCGCCAGCGGCTTCTTGTACGCGTCCCCGATCACGTGGGCATGGCTAACGCCGAGGCCGAGCAGGACACGCTGCTGCCTCGTGTGCTCCAGCCCGTGCCACCACTCGGCAACTTCGGCGGGCTCATGCTTCCAGATGTTGAGGATGCCCGTTGCAATTGTCATGCTGCGGGTTGCGGCGAGCAGGCGATCCAGGTCGCCAGTCAGGTCTCCGCCGATACCGCCCGGCACCCAAACTGCAGAGTATCCCAGTTCGTCGAGCTCGCTCGCCGCTTCGGCCGCTTCGCCATGATCACCGAAGCGAAGCTCGAGCGACCACACACCGATGCGTCCGACGCGCGCTTGAGCATTCATGTGGTGCACCCTTGTGCCACAGCCGGCAATTGAACTGGGGCAGTCCGGCGGAGGTCGCCGGCTCGAAGACCCGCCGCTCGATTCGCCGCACCTGCCGTGTTCAGGATCGCCGCAAGCGCATTGAAGTCGGCCCCCTTCGCCCGGGGGCCTGGCGGCAGCATGATCGGGAACAACGCCTCAATTTCGGGAGTCAGAGCCTTCGGCGGAAGGTTTTCGATCCGCTGCCTGTCGGGCGTGCCGCCATCGCTCATCCGGGCAGCCCTTCGACGATAACTACGCGCCAGTCGGCCGCTTCCTTGCGGTAGGCAAGGGCCTCCTGATACGCAGGGCTGTCGTACCAGGCGCGCGCATCTTCTACGGTCGGGAACTGCAGCATGACAATGCCATCGGGGTTGCTGCCTTCCGGAGCCTCGGACGCGCCGTAGACGACCAGAGGGCGAATGCCGAACTTCTCCTGGAAGGCAGGGGCGTTCTCGCGATTGATGCGCGAGTATTCGTCAATGGCGGCCCGATCCGTTACCGGAGTCTCGCGATAGACGATAATGTAAGCTGGCATCGTTCCCGTTTCCTTTTTTAGGCGATCGTCTCTTCACCGACCAGCGTCGTGCGGCTGAGCAGCCGTCCGCTGTTTGCCGGATATTGCTCCACTCGGTGCATGACGCCGGTGTTGTCCCAGATGATCATGTCGCCGACGGTCCACTGGTGGCGGTAGACGAACTGCGGCTGGGTTGCCCAAGCCTGCATTTCCTCGAGCAGTGCGGTGCCTTCCGCTTCGCTCATTCCCTCGACGCGGCCGGCAGTCAGGCCAAGGACAAGCGACTTGCGCCCGGAGCGGTGGGTCCAGACCATCGGCTGCACCTGCTCGGGAATTTCGCGCCAGCGTGCGACCTGAGCTGGGGTGGGATCGGCGTAGAGAGCGCGCTGGATGAACTCCTGCGAGTGAACCACCCGCAGGCTTTCGACGTATTGCCTCTTGTCCTCGGGCAAGTCCTCGTAAGCGGCATAAGTGTTCGCGAACTCGGTCTGGCCGCCCTCTTCAGACAGGACCCGTGCCGTCAGTAGCGAAGCAAGGGTCGGCACCGGATCGTTGGCGCCATCGATATGCCAATGCGTCGTGGCATGGAGGTAATCGGCCGTATCGTTTAAAGTAGGATCGAGCGTGATCTTGTAGATGCCCTTGATGCCCTGCTGGATCACTTCGCCGAGCGTTTCGGCGAATGCCAGTTGTTCCTCGTCGGACAAATCAAGCTCGGGGAACAACAGCACGCCGCGCTGCTCCAGCAGCTGTCGGATCTGCTGGGAATGGGCTCCGGACAGCAGCTCGGACCGGTCAGCCTCGACGCGCGAACCGATCCGCGGGGCGAGATCACTGATTTGCATGGTGGTGTTCCTTGACTTGTCTTGCCTCAGCCTTCGTCCAACATGCGCTTGACGTCGGCGACATAATCGATGTGCGCGTCGATATCGCCGCCTAGGCCTTTGTTCATCGACGGCACCCCCCCGTGCGTGCCGCCGGCGTCGCGCCAGCGCTTCAGGTGATCGACCGTTTCCTGCTTGTCGCGCGCGAACAGCGTCAGGAGTTCGCGGCCATATTCCGCCTCGTCCCGCCCGAGCTCGCGCAGGTGGTGCTGGACGCGGCCCCATGCCTCGACCGCACCTTCGCCCGATGCGGCGAAGACGAAACCGTCGCCGATGCGCGCGCCACGCTCGTAAGCGACCTCGCTGTGGCCGCCGATCCACAGCGGGATCTGCCGGCGCGGACGGGGGTTGATCCCAGCGCGATCGATCTTGTCGAACTCGCCCTGGAAGGTCAGGATCGGCGTGGTCCAGAGCTTGCGCAAATACTCGACCTGCTCTTCGACCCGCCGCCCGCGAGTCTTGAAGTTCTGCCCCAGAGCTTCGAATTCGACATAGTTCCAGCCGATGCCCACACCCAAACGCAGCCGCTCACGCGAAAGCAGGTCGACGTCCGCCGCCTGCTGCGCGACCAGCACCGTCTGGCGCTGCGGCAGGACGAGCACGCCGGTCGAGAACTGCAGCTTGGTGGTGATGGCCGCGGCAAATCCGAACAGAACGAAAGGATCGTGAAAGGTGTCCTTGTCGGTATATGGACCCGTCAGCTTGGGCTCGCGATCCTCGTGCGGGCACTTTACCACATGATCGTACGCCATCATGTGCGTGTAACCCATGTCCTCGACGGCAAGGCAGAACTTGCGGATCGCATCGGGATCTCCGGCGACCTCGGTCGTCGGATAGGCAACACCAATCTGCATGTTCATACTCTCTCCAACTCCGGCTTTTCGGCGGCCTAGCTCAACGCGGCGACATATGACCAAGACAATGTTGGTCGCCGGGGTATGTCGGACAGCTATACCATGCCCGCTAGTCTGCCGTCCCGAGAATACGCGCGCCGGCAAACACCCCCTTGTCCACCAGTCTGGCAAGCTCCTCTCGCAGGAACCGCTCCACTTCGATGACGGCGCGCGGCGATTGTGCTCCCGATTGCATGGCGAGGAAGACCTGGCGTTTTGGTGCCGGGTCGCTGATCGCTGCAGTCACAAGGCGACCTTCGGCAACCTGTCTGTGAACCGCGGATGGCGGCAGGATCGTGCAGAAGCGTCCGCTCTCCACCAGTTCCATCATCAGCTGGAACGAGTCGGACTGAAAGGCGATCGTAAGCTGGGTCCTGCTTTTCGCCGCGGCGGACTCGACCGCTATCCTAAGGCCGTGAGTATGGCTTGGCAGAACCAGCGGGATCTCTGGCAAGTCACGGAACTGAAGCTGGCCGCTAGCGGGTACGTGTCCCGGACTGCCGACCAGCACCAGTTCATCATCGAGGAGGCGGGTCGCGTTCACTCCGGATGGCGTGGGTCCATAGAGGATCGCGGCATCCAGCTCCCCTTGCTTGAGCCATTGCAGCAGGTGGCCCGAGTACCCCTCCACGATATGCAGCGAAACCCCCGGCGCTTCGTTCGCCACGCGCGCTGCCAAATCCGGCGCGAGGACTGACACGAACGTGGGGGGCATGCCAAAGCTGACGCTGCCCACCGTCTGCGTCGGAAGCGAGCGTACCTCATAGAGGGCATGGCCGATCTGCCGCAACGGGCCGGCAATGCGGCTGCGCAACGCCTCACCCGCTTCCGTCAGTTGCATGCCTCGGTGCCCGCGCGTGAACAGAGTGACGCCGAGCTCTTCCTCCAGGATCCGCATCTGCCGGCTGAGCGAAGGCTGGGCGATGCGCAGTCGCTCAGCGGTTCGCGTCAGCGAGCCGAGCTCCGCGATCTGAACGAAGTACCCAAGCCGCTTGAAATCGGCCATCGTGCGCTCTCCTTAACGATATAGCCTTTGACTATACCCACACGACACACATTGTCTTGGGCTATGGCGTACAGCAACGGCTATTGGCGCGT
The DNA here is from genome assembly GCF_040534015.1 of Novosphingobium kalidii. Taxonomy (NCBI): domain Bacteria; kingdom Pseudomonadati; phylum Pseudomonadota; class Alphaproteobacteria; order Sphingomonadales; family Sphingomonadaceae; genus Novosphingobium; species Novosphingobium kalidii. The sequence goes on from NZ_JBEWLY010000021.1 coordinate 40,306, forward strand.
CAAAGCACAACTGGAGAGGTCTGGTGGAGATCGGGGTCGTCTACCCGCAAATCGAACTCGGCGGTGATCCGCATGCAGTCCGGATGATCGGGCGGGCGCCGGGACGCAGGCGGCACGCCCCTCGCCGTTCGGACGATGGGTCACGGTTTCACCCAGCCAGAGCAGCACAGCGAACTCTTTTCCCAATTTCCCCGCTCGCGCCGCGCGAAACGAACTGAGCATCGAGGAGCACGACCATGACAGAACTTGGCAAGATCGTTCAGGCCGCCGACGAGCTGGTGAAGCCGGTCACGATCGGCTCGGAAGCCTATGTGTCGGAAGACTATGCGCGTGCAGAGCAGGACCGGCTCTGGCGTCGCGTCTGGCTTCAGGCCGGACGGCTGGAGGACATTCCCGAAGTCGGTGACTTCATCACGTACGACATCCTGACCGACTCCATTCTGATCGTGCGCACCGCACCGGACCAGGTGAAAGCGTTCTACAACGTCTGCCCGCACCGTGGACGTCGTCTGGTCGACACGCCGCCGGGCAAGCGCAACGCGGGGGGGAACCGCTCGAACTTCATCTGCGGCTTCCACGCCTGGACCTTCGATCTGGAGGGCGGCTGCAAGTACATCCCCAACCGCGAGGACTGGCAGGGCGACCTGAACGATGAGGACGTGCGGCTGGGGGCTGTCCATTGCGACACCTGGGGCGGGTGGATCTGGATCAACATGGACGACGAGCCTCAGCCGCTGCGCGACTACCTGGAACCTGCGGCGACGTTGCTCGACCCTTATCAGCTCCAGAACATGCGGCCTCGCTGGCGCAAGTGGATCGTGTTCGAGTGCAACTGGAAGGTTGCGCTGGAAGCGTTCAACGAGACCTATCACGTCGCCAGCACGCATCCGGAGTTCATGGCCTTCGGTGAGTTTCCGGGTTGGGCGCGCAACCAAGGGCTGCACAGCAACATCGGCTATGATGCGCCTGCCGACATGGACGAACAGCAAGGCAAGCTGCGCATCGGCGCGGGCGAGGATGCACGTATCTCCACGGCGGAGATGCAGGCCTATACTTGGGCCGCGGCAAACACCAACACGACGAAGACGATGGTCGACGTCGCTCAGCGCCTGGCCGAGGAGCTGCCCGCCGGCACGCCGCCGGCCGAGGTGCTCGCCTATTGGATCACGCGCTCCAAGCAGGTGGATGCCGAGCGCGGCGTTGTCTGGCCGGAAGTGCCCTCTTCCCACGCCACCCAGGCGGGGACCAGCTGGCAGATCTTCCCCAACTTCCAGGTCGGCCAGGCCGTCAACAACATGCTGTGCTACCAGGCCCGGCCCCACGACTTCAACCCTGACAAGTGCGTGTTCGAAGCCGTGGTTTACGAGCTCTACCCGGAAGGGCAGGCGCCCGAGACGGAGTGGGAGTACACCGAGCGCGGCAACTGGCCCCCGGTGCTCGAGCAGGACTTCACCAATATGGCGGCCGTGCAGCAAGGCATGAAGAACAAGGGTTTTCGCGGCACCAAGCCCAACCCCTACCGTGAACGGGCCGTAGCCAGCCTGCACTACAACCTTGCCCGGTTCATGGGAACCGGTGCGCCGCACCGTCTCAAGTAAGCATCAGGAAGCAGGCAGGATCGTATGGATTTCGCGCTCAACGAAGATCAGCAGAACATTCGCGAGACGGTGCTCAAGCACTGCTCCCAGTTCAGCGACGAGTACTGGCTGGAGAAGGACCGCTCGGGCGAGTGGCCGCACGAGTTCCACAAGTCGATGGCGGAAGCCGGCTGGCTGGGCATCGCCATGCCCGAAGCGGTCGGCGGCGCTGGCCTCGGCATCACGGAAGCGGCGGTGATGCTGCAGGCGGTGGCGGAAAGCGGCGGCGGCATGGCGGCGGCCTCGACCATCCACGGCCCTGTGTTCGGGCTGGAGCCGGTGCATCTGTTCGGCACCGAAGAGCAGCAGGCGCGAATGATCCCGCCGATCCTCTCGGGCGAGGAGAAGATGTGCTTCGCGGTGACTGAGCCCAACACGGGCCTCGACACCACTAGCCTGAAGACTCGCGCCACGAAGGTCGATGGCGGCTACAGGGTGACGGGCGAGAAAATCTGGATCACCAACGCCCACGTCGCCGACCGCATGCTGCTGATCGCGCGCACCACGCCGCTTGAGGAGGTTAAGCGCAAGACGGAAGGTCTGACGCTGTTCTACTGCAAGCTGGATCGTGACGCGATCGAGCACCGGCTCATCCCGAAGATGGGGCGGCACGCAGTCGGATCGAACATGCTGTTCATCTCCGACTTGTTCATTCCCGATGAGGACCGCATCGGCGAGGAAGGCCAAGGCTTCAAGATCCTGCTTCAGGGCCTTAATCCCGAGCGCGTGCTGCTCGCCGCCGAGGCGACCGGATTGGGCCGCGTGGCGATCCAGAAGGCCAGCCGCTATGCCCGCGAGCGCGTCGTGTTCGGCCGCCCGATCGGCCAGAACCAGGGCATTCAGCACCCGCTTGCCAAGGCCTGGATGCAGGTCGAAGCGGCGACGCTGATGGTGTTCAAGGCAGCGACGCTGTTCGACCAAGGCAAGGACTGCGGCACGGAAGCGAACACCGCCAAGTTCCTTGCTGCAGAGGCTGGATACGAAGCTTGCCAGACAGCCGTCATGTCGATGGGCGGCATGGGCTATGCACAGGAGTACCACGTCGAGCGCTACCTGCGCGAAGTCATGATCCCGCGCATCGCCCCGGTCAGCCCGCACCAGATCATGAACTACATCGCCGAACGTGTGCTCGAACTGCCGAAGAGCTATTGATCCAAGACTGGCAGGTAAAGTCGCCGTGGGCACAGGTGCAGTCGCCGTGGCCACAGGTGCAGGATCCGGCATTGGGCGCGCCATTGCGCAAAAGCTCGCGCGCGACGGTGCGGCGGTCGCTATCTGGGATATCAATCAGCAATCGGCTGAAGAGACTCAGCGCCTCGTCAATGCCGACGGCGGTCGCGCTATTGCAGTGGCGTGGACTGCTCCAAGCAGGAGAACATCGCCGCCGGCGAGCGAACTGGGGCCGATCACGATCCTGATGAACAATGCCGGGATCACAGGCACGGTTCCTTCCTCGATCTGTCGGTCGACGACTTGGATCGCGATGGAATATGCAGCGCAGAACGTCACCGTGAACATGGTGCCACCGGCTTCATCGATACGCCGATGCTGCGTGCATCGCCCGTCGATGTGGACGCCTACGCGGCCACGATGCCGATGAAGCGCCCGGGCAAGCCCGAGAACGTCGCTGCAGCGTGCTCCTACCTCGCCTCTCCGGATGCCGCGTACGTCACCGGACAGACCATCAGCACGAACGGCGGCCGATACATGGGCTCGGCCTGAGGCCATGCCTGGACGCTATAGCCACGCGACAGGTTTTGTCGTGTTCTTGATGGCCGCGGTACCTTAAGCTCGGCTCAACAAAGCCCGTAACGAGGCGGGAATCGAGAGGAATGCGATGCAAAAACGCAACTTGGGGACACAGGGCCTTTCGGTTTCGGCACTTGGGCTCGGATGCATGAACCTGAGCGCAAGCTATGGGTCCAGCGTAGGGGAAGGCGATGCCCTGAACCTCCTCGCTCGTGCCGTCGAACTTGGCGTCACCATGTTCGACACCGCCGAGATGTACGGCCCCTTCAAGAACGAGCTGCTGGTTGGCAGCGCCTTGCGATCGGTCCGCGACCGGGTGGTCATCGCCACCAAGTTTGGCTTCGCGGTCCCGCCGGAGGGCGGCCGACCCACTGGCGTGAATAGCCGGCCCGAGCACATCCGAGAGGTCTGCGACGCCTCGCTGCAGCGGCTTGGGATCGAGACGATCGACCTCTTCTATCAGCACCGCGTCGACCCGGCGGTGCCCATCGAGGATGTCGCGGGAACCATCGGGGAGCTGGTCGCCGCAGGCAAGGTCCGCTACTTCGGATTGTCGGAGGCCGCACCCGCAACGATCCGCCGCGCCCATGCGACGCATCCGGTCACGGCGCTGCAGACCGAGTACTCGCTTTGGTCCCGCGATCCGGAGCAAGACGTCCTGCCGCTTTGCCGCGAATTGCAGATCGGCTTCGTCGCCTACAGCCCGCTCGGCCGAGGCTTTCTCGCCGCTGGAGCCAAGGAGTTGGCGAGCGACGATTTCCGGCGCAACCTCCCGCGCTGGCAAGGCTCCGCGCTGGAGCGGAACGTCGGCCTGTTCGAGACGCTTGCGGCGATCGCAGCCGAAAAGGCGTGCACACCAGCCCAGCTCTCGCTCGCGTGGCTGCTCCACAAGGGCGATGACATCGTGGCGATCCCCGGCACCACCAAGATCGCCCGTCTCGAGGAGAATGTCGCCTCGGCGCAAATCGCGCTCTCTCCCGACGAGATCGCCGCCATCGAGCGCGCCCTTCCCGCCGATGCCGTCGCCGGCGCACGGTACGACGAGGCCGGCTCCGCACTTCTGTCCCTGTGAGTACCCGCATGACCGACCGCACACTCGATACGTCCGACCTCGACGACTACATGGGCAAGCCGCTCGAACCCGGGCGGATGAAGGAACCGTTGCACAACAACGACTTCCGTCGCTGGGCGCAGGCGATGCACTACCCCAACCTGCTCCACTACGACACCGAGTTCTCCGCCGAAGGGCGCTACGGCAAGCTTGTGGCGCCGCAGTCCTTTGCCGTCGCTACCGACGACGGCCATGGCGCGACTCCGGCCTGCGTCGGGCGCATCCCCGGCTCCCACCTGATCTTCGGCGGTGACGAGTGGTGGTTCTTCGGCCCCCGAATCTTCGCGGGCGACATGATCGTCAACGAGCGGATTCCCTTCGACTACGTCGTCAAGGAAACGAAGTTCGCCGGACCGACCTGCTTCCAGCGGGGTGACAACAACTACTACAACCAGGCCGGCGACTTTGTGGCACGCCAGCGCTCGACCGGCATCCGCTACCGCAACGACCTGGCCGTGGAGATGGCCTCTCTCACGCAGACCGAGGATCCCGTCTGGAGCCCCGAGCAGCTCGAGGAACTGCAGGATCGCAAGTTCGCGTGGATCAAGAGCTTGCATGATCTTGGGCATGGCAAGCGCTTCTGGGAAGACGTCGAGATTGGCGACGCCTTGCCCGAGCGCGTGTTCGGACCACACACGATCGCCAGCTTCACCACGGAATGGCGAGCCTACCTCTTCACGATCTGGGGCGGCACGCACCGTGTGAACCCGGACTTCGAGGCCATGGGCTTTGACCCCGCGATGGCTGGCCACGAGAACGACGGCGTCATGGAGCGCATCAATCCGGAGCTGACCGATGGCGCCTATTTCGGCCCCTCGCGCGGTCACCTCTTCCCCGAATGGGCGCGCTACATCGGCATGCCTCGTGGCTATGGCTATGGCGCTTCGATGGGCGCGTGGATCATCGACTACCTCGCAGGCTGGGCCGGTGAATGGGGCCAGGTCGTGCATTCCAACGCGTTCTATCGCGGACCGGCCTTCACCGGCGACATCACGATCCAGAACGCGACCGTCTCCGACAAGCTGACCGATGATGAAGGCCGCAGTATCGTGCAGGTGGACTGCAAGATGACAAATCAACTCGGGACGACAATGGCGACCGCCATCGCGGAGATCGAGTTGCCTCGCAAGAGCAGCGGCAGCCCGCTTGCGGGCGGCGCCAAGGGAAGTGGAGAATGACAATGGCAACGCAAGAACTGACCGCTCTTCGCAGCGAAGAGATCAAGCCGAAGATCGGGGCTCGGGTCATCAACTCCAAGGAAGAGCTGCTTGCCGGCGATCTTGGCGGGGAGATCATGAATCTTCTCGAGCATCGCGGCGTGCTCGTGTTCCCGGAGATCAACTTCAACGACGAAGAGCACGTCGCCTTCACGAACACGCTCGGCAAGTTCGCGCGCGAGATGCGCGGCGAGGAGATCTACAAGGTCAGCCTCGACGAGAAGCAGAACGCGACCGCGGAATACCTGAAGGGCGCATTCTTCTGGCACTTCGACGGCTTCATGTCGCCGATGCCGATCCGCGCCAGCCTGCTTTCGGCCAAGGTGCTCTCACCTCCGGGAACCGGCCGCACCGAATTCGCCAATACGTACGCCGCGTACGAAGCGCTGTCGGGAGAGGACAAGGCTCTCGTGGCCGACTTGCGGGCGGTGCACGCCCTCGCCGCGACCCAGCTCGACGTCACGCCAGAGCCGACGTACGAGCAGTGGCAGGAATGGCGCGCGATCGGGCGTAAGGAACTGCCGCTGGTCTGGACGCACAAGTCCGGTCGCAAATCGCTGGTGATCGGCAACTCGGCGCACAACATCCTCGATTACGATCCGCTTGATGGCGAGGAACTGCTGATCCGCCTCCGCTCTTTCGCCACTGGCCCCGAGTTCACTTACAGCCACGACTGGAAGGTCGGCGACCTCGTGATGTGGGACAACACCGGAAGCCTGCACCGCGCGACGTACTATCCGCTGGACTGCGGCCGCATGATGCACCGCACGAAGATCGAAGGCGACGAGCCGATCGTCTGACGCCAATCCTGTGAGCACATGTCGGGGCGCGCCTTCCGCGTCCCGACAATGGGGGAGCTGCAATGTCGCCTGACCACCTGAAGCGAAACGAGCGCGAACTCGCGGCGTTGCGCGATGACATCGAGGCCGGGCGCGATGGGCCCGTGCTCATGCTCAACCTCAACACGTACAAGGCCGAGGCGGGCTTCCCCGATGGCGCTCCCTATCGCGCCTACATGGATGCACTCGCTGCCCTGCTGAAGGTCTCAGGAGGTCGTATCCTCTGGCGGCACGCGGTGCTGGGCCAGATGGTCGGCGGGCCTGAACCGTTCCATGAGGCGCTGGGTATCTGGTACCCGAGCGGGCAGGCGTTCCTCTCGCAACCAACGATGCCTGGGGCGGACGAAAACTATCGCCTGCGAGCGCAATGCGTGGAGCGCGCCACTATTCACCGCTGCGGCGCGGCCGAACGGCCGCTGGAGGCGCACAAGGCGCTCGTACGCGCCTTCTTCGCTGCGCTGGCGAACGCAGAATTGCCCGACGCGCTGCTGACAGATGACATGACGGGCTGGAGCACGACCCAGGGTACTATGAGCAAGGCGGCGTATCAGAACGTGATCGGGCTGCTCGCGCGCATGGTAGCGCAGCCGCTGACGTTCACGATCGACGCCATAACTGCCGAGGACGATCGCGCGCTCGCTGAAGTGAGATCCAGCGGTCGCCTCGTCGACGGGACCGAGTATGCGAACACTTACGTCTTCGCGTTCCGCTTCCGCGAGGGGCGGATCTGCTCAATCGCGGAGCACTTCAACGCGCTGGTCGTGCAGGAAACGATGATCCCGCTCATGGCTAAGTTGAACGGGGCGCCCGCCTAGAGCCCCCGCCCCGCCCTGAACGGCCTGCGATCAGGATTTCAGCGCCTCCCGCACGGCGTCGAGATCGGTTTCCCGCTCGACGGTCGTGAGGATGCAGAACGACGATCGATCGAACAGCCGCTTCTCGTCCTCGACGATCTCGGGCGACATCTTGGTGGTCGTGAGATACTGCAGCGTCGAACGGTAGGTCGCCTCGTCGTCGAACCACAACTCGGTGATCACGTCATACGGCGGCTCGGTAGCCTCGCCTGTCTCGGGATGGGGATGGGGTTCCAGGTACGTTCGCACGTAACGCAGGAGTGCTCCTGAGTACTTGGCCGCGAGTGGCGCATGATGGTTCTCGTAGTACTCGCGAAACTCTTGCGTGCTCAACCCCGGCTTACGCTTCATCGGCAGCAGTATCTTGTAGATGGTTGCAGCTTGCTCTGTCACGTTCGTCTCCTTGCTTTACGCAATCACGCAATCACTTGCGTGTCTCGCAAGCTGGCGATCTGCTCTGGGTCGAGGTCGAGTAGATCGCGCAGGATCTCCTCGGTGTGTTGGCCCAGCGCGGGCGGTGCTGTCGGTACAGGCTGAGGGCTGCCGGGGAACTTAATCGGGCGGTTGACGATCGGGATCGTGCCGAGAGTCTCATGCTCTGTCTCCACCACCATCTCACGCGCGACCGCCTGCGGCTGCGTCAGCGCTTCTTGTATTCCAAGAATTGGCGCGTGAGGGACCTGATGCTCGGTAAACAGCTCCACCAGTTCGTCGACCGAATAGAGCTGCGTCTGCTCGGCAATCATCCCGTTCACGCGTTCGCGTATGTCACGCCGCTTCTGCAAGGTGTCGAACGCCGGGTCGGGCCCCGCCTCCGGGAAGCCAAGTGCATCACAGATGCGCGCCCAGAACCCGTTCGTCAGACAGGCGATAATGATGGCGCCGTCCTTGGCTGGGAAGGCTCCGTAAGGCACCAGGTTCGGATGCTGTGAGCCTTGGGGCACCGGGTTCTCGCCGGTGAAGAAGGCGAGCTGGGCGATGTAACCAAGCAAACCGATGAGGCCATCCATCAGGCTCACGTCGATCAGCCGCCCTCGCCCGGTTAGATGTCGCTCGTGCAACGCTGCGAGGATGCCGATCGGACCGTTGATGCCGCCGACCAGGTCGCCCATCGGCAAGCCCAGCTTGATGGGCAGCCGGCCCGGCTCGCCGTTCACGCTCAACACGCCAGAAAGCGCCTGCGCGACAATGTCGAATGAGGGCCGGTCGCGCAGCGGGCCCGTCATGCCGAACCCGGAGATGGCGCAGTAGATCAGCCGTGGGTTGATCTGCGACAGCGTCTCGTAGCCGAGGCCTAGCCGGTCCATGACTCCTGGACGGTAGTTCTCGACAACGACATCGCACTTGGCTGCAAGATCACGTGCGAGCTGGAGGCCCTGCTCGCTCTTAAGATCGATGACAATGCTCTTCTTGCCTCGGTTGTTGCCGAGGAAGTAGTGACTCTCGCCATCCTTGATGGGTGGAAACGTCCTGGTCTCGTCTCCGGTGCCCGGCGGCTCCACCTTGATGATCTCGGCACCCAAATCCGCCAGCGCGAGCGAAGCTGCCGGCCCCGCGAGCACGCGCGTGAAGTCGAGCACGCGAATGCCTGCAAGAGGCCCTGCCCAAGCCGCCGAACTGTCAGCCTGCATCACTAATCCCCGCAATGGCCGACGTTTTCGCGAGCGTTCCCTCGCGGTCCGGCGCTTGTCTGTAACCCTGCAATGGGACCTCTTATGGACCAGACGAGCAGAACGATACGACAATTGATGTCGCCGTCCATAGCGGGAGGCTATAGCTGCGCAGGCACGGACCGAGCAGCTGTGCAGCGATGTGTCCTTGCTGATCGCCATCTTGTAGCGTCTTTTGGCAGAAGTGCCAGGATAGGCGACAAGGCAGGTTGCGCCGCCTGGCGGTGCGAACACGAGAGGACATAAGCAATCATGGACGCGATCCACAAGTTGACAGCCGTCGAAGCCATCAAGCTGCTCAAGGCTCGCTACTTTCGCGGTGTAGACACTGGAGACGGGGCACTCGTGCGCAGTGTACTCGCGGAGGACTGCCTCCTCGATTATACTGATTGCTTTGTGGACCCGCTCACCGGTTACAATCACTTTCCGGCACTGAGCATTGTTATGCGCGGGCGCGCCGCTTACTCGGGCAACGGTCTGGCCGAGATCGGGGTCATCAGTGCGCACTACGGGCCGAACTGCGAAATTGAAATCGACGACGCCAGCTCGGCCCGCGGAATCTGGTCCATGACTGACAGGCTGATCATGCCCGAGGGAGGGCCCGTTCGCGAGTTGCTCGGGCATGGCCATTATCACGAGACCTACGTCAGGATCGGGGACGACTGGCTCATCAAGACTTTGCGCATCGTCAGGACGCGCGTCGAAGCCTTCCCTGCCGCCTAAGCAGCAGTGGGCGTCCCCCCGCCATCGGCACTACGCCCAGGCGTGAGCCCCCTTGCCCTGCTAGATGAACGAGAGAGCGCTTCCCCTCAGCGCTGCCCGAAAGCGGACGGACTGTTGTCCTGAAGAGTTTCGGGGGCCGGCAGGCGTACGAAACTCCTGGAGGCCCGAACCCGTGGGCCGCATGCGATACGCTATGGGGTTTTCAGATTCTGCCCCGCGTCAGCGCCGGATGGCGCGCGAGGTATGATGGGGGCGCCAATTCTGATCGGCTCGTTTGAAGCCATAGTAGTGAGCTCGACGGCCCGGCCGGGTGAGCTCAGCTGGCTGTCGCCATCTCTGTAGGTGATGCAGGAATGCGCATGGCTCGGCGAGATGCGAGATGCTGCCGAAGTAGCCGAGCTCCTCGGCATCGTGCAGAGCCATCAACCGGGTGAGGAATAGGCGGCGGAAGAGCTTGCCCAGAACCCGCACCGGCAGGAGGAATGCAGGGCGTGACGAGATCCAGCGGTTGCCGTCGAACGAAAAGCCGCCGCCCGGCACGATCAGGTGGATGTGCGGGTGGTGGGTCATAGCCGAGCCCCAGGTGTGGAGCACGGCGGTGATGCCGATGCGGGCGCCGAGATGTTTGGGGTCAGCGGCAATGGTCGTCATCGTCGCCGACGCCGCCTGGAATAGCAGACCGTGGAGCGCTGCCGTGTTTTGCAGCGCGATGTCGGCGACCTCAGCGGGCACCGTGAAAACGACGTGGAAGTAGCCGACCGGGAGCAGAGCGGCCTCTCGCTCGGCGAGCCAAGTGCACGCGGCCGCGCCCTGGCACCTGGGACAGTGGCGGTTCCACCAACATCGCCATAGAGCCAGCCTTTGGCCCAACCCGAAAGCGGACGCGCACGGTTGTGACCAAGGCTTACGCCGGCTCGGGTCATGACGTCAAAAGGGGCAGAAGCAGTCATGCCAACGCGCTGATAGACGGCCTTAGCGTTGTTCAGCGGGAAACAAACGCTTTGGCTTCACATTGGACAACACCCCAGGCCGATCGCAGCCATAGCCTGATCCGCACCTGGGATGTCAGGCCGCCAATGCTCACGATGTAGTACGGTTCCGGTCCTGATCAGCCGTGACAACACAGCCTCGGGCTTGTGGGCCGACACAGCTTACCTTTCCAAGAAGAACGAGGCGTTTCTTGCGAAAGGTACGTTCATCAGCGAAAGCCGCACCGCCGGGCCATGCCCGAATGCATCGCACGCGCCAACGCGAAGTGGTCAGCGGTGCGCTCGGCTGTCGAGCACGTCTTTTTGTCGGCCAGAAGCACCGCATGGGCCTCATCGTACTAACCATCGGCATCGCCTGTGCTCGGATCAAGATCGGCATCGCCGACATGGTCTATAACATCCAGTGGCTCGAGGTGCGTACTGCGCCTGCATAACGTCAGAACGACGCCGAAACAGACGATTCTTCGAAGTTCCCACCTTCTTCTAGCGGTAGAATGCCTGCTCCAAAATTCCCATCCGGCGGTGACCTCCGCCACAGGTGTGCCTTTCGCGCAAAATGGGTTAAGAAAGAGAAAGGACGTCACAGACGCAATCTTCCAAGCCAATTCGAGTGCGGCCGGGAAGATTGCGACGAGAGACCGCCTACGCCTTGGCCCTATCCGCCTGAGCCGGGAGGCTGCTTCTCAAGTGCATGATTGTCCCGGCTCCAAAACAACCAATTGGAGTGCATTAGCTGCGAGATCGACAGATACGCTGTGGCGCCGGGTGGGGCTGATGGTAGTCGCCCCCACCTGCTGCAGGTTGGCGGTTTCCCGGTTCGCCCAGTAATTGCTGACTTGATCGTCGATCCGGTACATCCTCTGGCACAGGCGCTTGCCTTGGAGATTGGCAGGCAATTCGCCCATGTTGATGCTTACCCGGTAAGGCTGCGTGCCAGTGTGCTGGTAGTTCCAGACCATCACCGCAGCGCCGTACTTGTCTTTCGTGGCGATGCTGTAGACACCCTTGCCCTCCTTCAGGGCGTTCGACTGCGCCTCCACGCGCTCGTTCTTGAGCTTCGCCATCATCGCCATCGCGTTGCCGTAGGGCGTGAACGTATTAACCGGCAGGTTCCCTACGTTTTCAGCGCCCCTAACGGCGATGTGCTCGCCATTGCGCGAGCGAGTGATCAGTTGATCCTTTCGCTCTTCACTGGAGTGGCGAATTACCCAGTTGAACGGATAGGTGTCGGGCTGCTCCAAATACCAGTAATGTAGCGCGGGAACGCCGGCCGCACCGATGAGGTAGTCCGGTCGCGGATCGTCCTTGTTATCGAATGAGGGGCCGGGATAGATGCCGGTCTCGGTGATGAAAGCCGGAATCTTCGTGTCGAGGCCACGGCTGCTGAGTGCCTCGTTCAACTGTTTGCGCTGCCCCGCCACTTCGCTGGGATTGCCTTTGTAGAAATGATATGCGCGAGGGCCATTGCTGTCGCCGGTCCCCTCAGGGAACTCGCCATAGGCATGCCACGACAGGAAATCGAGGCGCTTGTCCGGCGAAGGATCGGCAGCATAGCGGTCGAGAA
>NZ_JBEWLY010000022.1:0-13758 GCF_040534015.1 Novosphingobium kalidii
AAAACACCTGATTGCCGCGCGTCACCCTCCGCTTCGTGGCCCTAGCGACCTCCGCTGACGTCGAGGATCGAGCCCGTCACATAGGATGCCGCGTCGCTCAACAGCCAAACGATGGCTTCGGCAACCTCTTCGGGAAGGCCGGGGCGTCCCATCGGAGTGCCGGAGCCCAGGCGCTCGGCCCGGTCCGGCTGTCCGCCGCTCGCGTGAATATTCGTTGTGATAATGCCAGGGCGAACCGAGTTGACCCGAACGCCGTCTTCCGCAAGCTCCTTGGCCAGCCCGACTGCCAGAGTATCGAGCGCGGCCTTTGAACCGGCATAATCGACATACTCAAAGGGCGAGCCGAGACGCGCCGCCGCCGAGGAAACGAGAACGATCGAGCCGCCTGCGCCCCCCGCGCCGCGCAAGAGTACTCGCGCCGCCTCGCGAGCGGTAAGGTAGGCACCGAGCACGTTCACCTCGAACATGCGCCGTAGCCGGTCCACGTCCATATCCACGAGGCGCAGCGAAGGCGCGACGATCCCCGCGTTTATGACCACACCCGTCAGCACACCCAAGGCCGATTCGGCTTCCCGAAACATCCGAGCGACGTCGGTTTCAGAGGTGACGTCGCCTGGAACAAGGACAGCTTGCGCGCCCACGTCTCGTATGGCGGCCAGAGTGGCATCGCCTGCTATGCGATCGGTTCGGTAGTTCACCGCCACCGACCAACCCTCCCGAGCGGCGCGGATTGCTGTAGCCCGTCCAATCCCTCGACTGGCACCAGTGATAAGAACCGATTTCATATGTTGCCCATAGTACCGCCTGCGGCCGCGTCAAAATTCAGCGTAACGCCGGGAATTACCCGTTTTTCGATCAAGCAGCTTGAGCAGGGTTGTGAAAGAACGGTCGTGAAGATAGGCCGCGCCCAGATTCAAGGAGGGTGCATTGAAGGTTCGTCAGGCCAGTTTCGTAGATTTGTCACAGCTTACTGGACTGTTTGATGCCTATCGCCAATTCTACGGTCAGAAATCTGACGTTGATGCGGCTCGACGCTTCCTTTCTGATCGCTTCGAGCATCAACAATCCGTTATCTTTATCGCAGATGATGAGGAGGCGGGCTTAGGCTTCACGCAACTCTACCCCTCTTTCTCTTCGACGCGCATGATGCGGACTTTAATCCTGAATGATCTTTTTGTGATCCCGGAAGCGCGCAAGCGGGGCGTCGCTAAGGCGTTGCTGTCGGCAGCAACAGATTATGCCCGTCAGATTGGCGCGCTGCGGTTATCTTTGTCCACGGCGAACGACAACCTAAGTGCACAGGCTCTTTACGACGCAGATGGCTGGGTCAGAGAAGCGCTTTTTGTTAGTTATAATAAAAACCTCTGATGGCTGTCCCCTTTTGGATTCTGCCCCTGACGGAAATCACATGATTTCCGATGGCACCGCCGAGAAGCCACGGACGCGGCCATTAATCGAGGTTCAGCATGTCCGACAAACCCTGTCGCTTTGCGCGAGTGGCGGAAACCCGATTTTCGAGGTTTTCCGTCACTGCCGATCGTTAGCGTATATCTGGGTCCGTTCTATGTACTGACCCCCTAGTTGCCGTTGCGATAGAGCGTCACGTCGGCGGACGGCGCTCCGCCGCACTGGCTGCACCGGAGACGGTCGATCAACTTGTATATGTGTATCTCGAAGCGGATGCCGCGCGAGCGCGCGAAGTCCCCTAGGGGTTCGACAACCGAGCGGCCGCACGCGCAGCGGATGCGAATATAGCAGCCCTGCCGATACCAAATCGGATCGATCGGCTTCGGGCGATGGTAGTTGGCGGCCATCGCGCCTTTATGCGCCAAACGGAACAACCAGGGAACAGCGTCGGCGTGTGTCGATCAGACGAGCGCGGAGGGCCTATGCGTTCTGCGCTCCATGAACAATGTCGATGATGTAGACGTAGTGACCGTCGACCAGATAGCGGATGAGATAGGGTCGAATAAGCGACCACTGCCGGAAGCCATGGCCGATGCTCCGGCCTTTAGCGGGAAATTCGGCGAGGCTATCACCCGCCTCGATCAGCCGTTCGGCGAAGCGAGCCGCGGCCTCTGGATTGAATTGTCCGATGTAAGAGCGAATGGCGGCAACGTCCGACAGCGCCTCGCGCGTCCAGACTACTTGAGCCATTCAGCCGGCATGGGCTTTTCGTCGGCGGTGCCCCAGGTCTTAAGCCAGTCCCTCACCGCCTCGTGCGGCACCACCCGTCCTGCCTTGATGTCGGCAAGGGCACGCTTGCGCGACAAGTCGAGCGCATCGGGGTCTTCGTAGAGGGCGCGTTCAGCGTTCATGCCGCCAATATAGCGCATTCTCGCTAGGAATCCATCGTTGACCGCGCCGCGCCCTGGAACAGCGCCGGCTCGCGCGCGTGGTCGGCGAACAGGCGCGAGCCTCGTCGGGCCCCGATGGTGTCGAATGGTCCGACGTCCAAGACGGGGTCCTGACCGTCGCCCTGCAAACTTTCCACCTGCCGGAGACGTTCGTTGAAACCGGGGGCGGCAGGTGGCAGTAAGGCACAGCACTTCGCGCCGTGGAGGCCCAGACATGTAGGAGAATTCAATGCGAACTATCGCCATCGCCTTGACATTACTTGCCACCACTAGCCCTGTAGCCGCGCAGGATTACTTAGGCACGCATCTCGACTCAGTTCGGGACGAAACGCTGCGTCGTCACCAACAGGACATGGTCACGGACAGGCCGGGTGAGAGACAAACCAAGGCGCCCAGGCACACCACGTCATCACGGCAGGTTTCACAGACCGAGCGGCAAGCCGCGTTCTCTCGCAACAAGGCCGAGTATCGTCGCAGGATGCTGCAGGACGGCCCCGCCGCAGCAAACCGGTGGCTGGACGAGCAGGCCCTAGCAACGCGCCGGTGACGCCGGCCGCCGCCTGCATAATCGCATTTGCGGCCGATACCGTCGCAACGCTCAACAGCGCCCTCGATCTCGCGGCAACCAGCAACCTCGATGGCGTCGGCCGCGCGGGCGAGATTGGCAATCTCGCCCGCTTCCTCGGTCCAATGATGGGTCATCGGTCCCCCCTAGTATTCGCTGGCGAGAAGGATGGTCAGCACGCGCTTGGTAACTTGGGGGTTCCAAGGTTCCTCGCTGCCAAACTCAAGCGCGCGGTCGTAATAGTCGATCTTCCACATGACCGAGAGCGCCGGCTTCTCGACCTCGCTCGTCCAGCGGGTGCGCCACTGGCCGCTCGCGTCTTGGTAAAGGAAACCGGCGTCGCGCTCCCCGTGAGGGTCGTTATCGGGCGTGAAGTCGTTGAACGTCTCGACCAGCTCGAAAACTCGGGAACGCGTTGCGTCGTCGAGGGCCGCAATTCCCTGCGTCATGACAACCTTGCTCGTCACGCCCATGGCGGCGCGCGCAAGGTCATTGAGCGCCGCGATCTCTGCGATCTGCACTTCGGTATAAGCCATTTGTCCTCACTCCTGTTCGGCGAAGCCGCTGCCTGCGGGCTGCGGCTCTGCCGGTCCGGCGAGGACCGGGTTGGGGAGGGGAAGCGGATTCGACGGGGTTGGTGCGGGCGCAGCGAAGCGAGCCACGGCCCTGTTCTAATCCGCTTCGGGAACGAAAGGGCGGCGCCCTGGTGTTCCCCTTGCCGGCACAGGCCACGGCAAGGGACGCTGCGGCCGCAAGGCCGCTCAATCTGAGGTGGCAGGTGCCGGAGATTGGTGCGCGGCCCAGGGGCCGCTCCTTATCACCGGGGCAAACTAACGCTCGCGGCCTTTGGGCTTGTCGTTGATCTTCTCGGGGGTCTTGCCGTGCGCCAGGTCTTCGGCGACCGAGCGTTTGGCGCTGTCGGCGACCTTCACGAGCTGCGCCTTTGTCGCGCCCTCCGCGCGAGCATCGGCGATCTGCCGTTCAACGGCGAGCTGGAAAGGCGCGAGGCGAGGATCGGCCCGGTTCTCGTCCGCCGTGTTCTTCATGAATTGATCGGCAAGGCGCCGCTCCACTTGGCCAACGCCGCGCGGCATCGGCGAAAGGTGAAGCGCGCGATCGGCGGCTTTCACGTCGCGTTCCGCCATCTTGGAAAGGAACGCGGCGCTGCCGGCACTGATCGAACGAACACGCTGCAGCGGGTCCATCCCTTCGGACCAGTTGACCTCGAACTTGTCGTAGCGGCGCTGCTCGATCAGTTGCAGATGGTGGAACGGCCCCTTGGGATCGCGAAGAAAGGCGACCTCCTGGGCGGCGCGCTCGGCGAGCTGGCGCATGTCGTTCGATGTTTGGCCGAGACGGCTAAGCTGCTCATGCTGCCGCGCGGACATTACCTGTGCGGTCGGTAGATAGCGTTCGATCTGCTGCTTGGCCTGGTCGACCGAGATTGTCTGTTTGGTGCCGGGCGGCAAGAGCAAGTCCATCGCCGGCGGCATGGCAATGCCGGCAGCGCCGCGGATCGGCTCGACCTTCTGCCGCTCGCCTTCCATGGCGTCGCGAATGATCTTCGCCAGCGAGGCGTGGTTGGCCGTGAGAAAGCTGGTTCGGCTCGCCTCGAGCCATTCTGTGCGGTCGATAGCCTGAACGGAGACGGTCTTTTCGGCCGCCATGGCGTGAAGCTGCAAATGCAGCCTCATCGTCCGCCCGTTCCCTTCGCGGAACGGGTGGACGGCATTCAGCTCGGAGAGGTGACGCGCCATGGTATCCGCAAAACGGTCGGCGTCCATCTTGCGCAGCGTGTCGTGGTTGGGAAGCTGCTTGAACTCGCGGTCTAAACTGGCTTCTATCAGATGCGCGCGGGCAAAGGTGCTGCCGGGCTTGCTTATATCGACGATGCGCAATCGACCGGCCCAGCGATAAACGTCTTGGAAGAGCTGGCGGTGGAGATCCTGATAGGCGCGGGTGTTCGTCGCGGGCGGAGTGCGCGCGGCTAAGACTTCGCCGTAGCGTCTGGCGGTGAGAAGGGCTTCGCGTTCATTCAGGGTCCGCTCGTCACGAATGCCGAGCTTGTTCTGCAAAACGCCGCTGTCACGGTAGGTATATGGGTCGTTCATGCGTCATGGCGCGCGTGTGTGTTGGTGGCGAGCATGTCGCGGGTGAACTCAAGCGTGAGCGCGCTGGACAGCTCTTGCGGGACTCGAAATTCGGCGAGCATGTCGAGGAAAGCGGCGTCGAACGCCGTCAACTCGAGCCCTTCAAGGCGGACGCTAGCGACCCCTTCGGCATCGGCGGCGCGGCGCGCGGAGGCCTCGTCATCGGACAGGGGCTCGAACTCCATGGCTTCGATGCGTTCGCGGTAGCGTTTCAGGATGTCTTCCATGGGCTCCGTTCCCCCGATTACTCCTGTGGTTGTAACCGGGATTTGAAGATAAATCACTAGAGACTCGCTTCCTGTCCGCCATGGCGTCAGGCCGCCGCGCTTGCGCGGCGGCCTGACCGGATTTGCCGATGCAGGGCGAGACGTCAGCCGCCCCCCTCCTGCATCATCGCGAGCAGGTAGTCAGCGGCGTTCTGCGCTTCGCGCGCGGCTTCGAAAATCGCGCGTTTATCGTTGCGCAGCGCGGAAAGCCAATGCTCGATATAGGCCGCATGGTCCTCCCGTTCCTCGACCTTGAATCCGATGGTCGCGCCAAGGAATGCTGCGCCCAGCTCGGCAACCAGCTCGTCGCGCGCGTAGTCGGCACGGGACGTTGACGTGAGAGTCTTGCGATTGAGGCGGCGTTCAGCGCCGGCCCAATGCGTCGCCTCATGGGCGAGGGTAGCATAGTAGTCATCGCCGGTGTGGAAAGCTTCGAATGCCGGCATCTGAATGTAGTCGTCGCGGATATGATAGAACGCTGCCGATCCGCCGTGGCGCAAGTCGGCATCGATGCGGCCGAACATCACTTCCAGCTCCTCGTCGCGGGTGTCGGGATTGCTGATGATCGCGGGCGGGGACGGGTACTTTCCATCAACACCTTCGATCTGCTCGGCGTTGAAAACGGTGTAGCGTTTCAGGAACGGAATGCGGCGCTCGTCGTCGGTTTCCTCGTCTTTGATGACCAGCTTGTTGGCATAGACAACAGTGGTTCCCTTGCTGCCCTTCTTGACGTTGCCGCCCAGCTCCAGCGCCTGCTTGAAAGTCAGCCAGTAAGGCGATGCGAAGCCGCGCCGCATGGCGCTCGCCCAAAGGCTGAGAATGTTGATTCCGCGATAGGGAATGCCGTTGTGGCGAAGCGGGATCGTGGCCCCGCCGCTCCACGGCTTCGCCCAAGGCTTGGTGCCTGCCTCCAACATCGAAAGTATGTCGTCGGTGACTGCCTGATAGAGATCGACGCGGTTGGTGTTCTTCGGCATTTTCCTCACTCCTGCTTGTCAAAGCCGCCTGCCTGCTGGCTGCGGCTCTGACCCGCCGGCGAGGCGCGGGGTGGGGAGGGGGAAGCGAAATCGACGGGGTTGGTGCGGGCGCAGCGGAGCGAGCCACGGCCCTGTCTATTTCGCTTCCGGGAACGAGGGGCAGGAGCCCCGGCTGTTCCACTGGCGGCACGTGCCACCACTGATGGCGCGCGGCCGTAGGGCCGCACGATCTAACGTGGCAGGTGTCGGAGATTGGAGCGCGGCCCTGGGCCGCTCATTGTGGGTGATGGTGCGCTGCGGGGAACAATGCCTGGGGGGCAGGAGCTCGCCCGCAGCGCAAAATCGCCGGTAGCGATCTAGGGGGCCGGTGCAACCGGCATTGGCGGCGCTATTCTGGAAGCGGCGTAAAAAGAGGGAGGCCGGAGCCTCCCTCGATGCGTCAATTGATGATCTGGCCTGCCACCGCTGCCGCGGCGATCACCAGCGTCAGCGTGCCCATCAGGAACAGGACCGCATTCAGTCTGGTGTTTGTCGCATCCAGCTTGGCTTCCAGTCCTTTGGTGGCTTCATTGATCTTCACAGCCAAAAACTCCTCAACAGCATCTACAACTTCGGCTGCTGCGTCGTCCGACACATTAACCGATTTCAGGGCTTGATACAATTTAACGTGCATCCGGTTCTCCTTCTGCGTTGTTGGGAGTGACCGGTCGGCATGGGCTCTGGCGGCGGCTATCCAGGACCGCGAAGCGGCCGCGTTAGCGGGCGGTGGGGGAGCCGATTTGCGCAGCAAATTGGGGGAACCGCCGATCCTTGATAGGCGCCGCGCACCCATGCCACACTGGGACGACAACAGAGCGAAACCCATCCCCGGAGCCGACACCCCGCATCTCGGGCGGTGGCACGTGCCACCGCCTGTCCCTGAGAGGCGCGCCCTAGGGCGCACTAGGCCGTAGACTTACAAACCGAACGGCAGAGATTGGTGGAAAGCTGCCCGGCCGCTTTGGAACACCAAGGCGACCTAAGCGGACCTTCGTTCAAACTCAGGTGATCGGCAGGGCGAAGTGCCCGAGGCGGCGGATCGGGCGTCGCCCTCTACTTCATTTTATTCGGAAGCCGGTGTCGGTGAGGTCAATCCGGGCGGGGTCTATCGAGAAGATTATCTCGCCGCCGCGACGGGCGAGGGCCGCATAGCGCGCGCTTGCTGCATCGTCGCCGCTGCGCACGGCGGCTTCGTGGACGCCGGCCAGGATGATGCCCTGAATAACAAGCATCTCGGCGAACTCCTGCCGCAGCGCGTCCGTCTCCAGCTGGCCGGCGATCCCGGCGTAGGCGTTGGCCGCCTGGCGGCGCACGCCCGCTGCCTGACGGCGGGTGACGTCGGCCCGGTGATTGCTGGCTACACCCCACTGAGCCAGCAGGTAGAAGGCGTAGGCATCGATCGCATCGTTCGCGCGAAAGCCGAGCATGGGGGCCACCCGCTCATACTCGGTCACCGCTTGGCCGGACAGCACGAGCTGCCGCATCTCTTCGCCCTTAGCCCGATCATGCTTCGCCGCCGCGTCGCCCATAATGCCGGCGAGCTTCTGCCGGACGGCGGAGTTGGGTGCGTAGTCGGCCATGACCGCCGGGGCCGGCGCGCCGCCGTCCGTGATCTGTTTGGCCAAGCCCTGTGCCAGGGATGCGCGGACAGAACTGGCCGATTCGGCAGCCCTTGGATCACCCGGATAAGGCAGCCCCGCGCGTTTCGCCTCGGAGCGGCCGATCTCGTCCACGGCGCTGTTCATGGCCTCAGTCTGGATGATAGGGCCCCAGTCCATCATCGGGAAATCCTGCGCCTGCGCCGCTGTTGAAAGGCCAAACAGGATTACAATCGCTGCGCGCATCAAATTGCCCATGAATGATCCTCCCTGCCGTTGCGGCATCGGCATATGGGCCTCCCTAACCGGCCTGTTCTGCGATCGTGTGACAACTGCGGATGGTCCGCTTTTGGCGTCCGATCTGCTCGCTGCAAACGACGGAAGATGGGCGCTTCCTGCCCTTCCTTGTCCCAGCAAGGATCGAGAATTGGAAAGCTAGGCGATCTGCGCGCGAACAAACCTTGCCCGTTCCACAACTGACGTGAGCGGGAGCATGAGAAGCTCATAGCCCAAGTTAGAATAGGCATCGACCATGGCATGGAAGGTAGCTTCGGCTTCCGCCAGCGTCTGTCTGCGCTCGGCGTCCTGCTCGAAGATTGCCGGCCAAGGCGGAGCTATGAAAACCTTCCTAGCATAGCGCCGCTGCTCGGCCGCCCGCAGCGCCGGGGCTGGAACAGGCAATCCGCATAGCCGCAAATAGCCGATTACATCGGGGATGCCGCGATCGAAGATAGTCGGGCCGGGAGCATTCACCGCCTCGCGGTAGGACCGCATCTCCCATGCAAGCATCAACGCAGCAAAGGCTTCGCCATCGTCCCACGGCAAAGCGGTGCCGCCAATGTCCACCTGGTCCTGAATAATCGCCCTGCCAGCCTCCGGCATGTGGCGGAGGCCTTCAGCGGCGAGAGCGTCGATCAGGCTCGTTTTGCCAGACCCGGGACCGCCCGTGATGACGTGAAGATGATCGGTCATAGTTTCTTGGCCTAACCCTTCGCTTCCCCTATTATGCCCCAATGACAAACCGGATGCTGATTGTTTCGCAACGCTGGTGGCCCGCGATCTAAGCGCGGCCTGTCATACCCCTTTTGACCCGGCCCGCTGCTTTCGGCGGCCAGGTTTCAGCACTCCCGACGACAGCAGCGGCAACCCCTTGGAGAGTTGTCCGATGCCATCACCTTCCCACCCCATTATCCTCACCGGCGACCGCCCAACCGGCGCACTGCATCTCGGGCACTATGTCGGTTCGCTCCGCAATAGGGTGGAGCTGCAACATACCCATCGGCAATACGTGCTGCTCGCCGACTCTCAGGCTTTGACCGACAATGCCGATGATCCGGGCAAGGTCCGCCGCAACGTGGTTGAGGTCGCGATCGACTATCTCGCAGTCGGGATCGACCCGGCCATTTCCACGATTTGCCTGCAATCCGCGCTGCCGGCGTTGGCCGAGCTGACGCTTCTCTATCTCAATTTCGTGTCGGTAACCCGCCTGGAGCGCAACCCGACCATCAAGGATGAGATACAGGCGCGTGCCTTTGGTCGCGACATTCCCGCTGGCTTCCTCTGCTACCCGGCTGCCCAGGCGGCCGACATAACGGCCTTCAAGGCGACAGTGGTCCCCGTCGGGGAAGATCAGTCACCGATCATCGAGCAGACCAACGAACTGGTCCGCCGTCTCAACCGCCAGATCGGATACACGCTCTTGCCCGAAGCACGGGCGCTGATCCCCGCCACCGGCCGATTGCCCGGCGTGGATGGTAGGGCGAAGATGAGCAAGTCGCAGGGCAACGCGATCCCGCTATCAGCCAGCGATGCCGAGATCGAGGGAGTTGTGCAGCGCATGTATACTGACCCGAACCATCTGCGTGCGTCCGATCCGGGACAGGTGGAAGGCAACGTAGTGTTCACCTACCTCGATGCCTTTGACCCCGACGCGGAAGCGGTCGCCGAGCTGAAAGCGCACTATCGTCGTGGTGGCTTGGGCGATATGGCACTGAAGCGCCGGCTAACCGGCATCCTCCAAGCCATCGTCGCGCCGATCCGCGAGCGCCGGGCTGCGCTGAGCGCCGACCCCGACACCATTATCGACATACTGCGCGCTGGCGCAAAACGGGGCCGTGAAGTCACGGAACGCACTAAGACAGAGGTAATCGACGGCTTGGGCCTTTTCCGCCTTTGATCGTGTCGCCTTTGGGTGGAGCATGTGCGTAGCTCTTCCCGATTGGGAAGGACGATCGAGAAGAGAACAGGTCTCTTAAATCTCGGCTTCCGCGCGCTTCTGAAGCACGCTGATGGCGGCATGAATCGCGGCGTAGGTTCGTTCGCCTGCCGTCTGGGCGACATTGAATCGCAGGAACGAAGCTGCCGACTGCGACACGCTGAACACGTTACCGGGGGCAAGGACGACACCCTCGTCCATACAGTGGCGCGCGACTTCCGCCGAGTCCAGTTCGCCCGGAAGCCGGCACCACAGATAAAAGCCGCCTCTCGGCATGATCCACGGGATGATCCCAAGGTGCGCAAGCTCCTCCGCCGTCCGATCGCGCTCACGAGCGAGGCGGCTGCGAAGCTCCGCCATGTGCTTCCGATAGCTCCCGCCGGCCAGCACGTCGGCGATCAGCGCGGTCGCAAGCGGACTCGGGCCGCCGAAGCTGGTGGCGACCTGAAGGTCCACCAGCCCCTCGATCCAGTCGGCGCGTCCCGCGATGTAGCCGCAGCGCGCCGCAGCGGAGAGGGTCTTCGAGAAGCTCCCGATCCGGATCACGCGATCGAACCCATCAAGGACAGCAAGGCGCGGAGAAGGCGAGGGTTCGAAGTCCGCAAAGATCTCGTCCTCGACGATCGTCAGATCATGCAGCGCCGCGACGCTGAGCAGCCGATGCGCGGTCTGGGGAGATATCGTCGCGCCGGTCGGGTTGTGGAGCGCCGAATTGGTGATGTAAAGGCGTGGTCGATGCGAGGTCAGTGCCGCCTCAAAAGCTGCGATATCGGGCCCGGTCGAGGTGTACGGGACACCGACCAGCTCGACCCGGTGCGCGCGAAGCAGGGCCTGGAAGTTGAAATAGCCGGGATCGTCTACCAGCACCGTGTCGCCGGGATGCAGCAGGTAGCGGCAGACGAGATCAATCGCTTGCGTTCCCGACCCGGTGAGTAGCAGTTGTTCCGGGTCGGCATCGATGCCTTCGTCGGCGAACCAGCCCAGCAGCAGCCGGCGCAATGCCAGCGATCCGCGCGTGCTGCCGTAGTCGGACAGGAGCGAGGTATCGGCGCGCGCAATGGCGCGCAGGCCGCGCCGGAGCGCCGCGCCGGGCATCCAGTCGGCCGGGAGCCACCCGCATCCGGGCTTCTCCATCGTCGCGTCAGCGTCGAGCGACTGACGCGATACCCAGAATGGATCGATGGCGCGTTCGCGGCGTGGCCCCATCTCGCCGACCGAGAGCGGCGGAATGTTGGCGCCCGTGACATAGAAGCCCGAACCGCGCCGCGCGCGGATCACGCCCTCGGCGGCAAGGCGATCATAAGCTTCTACGACGGTGGATGGCGACGCGCTCATCGTCTCGGCGAACGCGCGCACGGACGGTAGTCGATCGCCGGGACCAAGAACGCGGGTGGCTATCCTGTTGCGGATCGCGTCCATCAACTGCTCGGTCAAGGTAGCCGCCCGCTGCCTCATCAATCCTGCTTCATGAAGTGTGCTGTCGATCGTCTCCATACACTTTTCTGCTTTTGTATGGAGCTGTTTCTGTCGCGTCGCCGTTTGCCGCTCTACCCGGATCGCGAAAGCGAGGTTGTATGGGCAAGTTCGGCAGTGGTTGGGTCAATGGGTTGCTAGGCGTCATCATCTTCAGCGGCTCGCTCCCGGCGACACGGCTCGCCGTGGCCGACCTGACGCCGTTGTTCGTTACGGGCGGTCGCGCGGTTATCGCGGCGATGCTCGCGGCCATGTTCCTGGTTGCACTGCGCCAAGCCAAGCCAAGACGGAAGGATATCCTGCCGCTCGCCATCGTCGCGATCGGGGTCGTTATTGGCTTTCCGCTCCTGACCGGGCTGGCGCTACGCCACGTCACCGCCGCGCACTCGGTGGTATTTATCGGCCTTTTGCCGCTCTCCACGGCCGCCTTTGCGGTGCTACGGGGCGGCGAACGGCCACGCCCCGCCTTCTGGGCCTTCTCCGGCTTCGGGGCCGCTACGGTTGCTGGGTTCGCGCTTGGCCAAGGCGGCGGCTCGCTGACGGGCGACCTCCTCATGATTGCTGCGATCCTGCTGTGCGGCCTCGGCTATGCCGAAGGCGCGACGCTGTCGCGCCGGCTTGGTGGCTGGCAGGTCATCAGTTGGGCGCTGCTGCTGGCGCTCCCGATCATGGCCGTGTTCGCCGTCGCCACGATGCCGACAGACGTGATGGCGGTCGGATGGCGCGCGTGGGCGGGCTTCGCCTATGTCTCGATCTTCTCGATGATGCTGGGGTTCGTATTCTGGTATCGCGGCCTCGCGCTGGGCGGGATCGCCGGCGTCGGTCAGCTCCAGCTCCTACAGCCATTCCTCGGGCTGCTATTGGCGGGCCTAGTGCTGGGCGAGCCGGTCGCATGGACCATGATCGCGTCCACCATGGTCGTCATCCTGTGCGTCGTCGGTGCCAAACGCTTCGCATGAACGACTGATTTTGGGCGCTTTTCGCCTTTCGAACTTATGAGTTTACGACCTAATTATGGGTTGATTCTTGAAGCCTCGAAGTTCGCGGCGAAGGTTTTCCAATCGACCTTGGCAACGCAAGTGACGGTGGAGATCTTCCCGGCGGCACGAAAAATCGTGCAATCGCCCGTGGCATTCTTCGCCGCGCGGCTCCTTATCGACAAACGGGCGATCGACATGCCGTTCCCCGTCCACGTCCCTTCATAGCGAAATTCCGAACCTCCGAGCGAGTTCTTGAAATCGATCACGCTATCAGCGCCGTTTTGCTCAATGCGGACCGTTCTGCACACGGCAAAGCCGGTGCCTGGCAAGGCATTCTCCGTCACGTCGGGCCGGTAATCGCAACGCCCCCGCAGCTCGACGGTCGTAGCCGCGCCGGGAGAGGGAGCCGCTGCCGTCGAAGCAACGACAATTCCCAAAAGAGCTAGCAGAGCGGCGCGGGCGTTCACGGTAATGTGATTTCCCTTGTGATGGGGCGCGCGGTTCAATGGCCATGCCCGCTCGATGACGACGCGGGCGAGGACATTGAAGGTCCTCGAACCTAGAAAAATTAGGAGGATGCCATGAAGATGGCGTTAACAGCGTGCCTCGGCGCGGGCCTCATGCTCGCGCTCGCCAGCCCCTCGTTCGCGGCCAGCGTCTCACCAACCAGCTATCCGTTCACTCTCAAGGGAGGCGGCAATCTTACCCAGGGCGGCAATGTCATCTGGCCTTGCGGTTGGACCTTGCAGGCCCAGACCACATCATCGTCCGGTGGGACGATCTCTGGTGGCACTGGGGACACCAACCCCAATTGCAACCAGCTTTCGGTGGGATCGACCACGTGGTCTGTTACCTCCGCCACGGCAGGCGTTTTACACGGCCTGAGCATAAACGGCCCCAACATCTTCTGCTCGACCTCGGCCAATGTGCCGTTCACAATCATGAAAAGCGGCAACCAAGCCACGTCGTTCTTCTTCAATTCGGTGAACTTCGCCGGCAACTGCAACTTCAACGCCAACCTCAACACGGGCGCGGCTCTGACCGTCAACCCCTGACGTGCACTTCGCGCCGGAGGCGGTTTATCCGGACTCCGGCGCGGAATGCGCCTTTGCTGCGGTACGAACACAGTCGCGCGCCC
>NZ_JBEWLY010000022.1:13855-53746 GCF_040534015.1 Novosphingobium kalidii
CCTTCGGCCGTCGCGACCAGCACCCCTCGCGTCGCGCCCGCTTCACGCGCGAGCGTTTCGAGCTTCTTCATGACAGCACGGCCTAGGCCCCGTCGCCGGTGCCCGACCTCGGTTTCGATCCGGTCATATACGGCGAACTCGCCGACCTTCACGGCGCGGCCGATGGCCGCCAGCTCCCCGTTCGGATCAAGCACGTTGACGACAGCGAGGGGCAGTGGCTCCGTCACATCGAGCGAATAGCCAGCGGGCAGCGCCTCGGCGCGGCCCATGGTTCCGTTACAGGTCATCATGAAGCCCGGTGGCCGAATGGCCCAGCGCGCAGGCAGCGCCGCTCGCATTGCTGGCGGGGTAGCGCACGCTTTCAAGAGAACCCAAGGTTCAGTGATCTCCCCCGCCAGCTCCCGCATTGCAGACGACAAGCGAGGGAAGACATATCGAACGCGCTGCTCCGGCCATCCAACATCGACACGATAACCGCCATGGTCCTCAATAGGGGGCGATGTTTCACGAGCTAGCGTCCACCCCCGAATCCATATCGCCACTACACTCGGATCGGCCACCAACTCTTCGTCAGCCATGCGCCACCCTTGCGAGCCGCCTAAGCGGCGGTGGCATGTGCCACCGTGGGCTCAGGACGCCAGCGCTCCACCAGCTCGGCCATATCATGACGGTATCCGAAGGCGTCGGCGTAGATCGCGCCGGGGTGAGTGGCGAGGAAGGAAAACACCGTCGCCATATCGGCCGCCACAGCGGAATCCAGGCCAAAAAGATCGGCAATGTCGAAATAGCCCCAATCGTCGCCATTCCACCACGCCAACAGAAAATTCGCAACGCGGCGCGCTTGTCCGGTGTCGGACTTCGCCAAGTCGAAGAGCCGGCCCAAAGCAGGTTCAATTGCGGTGGTCATACGCCTTCGTCCTTCTCATTGTTCGATGTTAGCTCGCGCGCGGTTCGCTCAAAGCGCGCGTAATGGTTGCTCGAGCATTTTTCGACGGCCAGCAAGCGACCGATCTGGCGGACCCATGATCCCATTCCCTCCCAAGCCAGCGGCTTGGGGGCGCGGCGCGGAGAGCGGCGCGCGAACGCCGCTAAGGCGTGGGACATGGGCGGGAACCTCGATGCGGTCGAACAGCTCGAATTGCCGCCAGCTCTGATGCTTGCCGAGCGTCACCGCTCGATCTCCGCGAGCTGGGCGGCAAGCCACGCCTTCTGCTGCCCGATGCCAAGACCCTCCATCGGAACGCGCGCGCGGTCCCCGGCATAGGCGGCGAGCGGCGCGCGGTAGTGCTGGCCGGCGAGAAAGATCAGCTCGCCGGCGAAATCGGGGCCTATCGCCGCGTCGATCTGCGCGGCAACACGCTCGCCCCATGCCGCGCGGCCTTCGGCCCCCAGCTTGGCAAGCGTCGTGTCATACGGGGCAATGGGCGCGTCGGGGTGCAAAAGGCCGTGTTCGGCCGAAAGGATGAACCATTCGCAGCCCGTCGCCTCGACATAGGCGCACGCCTTTCGGAACCAATCGGAACGATAGAGCGCGCGCGCCGGGGCGGGTTCCTCGCCCTTCTGGCTCACGCAAGCGACAAGGTAGACGGCGCGCGGCGCGGGCGGGGACTTGTAGGTTGCAAGGCCCCGCCACGAACCGCGCCCGCTGCGGAACTGGCCGACGACGCTGCCACGGTCCCAATCGCCCGCGAAGATTCCCTTGCGATTGATACCTCCAACGGGCCGGGTGCGGGCGGCGAGAAGGCGCGCGCGGCGCGTGTCACGGTCAAGGCTGCGGAGAGGCTTCATGATCGATCTCCAGGTCGGCGATGTGATCGGCAAGGTGATAGGCGAGAAGCTGGCGGCCGAAGTTGTTCGGAACACTGCGGCGCGGAACCTCGTGGGTGACGGTCGGGCCGCCGAATAGGTCGGGCTGCTGGCCGATGATTTTCGGCGTCGGATAGTAGCGCGGCTCTCGGGTGACGGGATGGCGGGCCATAGGTGCCTCCGGAAAGGCGAGGTGGTGGCACGTGCCACCACCCCAAAGGTTGCGGGGGACGCGGGAGTGAGATTCGCGCCCCCCGTGGCTCATGCCGCTTTGCTTTCGCTGTCGGCGACTTCGGCCATGGCAGTCATGCGGAGCGCCGGGGGCAGGATGCCTCGGCCTGCGAGCCGTTCATTGACGGCAACCGCAAGGTCGGCCCGCTTCATCTTCTGGCAGTTCTCAACGGCACCTTCGCCGCATCCCTCGGCCAACAGCTTGAACAACGTGGCCTTGCTAAGCTGGTCGTAGAACGCCTGATTGGGCTCCCACTTCTCGACCATGTTGATCTGCGCCGCCTCCGCGATCTGCGCCAACTGGTCGTCACGCTCGCTATGGAACGAAAGGCTCGTGATCTGCGAGGCAACACAGTAGGCGAGAAGCCGTAGCTTCGTCTCGGTGTCGATCTCGCGGAAGGTCGCCAGCGTCGGTTCCTCGCCAACGCGCGCAAGGTCCGCTTCTGCCAGTTCGTCGATCTCGCGCATGGACGAATGGGCCATAACCGCTTCGTCGATGTGGAACGGGCTATTCTCGGCCCGGATTTCCGCCGCCTGCTCGAAGCTGAAACCACGCCCCTGAACCTGCGCGAGAAGGCCGTTCAAGAGCACGTCCAGCGCCAATTCCGGGTCGCCCGCTACCGCCTCCCGCACGGCGAGGGTGCGGATAGCGCCAAGCTGGTCCATGACCTTCTGCGAGTAGTCGGGGCGCGGCGGCTTCGGGCCGTCAGCGCCAGCGCTGCCCCTGCTCGAACGGGTGAACGCTACTTGGTCGATACCATCGTAGCCGACAAAGACGATCAGGGTGTGTTCTGCCTTCTGCTCGTCGGTGAACACTTTGAGGCTGCCGAGAATGGCCTTCTGCTTGCGGCCCAGGTCGCGCAGCTCGTCATCGTAAAAGTGCTCGTCGTCCTCGATCTCGCTTTCGCGCTTGGCAATAGCGGCCTCGATCTGCGTCAGCTCGGCGGCTTCGTCCTCGGTCGGCTCGCGTTCGCCTGCCGGTTCAAGATGGGTCCGCATCCAAAAACTGTCAGGCCGGGAAAGCTGCGCCTCGGCATCCCTCCAACCATCCTCGCGCGCCGCCTTGGCGATGGCCTCAAGCCGGTCTTGCAACAGGTCCATGACAAGGCCGGGATCGTCGCAATAGCGCCGCTCGCCGAACAGGTCGGTGGTGAAGGTGCCGCCAGCGGCGAGATAGGCTTCCTCGCCCACGATCTGAAAAGACTTGTCGTCGTCGGCCATTTTCTCCTGCGTCAGCATCGCGCGGATTTGATGGGGGTTGTCGCCGGTGCGCTTGAAAACCTCCAACTGGCGGTCGTGATCGTCGGTCAGCGCAAACGCCTGTGCCGATCCCATGCCGATTTCGTCTTTCTGGAAGGCTTTGAGGATGGTGGGATGCAGCGCCGCCAGCTTCAACACGCGCCGCACATAGGCCGGGGAGACGCCGAACGACGCAGCAACGTCCTCGACCTCTTTGCCGCTGTCGATGATTGCCCGGTAGGCCATAACGGCGTCGGCGGGGTGCATGTCCTCGCGCTGTGCGTTTTCGGCAAGCGAGATTTCCAACGCCTCGTCCTTGCTGCGGACTTCAACGGGAACCTCGAACGTGCCGGGAATGGCCTTCTGCTTCTGCAACAGCTTCAAGGCACGGTAACGCCGTCCACCGGCGCAAATCTTGACCTTCTGGCCCTCTTCGTAGCCGACAAGGTTCTGCAGGACGCCGCGCGCCTGAATATCGGCCGCCATGGCGTCGATAGCCTTCGGCTTCACCTTCCGCATATTGAGTTCGGAAAGGGCGAGCTTGTTCAATGCGATAGTCTGGATGGTCATGGTTTCACTCCTTCTTTGGTCGGCAAGGCCGCCTGCCTGCGGCTGCGGCCCTGCCGCTCCGGCGAGGAGCGGGGTGGGGAGGGGAGAAGGAAAATTGACGGGGTTGGTGCGGGCGCAGCGAAGCGAGCCTCGGCCCTGTCCATTTTCCTTCGGGGAACGCGGGGCGGCGTCCCGGCTGTTCCCCCGGTGGCACGTGCCACCACTGATGACGCGCGGCCGTAGGGCCGCTCCATCAAACTAGCCCTGATCGTCACCCGTATGGGCGGAGACGCCTTTGCGCGGCTCCGTGGAGCCGTGCGGCGCAGCCGCGCGGCGGAATAGAGCGGGTTCCCGGCTCCTACTTCGCGCACGATTCCGGCAACCGGCCACGCTCGATCGCGAGCTGCCGCATCGCCCGATAATCGACGCCCCAAAGTCCGCGGGCCTCCCGCGCTGCGTCTTTCATCAACGCGGCGTAAGCCAACCCTGAATGTTGGCGGTAATCGACGGCATAGCCGTGCCGCACCATCGTCGCCCCGACCGACGCGCCATTTGACCGAAACCGGCACGAAAGATTGAGCCGCCCCCAGCTCGACTTACTGCGCCGGCAGATACCTTCGGCGGCCAACGGCTTGTCCAGAAACTCACTCGTGCAGTCCATCGGCCCGTTCTGTCGCACCAGCTCTTCGAGGTAGAGCCCTGCAGCGGTCTTGAGCATGTCGCCATTCCCGTCGGAATCGGGTGCATCCATGCCGATCAGCCGATAGCGCCGCCCGTCAATGCGGAAGGTGTCACCGTCGACGATCTCGGGGTTTTCGACCTGGAGATTGACCGGCTTCGGCTCGCGTAGCTGCGTCTCGTTGACCAGCATTCCGAAACCCAGGACGACGAGGATCGGCAGGACAATCTTTTGGTGAGTAGGCCATTTTTTGAAGCTACCCATCATCACTTGGCGCGCTCCTTCAAGATGTCGTTCCAGTCCATCGGCGCCGGTGCGGGAGGAAGGATGATTTTCAGCTCGCGGCCGTTGTCGACGAGGTGTTCGCGCGCGGCTTCTATGGCCTCGGCCGCTTCCGGGCCGTGCTGCGAATAGATGACGATTTTCCGGATGCGTTCGGGGATCGCTATGAGGCCATAGCGGCGGATGCCGCCCGCGCCCCACACCTTCAACCGGCCCTCGCTGAGCTGGGTGACGGAAACGGCTTCCTCGAAACCTTCGGCCAGGCGCAGAGTGTCGCCGGTAGGTTGGCCGCCGATACGCATGGCCGCGTTGCGGACCAGGCCGAGCGTAAGCTTCGCCTCGCGAAGCCCGGCATGGTAGCGTTTCTCGCCCGTTGCCGGGTCGAGCAAGATCCGCTGCACGGCGATTATGCCCTCGTCGGTCTCAAAGGGTACGAGAAGCGCCGCGTGTTCCTCGCGATCGTCGGGCGGGCCGACCAGGCAGCGCGGGGCGAAGCGAACCTTGAGGCCGGCGGGGTCGATCGCGCGCGAGCGCAGGTAGCGTTCGGCCGCGGTGCCCGCGATCGGCACGGCGGAATCCCAAATCTGAAGCGCCAGCTTGCGCCGTGAAGGCTCGGCAGGGCGATCGCCGTGCTCGCCGCTGGTGTGGCGATTGATCTTCTGGCTGTTGAGGGCGGCAAGCACTGCCTCTTGCGAGCAGCCGGCCCAGCATTTGAAGAGCACGGCGGAGCGGCCCGGCGTCACCTGGAGTGACGGAGTTCGGTCGTTGTGGGCAGGGCAACAGACCATGCCATACGAGCCGCGCCACTGGCCCTTCATGTCCTGCACGATCTTCCGTGCGCGTGAGTCAACGTCCATCGACATCGAACTTCTTCCGTCTACGTTATCCGGACACCGCGAAATTGCCATACTTCACGGTAGGGCACAACAGCTCGGGATTTTGCCAATAAAAGCGCATGGCCCCACTAGGGCCATTCCTTCTGCCGCTTCCAACTGTGGTTTTGGCTGCGTTTCGGCGGCTGAAAATCGGGGCTTCTTGTAAGATTAAACCCGGAGGTATCTGTGGGCTTCGCTTTTTTGACACCCTTAAATCCGAGCTTCGGTCGGAAGCGACGAAGCCAGGACAGCCACGTCTTGCAGACGATGGTGATGATGTTGGAGAGCCATTTTCCGCGCCATTGCGGGCGGTGGTCGACCTTCACCATGCCGAGCTCCCGGGCCTTGCGCACCGCGTTGCGCACGGTTGTTCGGCCTACGCCGGCACGATCGGCGATCTCCTGCGTCGTGCAGCGGCAAGCACCATAGGCGCGCATGTCGGCCGCGACGATATAGAGCACGGCGCGTTCGCCCTCGGTGAAGTCGTTATAGTCAGCGATCGGGGGCAGGGCGGCGAGGCCGCCAAGGCGGCGCTTGCGCGCCCAGCGGAGCGGATTGCGCTTCCCGCTCGCGGCCTCGGGGCGCGACTGCTCCGATCTCGGCCGCGTCGGGAAGTAACTGTGCGTTGGCGGGAGACGGCGTTCTCGCGCATCCTGCAGCTCGAGGCGGCGTTCCTCGGCCATGCGATGGATGAGCTGCGTTTCGCGGTCGTCCAGCGGGCCGCCGGCGAGCTGCGACAATTGGCTGTGCAACAGCCGGAGGAAATCGTTGACCTGGGTTGCGCTGGTGAGGCGGGAAAGCGATCGCAGAAGATCTACGACGCGATCGGCGCTCGACGGGCGCGCGCCGCGGCTAGGCGCGAGCTGCGCCGCCGCGGCATGCCCGCCGCGCGCTAGCGCGGCGCCTATGGAAACACTCATCTTAAGGCCCTCCCTCGGTGGGCCTCGCGAAGCCAAGCGCCGTCGTTCTCAAAAGCGATGCTTTTGAGTTGACTTTCGCTGTCGAACCGCTGATAGAGGGAGCCGACCAAAGCTCGCCCTCTTACAGTGGCACGATCAGCCCTCGCCTAGCCCGCGAGGGTTTTTCGTTTCTGCCATCTCCGGGCTAGCCCTCCCGAATCAGACAGAGATTTTCGCCGAATCCGTTGCCGGATTCGGTCGCAACTAGTGCGGTAAGATTCCCAGCATTGCAAGAATAAGCGTGCATGCACGCTATAAACGGCTGAATTCAGCCGGCTGCTTCTCGCTGGTAGTGGCGCAGATAGTCGGGATACTCGATCCCGCGCGAGCGCAAGAGATTGATCGAGGCTTCCTCGAGCAACGCGGCAACGCTGGTCTGCTCAACGTCGGCAAGAGATTTGATCTTCTGCGCCAGTTCGGGCTTCACTGCCGAAACGAGGTTGCGCGTGTTAGCACGGCTCGGGCGCCGCCTGGGGAGCGGCACCGGCAGGAGAGGATCTTCTTGGCGCTTCGGGCGGGGCATAATCTCGTGGGGTTTGATGATTTTGCGGTGGAATCTAGCAGGGTGCTCGGGCGGCTCCAAGGTGAAAACGTGCGTGCACCTTTATGTTTCCGCCGCGACTGGCGTATGACGTTCATCTGGAAATAGGGATAAATCACGATGCTACCAAAGGATGTGACCGAACATGAGCCGATCTACGAGAAGGAACTGACAACGCGGCGTCCGGCAGGCGGTCAAATCCTCGCGGTGGCAATTGTTCAGCTCGACACGAGCGAATGGATCATCAACGTACAAGTGTCGTGGAAAGGCAGTAAATGGCTGGATGTCTGCCTTTGGGAGCGCCGAACACTTAAGCGTTACAAGCGACTTAACCGGGCGGTTCGGCATGTGATCCTCGACTACGGGTATGACGAGGGACACATAACTGTCATCCCCAACAAGGCCGGAAAAAGCGAGAGCGCCTTCTAAGGGGGGTGACATTCTCCTGCGCCGTGATATTTTGCATTATCGCGGTGACTAGGGAGAATGCGCATGAAGCCTTTCCATCTCGCTTTCGCCGGCGCTCTCGCGGGGGCGTCAGTCCTGTCGGCGCCCCCGGCGTTTGCCGACGACAACACCTGGGCTTGCGAGGTCGTTCTGTGCCTCTCCAACCCAGGCGGCCCGACGCAGTATTCAGCGTGCGTCCCGCCGATCACGAAACTCTGGCGGACATTGGCGTTCGGCGGCGGCTTCCCGACCTGCACGGGTTCAGGCATCCGCGACACCGATTACGACGAGGCGGATGACGGCCGCCCGGCACGGCTGACGGTCCAATGGTCTGACGGCCGCCGCCAGACATTCTATCAAGGCCGCACGCTAACCGCGCCGACCATTCCCGGCCAGCCTCCCGAATGGAAGGTGCCGCGAAACGTCGAACTCCAGTAGTCCGGGGCGGGGGTCGTGTTTCTCGAGACAGGGGCAGTGCTATCGCTGGCGGCGCAATGCGCCCCCGCGGTGGCGCCACACACGATTGCCGCGATCGTCCAAGCGGAATCGAGCAATTATCTCTATGCAGTCAATGTGAACGGACTGGCGCGGCAACCGCGCCGTCCGCGTAGCGAAGCCGAAGCCATCGCCACGGCGAAAGCCTATGTGGAGCGCGGCCATTCGGTGGACATGGGCCTAGGCCAGATCAATTCGAAAAACATGCGTTGGCTTGGGCTGACGTGGGACACCGTGTTCGAGCCCTGCGTGAATGTCGAGGCGGCCGGCCGCGTGCTGCTGACGAATTTTCGCTCGGTGAGAGACGGCCGCACGCCGCAACAGGCGCTGCGGGTCGCGCTCAGCATGTATAACACCGGCTCACAATCGCGAGGCTTCCGCAACGGCTACGTCGCCCGCGTGGAACTTGCGGGCCGCAGGGTGAGCGGCCTGCCGACAACCGGCATTCCGACGCTCGTTGCGCTTAGCGCGCCTCCAGAAGCCGGCGAGGGTTCGGCCTCGGCCGAACTGAATCCCGAGCAGATCGCAGCGGAGAATACGGTGGCACCGGCGCCACCGCCGCCTGCGTGGGATGTGTTCGCGCGGACGGCGTTCGTCCGCGCAAACCCGTAGTCAATCGAAAGGAGCGTTTGTCATGTTGGAGAAGTTGAAGATCCGGGCGGAAAGGCAGCTCAACGCGTTGCTCGCCGCCATGAGGCCGTCGCCGGAAATGGCGCGGGCGCTGCCGTTGGCGCTGCTGGCCAGCATGGTCGTTGCGGAACCGGCCTACGCTCAGAATTTCGAGGGCCTGGCCGATAACATTCTCGGCCTGCTGTCGAATGGCCTGCTGCGGACGCTGGCGATCATCGCCTTAATCGTCGTGGGCGCGCTGTGGCTGACAGGCCGGGCGTCCGTCCAGATGTTCGTCACGGTTCTCATCGGCATCGTCATCATGTTCTCGGCGCCCTGGATCGTCGATACGGTCATAGGTTGACGCGCGATGGACGGTCCGGAGCCAATCGCCAAAGACCCGCTGTTCTTGGCCGTCACACGCCCCGCGATGTGGGCGGGGGTTCCCATGGAGGCCGGCGGCCTCATCATCCTGACGGGCGCTATCACGCTCGTTGGGACGGGGAACCCCCTCTACGGCCTCGCGGCGTCGATCGTGCTCTACGCAATCGCGCGCCTCGTGGTGCGCCATGACGTGAATGCCTTCCGGCTGCTGTTCATGTGGGGCCGCACGAAGGCCGCCAATCGAAACAGGGTCTTTTGGGGCGGGTCCAGTTACACGCCGCTTCCGCTCTACGGCCTCAAGAGAAAAGGATTCGCGCGGAATGTTCGGTAAGAGCGCGCTCGCGGAAAAAGTGCCGCTGGACAAGGCCAAGCGCGAAGAGCTTCCGGAGAAGTTCTTGCCGTATTCGCGGCACGTGGATGAGCACGTGATTGCGCTCGATAACGGCGATTTGATGCTGATGCTCGAAGTCGATGGCCGGGCCTTCGAGACTTCGGGCGTTCGCGATCTGAATGACTGGCACACCAAGCTCAACGGAGTGTGGCGCAACATTCACGATGAGCGGGTGTCGGTTTGGACGCACCTCCTGCGAATGCGCGTGCGCGACTATCCGGGCGGTACGTTCCGCTCGCATTTTGCGGCCGAGCTGGACCGCAAATATTATGAGCGGATGACCGGCGAGCGGATGTTCCGCAACCGCTTCTTTTTGACGGTCGTGGTTCGGCCGAACGTACACGCCGGCGACAAGCTGCTGTCCTTCCTGCGCAAGAAGGATGCGGACCCGAATGTAAGCATCAGCGAAGCGCTCGAACTGCTCGAGGACAAGGTTCGCGATCTGGAAAAGCTGCTGGTCCGTGTTCGGCCGCGGCGGCTTGGGCTCTACGATTTCCGCGGCCTGCTCTTCTCGGAGCCGATGGAAATCATGAACCAAGTGCTGACGGGGCGCTATCGGCGGTGCCCGCTCGTGCGGGGGCACTTGGGCTCGGCCCTCTATGCAAGCCGGGCGGTTATCGGTGCCGAAACATTCGAGGTTCGCGACGCGGACTATTCGACCTTCGGCGGGATCTTCGGCATTCGCGAGTATCCCGCCAGCACGACGCCCCGCCAGTTTGAATCGTTGCTGTCGGTCGATTTCAGCTTCGCCATCACGCAATCGTTCACGTTTCTCTCGCGGGCGAGTGCGACCGAAAAGTTCCGACTGCGCATGACGCAGATGGAGAACGCCGGCGATCGCGCGATAAGCCAGCACGACGAGCTGATAGACGCGGCCGACGATCTGCAGTCGAACCGCTTCGTCCTGGGCGATCATCATTTCACGCTGACGGTGTTCGGCGATGATCTGCGAAAGCTGCGCGACAATATGTCCGTCGCGCGCGCCGCATTGGCCGATACCGGTATGGTTGCGGCTCGCGAGGGCGCGGCTCTGGAAGCGGCCTATTGGTCGCAGCTCGTCGGCAATTTTGCGTGGCGGGCGCGGCCCGCGCCGATCACGTCGCGCAATTTCGCCGCCTTCGCGCCGTTTCACACGTTCCCGGCAGGCCACGAAGATGGCAACCATTGGGGGCCTGCGGTCGCGCTGCTCAAGACGAGTGCCCGGAGCCCCTACTATTTCAATTTCCACAACGGCGATCTGGGCCACACGATGGTCATTGGCCCTTCGGGTGGCGGCAAGACGGTCCTCGTCAATTTCCTGATGGCGCAGCTCGAGAAGTTCAACGCGCGGCACATCTTCATCGACAAGGACCAGGGCGCGGAGATTTTCGTTCGCGCCAGCGGCGGAACCTATCTCGCGCTTCGCAACGGCGAGCCGACGGGTTTCGCGCCGCTCAAGGCGCTGGACAACACGGCGGAGCATCGGGCGTTTCTCGGCCGTTTCGTCCGCCAGCTCGTGAAGCAAGAGGGCGCGCCGATCACGGTTCAGGAATCGCACCTGATAGACGACGGCATAGACTCGGTGATGAAGCTGCCGCGCGAGCAACGCTCGCTGTCGGCTCTGCGAACGATGCTCGGCATGTCGGATTCGGGCGGTGTCGGCGCGCGCCTGGTCAAGTGGACCTCCGAAGGCTCGCTAGGCTGGGTGTTCGACAATCCGGAAGATTCCATGTCGCTCGAAGGCCGCTTCATGGGCTTCGATATGACGGATTTCCTCGAAAATGCGGAGATCCGCACGCCGGTCATGCTCTACCTGTTCGAGCGCATCGACGCCCTGCTGACCGGCGAACGCATGGTCATCGCGATCGACGAATTCTGGAAGGCGCTGGCGGACCCGGCGTTCACCGCCTTCGCGCAGGACGGTCTCAAGACCTATCGGAAGCGAAATGCGCTGCTCGTGTTCGCAACGCAGTCGCCGGCCGATGCGCTGCGCTCCACGATCAGCCATTCCATCCTTGAGCAAGTCGCGACGAAGATATTGCTCCCCAACCCGTTCGGGCAGCGCCGCGATTACGTCGAGGGGTTCTCGCTGTCGGAAGCGGAATTCAAGCTGGTCCGCGAAGAGCTCTCGCCGGAGAGCCGCAAATTTCTCGTCAAGCAGGGGCATGATTCCGTCGTTGTCGCGCTCGATCTGAACGGTCTCGACAACGAATTGGCCGTGCTGTCGGGCCGCGCGGAAACGACCGCGGTTGCCCGCGAAGTGATTGCCGAAGTCGGCAATGAACCGAGAGTCTGGTTGCCGGAATTCCACCGACGCCGGCGCTCAAGCTGAAGGAGTGAGACGATGAAGCGAACAATCGCTGTGGCCGTATCAGCCTTGGCCTTGTCGGTGTCGGCGCCGGCAGTGGCCCAAGGCATTCCGGTTTACGATAATGCGGCGCTGCTGAAGCATATTCAGCAAATCCAGAACACCATGCAGATGATCGAGCAGGGCCGCGAGCAGATTGCCGAGGCCCAAAGGCTCTACAACGACCTCAACAAGCTGACCGACATTTCCTCGATCGCGGACCAGCTCAAGACGGACTCGCTGCGCACGCTCGGCGTCGACGTGAACTCGCTCGAGCAAATGGCGCGCGGCGATTTTGGAGCGGGCAATTCCGGATACGGCGCGCGCTCGAACGCGGTCTACCAGGATCTGATGGAAAGGCTGGGTGTGGTGCCCGACGGCGCGCGAGGCGGCGCTGAGCAGAACGCGCGAATGATCGCAATGGACAAGGCGATGGCGCAAGGCATGGGCGAAGCTGCCATGTCGCGCGGCGAGGGCCTGGATGAGTTGCGCGCGCGACTGGCGACGGCGTCGACCGCCAAGGAAGTCGCTGATCTCCAAGCGCGCATTCAGCTCGAAACGGCCTCCATGATGAACGACCAACTGCGCGTTGAGGCTATGGAACGCGCCCGCAAGGCCGAAGCCAGCGCACGATTGGCTGAAACCTTAGCTGAATCGTCGCGCGCCCTGGAAGATCGGCGCGCACGCGCCGCAGCGGCGGCGGAGGGGCAATGAAGATGAACAAGAGAATACTCGTCGGCGCCGCGATCGCAGCCAGCTCGTTAGCTGGCTGCGATCGCACGCCTGAGTTTCCCGAAGTCCTGATGACTTACCGAGACACCGATTGGCTTAAGGCCAACGAAGATCGGATTCCCGAGATCGTGGCCGAGTGCGACGAGATCATGAACAGTGAGCTTCGTCGCGACGATCTGCCGATTCCGGTTTGGCGAAATTGCGGAAGCATCAAATCGAACATCGCATCCATCGAACGATCGCGCGCTTTGGAAGAGCGCCGCGCACGCGCCGCAGCGGCGGCGAGGGGGCAGTGACAACAACGTCTGCCAATTGCGGCGGCTAAGGCGAAACGCGGGGACCTTCGGTGGAATACGATCTATTCACGAACGCCTATCAAGGCTTTGTCGGCGAGCTCAATTCGTCGGTCATATCGAACTACGCTGCGTTCGTAGGATGGATCTCCGGCCCGCTCCGCACGGGCATGATAATCTACATCATTCTCCTGGGGGGCGCGATTCTGCGTGGCGCGGTCCAGTATCCGTTCCGCGAATACGTCTATCGCGCCCTGATGCTCGCCGCAGTCTATTGGGCGGTCACGTCGCTCTACGGCGGCACGATCGCCAATATGATTGTGACGGGTCTGCCGAACGAATTTGCGGGCATCATCAGCGGTTCCCCCGATGGTGTGGGCGGCTCCTTCGATCAAATGTGGGCAAGGGTCGATGAAGCGCTCGCGGCTATGCAACAAGCAACCAACGAATATGTCCAAGAGAACGTAACGTTCATGGACATGCCCGGCGCCGCAGCCGCGATTCTGCAGGCCATCGGCGCGACAGTGATTATCTTGCTGACGGCCATTGCCGCGCTGTTCGCGCTGGCTGTTGGCTTCGTCATAGTGCTCTACGCGCTGTTCGCGCTAGCCGTCCTCGCGGTCGTCGGGCCGATCTTTGTCGCCGCGCTGCTCTTCGATTCTACGAGAAGCTATTTCTTCTCGTGGCTCGGCACGGTCGTCAATTATCTGATGCTCTCGCTGTTCGCTCTCTTGCTGGTTTTGGTAGTCTCCAATGTCGCAGCTTCTGCGACTGCGACGTTCGACGGCGATTTCAACAACATTTGGACCACCTGCATCCGCATCATCGCCTTCTACGTCCTCGCTGCGTTCTTCTTCTTCCAGATACCGGGGATTGCAGCCTCTCTCGGCGGCGGCAGCGCGGCGATGGTTTCGCAATTCGCCAGCGCCATCAATCCTGTTCAATCGGCCGCCGCGCGGCGTGCCGCTCAAACGAGCGGTAGCAGCGGCGGCTTCTCTTGGGGACGCGCCTACGGCGGCGCACGGGCGGCCTATGGCCGCTGGCGGGGGAACACAATCAGTCGAGCTTAAGGGGTTTGCATATGCGCAAGATGATCGGACTCGGACTCTGCCTGGCGCTGGCGGCATGCGTAACGCCGCCGGTCGAGGAACCAACGAAGTGCAAGGGGGAATTGCGGCCCGCCAATCCCTACGGCGTCACGTTGCCGTCGCTGCCGAGCGCGCGCAGCGAACCGTCGTCGCAAGGATCGGGGCCGCCGGCGCAAGTCGATGTGTTCCCGCCTGATCGGGGGGCAGAGGGAGCCGCCGCGCCCGGCGATGAACAATCGGACGCCTCGGGGCAAATCGAGGTTCCTCGGCTGAGCGCCGCGCTGCGCCAGCCCATTCTCTCGAACTGTTGAGGTTGGACGATGGCTGTTGGTGTCCCCAAGGATGAGCTGAAAACCTATTTCGCTGATGCTGCGAGCTGGGAGCAGGATCGGCTAAGATCGGCCGAACGCTCCAAGAAGCTCGCGTGGGCCGTAGCAGGTGTCGCCGGCGCGCTCGCCGTGGCCGGCGTGGCGGCGGTGGCCATGCTCACGCCGCTCAAGACGGTCCAGCCCTACGTCATCAGCGTCGACCGCAACACGGGCCAGGCGGAGATTACCGCTGGCCTTCATGGTGATGCCTCGATCACCTATGACGAGGCGGTCGCGAAGTATTTCCTCGCAACCTATGTTCGCTATCGCGAAGGTTGGATCGGAGCCGCGCGGCAAGAATACTTCGACAATGTCATGGTCATGTCGGCGCGCCCCGAACAAGAGCGCTGGACGCAATATTTCAAGACGGACAATCCGCTAAGCCCGCAAAATGTGCTGGCCGATCGGACGGACGTGTTCGTGGAAATCAAGCGCATTTCATTCCTCGGCGACAATGTTGCCCAGGTCTATTTCACGAAGGAAGCCCGCGCGGGGACAACTTCGACGACAACGGATGCCGTTGCGACGATCAAATACAGCGTAGGCGGAACGCCAAGCGAAGAGGCCGACCGCTTCAAAAATCCGCTCGGCTACAAAGTCGAAAGCTACCGCTCGGACGTGGAGGTTCCAGAATCATGATCCGCAAGTTTGTCGCGCGCGGGGTGCTGGCCGCCGCGCTCGCCGGTGTTTCAGCGCCGGCCTTCGCCGAGGACATTCCCAACCCGACGCAGCATGATCCGCGCATTCGGGAGGCGGTCTATAACGAAGCGCAGGTGTTCGAAATTCCGGGGGTGTTCCGGATCGCGACGGAGATCCGTTTCTCCGATGGCGAAACCGTCGAGCACGTCGCCCTTGGAGATAGCGTGTCGTGGGAAGTGGCGCCGGCGGCTAGCTCGCTGTTCGTCAAGCCGCGCGAGAGGGCGGGCGCGACGAACCTCACGGTAATTACGCGATCGCGTTACGGCCCGCGCACCTATCGTTTCGCGCTCACCCCGACGCACCGGGGGACGGGGTTCTTCACGGTCATCTTCCGCTACCCCGAACAAGAAGCAGCGGAGCGGCGCGCAATGGAAGCCTCGGCGCAGCTCGCCGCGCTCGAGGCGGCGGAGCGGGGACTGGTGAAAAGCGCGCTCGACATTGGCGTGCTCGAAGGGTCGCGAAACACCAACTACGTGGTCCAGGGCTCGACGGCGATTCAGCCGTCCGAAGTCTCGGACAATGGGCAGTTCACGGTGATGCGGTTCCCGAACCAACGGGAGCTGCCAGCGGTCTTCGTCGTCAATCCGGACGGATCGGAGGGCGTCGCGTCATTCGACGTTCGCGACGAATACGTGGTGCTGCACGGAATCTACAGAACGATCCGGCTGCGCCGCGGTCTCGAAGTGCTCTGCATCCATAATCAGTCGCCCAACTACTACGGGCGGGACCCGAAAACCGACACAGCTTCCGAGCTGGTCGAGCGCACCACCGCGACGGAGTAAGCCGATGGCGAACGAAACGGAAAACGGCCGCGAAAGCGAGAACATCATTTCGGAAGGTGAGGCCGTGGAAAATCGGCCGCTGGCGAGCGAGCCGGTGCCCGATCCGGATGAAATCGACCGCGAAGGCGAGCGCCAGTCCAAGATTGCAGCGCTGCCCGGGCGAGGGATTGATTCCAAGCGGGCAATTGTACTCGCATCGGTGGCCGCTGCCGTCCTGGTGCTTGGGTTCGGCGCGATCGACGCGATGCGTGGCGATCCGACGCAGGATGCCGAGCAAGCCGAAGAGCCGGACCAGGGGGCGCTGGCGAATTATGACCCCGCGTCGATCATTGCACCGACGCTTGCGGACGCGCCAAATGATCCGAACGCTCCGGTGGAAGTCCCGGCTCTCGATGGACAACAAACAGGGGTGGCACGTGCCACCACTGACGGGCGGCCGCAAAAGTCAGAGGCGCAAATCATCGCCGAAGCGCAGCGCCGCGCCGGTATCATGGCCTTCGGCGGAAGAACCGATAGCGGCGGGATCGGCGGCGCACTCTCGGGTATCACCGGAGGCGGCGCGCAGGGCAGTGCCCTTGGCGCTCCCGCAATGTCGCAAGGCGATGACAGCCGCCCGGGTGGCGGTCGGACCACGCTCGATAACCTTCGCAACACATCGGAGATTACGCGCGTCTCAGGCCGCTCGATTGGCAATCGGGACATGCTGATTCTGGCCGGCACGTTCATTCCGTGCGTGCTGCAAACAGCGATGGATTCAAGTCAGCCCGGATATGCGAGCTGCGTGATCCCGCGCGATGTCTACTCGGACAATGGCCGGGTCGTGCTGCTGGAAAAGGGAACACGCGTCCTCGGCGAATACCAGGCCGGGATTTCGCGCGGCCGCTATCGGCTCTTCGTGATGTGGAACCGCGCCGTCACGCCGCGCGGCGTGGCGGTCGACGTCGGTTCGCCGGCGAGCGATGCGCTCGGCCGCGCCGGCATTGCTGGCGGCGTGGAGAACTACTTTTGGGAGCGGTTCGGTGCGGCGCTGCTGTTCAGCGCGCTCGACGACGGCATGGATGTGCTGGCTGACTCCGTTACGAACGCAGACGAGACGACCCGCGCGCCGTCGCGCGCAAGCGAGACGATCCTGCGCGACACGACGCAAATTCAGCCGGTGCTCAAGGTCAACCAAGGCGCAGAAGTCGGCATTATGGTAGCCCGAGATTTCGATTTCTCGGACATTTACGGGCTCCAGATGCGCCGATGAGCAATACGGCCGTCCTCGAAAACGCGCTGCTTCCGTTGCGCCCTCTGCTCGACCGCGAGGACGTAACGGAAGTCGTTATCAATCGCCCGCACGAAGCGGCGATTGAGACCGGGGAAGGCTGGACATGGGAAGAGCTCGCCGGCTTGGACGAGAAATCGCTTCTGTCGCTGGCTCGCGCCTCCGCGGCGTTCACGCATCAGGACATTAGCCAGGCTGCGCCGATCTGCTCCACGATCCTCCCTACGGGCGAGCGTGTCCAGCTCGTGGTGCCGCCCGCCGTTCCGGCGGGCACGGTTTCAATCACGATCCGCAAGCCCTCGTCGGTGACGCTGACGATGGAGGATTTCGAGCGCGGCGGCCTGTTCAGCGAGACGCAAATCGTAACGCGCCGGGTATCGCCCGTTGACGAAAAGCTGAGCGAACTGCTGGCAGAAGGCCAGCACGTCGATTTCTTCAAGCTGGCCGTCGAGAGCCGCAAGAACATCCTCATTTCCGGCGCAACGGGCTCGGGTAAAACGACGTTATCGAAGGGCCTCATTCAGCTCATCCCGCCGCATGAGCGGCTTTTGACGATCGAGGACACGCGGGAGCTGGTGGTGCCGCACCGCAATGTGGTGCATCTGCTCTATGCCAAGGATCGGCAGGGCACCGCCAAAATCACGGCGAAGGACCTGCTGGAATCAGCGCTGCG
Source organism: Novosphingobium kalidii (assembly GCF_040534015.1). NCBI lineage: Bacteria > Pseudomonadati > Pseudomonadota > Alphaproteobacteria > Sphingomonadales > Sphingomonadaceae > Novosphingobium > Novosphingobium kalidii. Next base: position 31,571 of record NZ_JBEWLY010000022.1, read on the forward strand.
AATGCGGCCTGACCGCATCCTGTTGCAAGAGCTGCGCGACGGGACGGCATTCTTCTACCTGCGGAACGTCAACTCGGGCCATCCTGGCTCGATCACAACGATTCACGCTGACTCGGCCGAGCTGGCGTTTGAGCAACTGACGCTGCTCGTGAAGGAAAGCGAAGGCGGCGCGGATCTCGCCCGGGACGATATCCGGAGCCTCCTAAAACTGCTCGTGGACGTGGTTGTGCAGACCAAGAAGATCGACGGGCGATTCCGCGTCACGGAGATTTATTTTGACCCTCAGAACAGGCTCTAGCGCACGAACGAAAGCGCTTGTCGCACTTCCCGTCGCCCTGCTGTTCGTCGCGCTCGTGACGGGAACGGTGGCCTGGTTCATTCTCCAATTGCCGATGGGGGCATACGATCCGCTGAACCTTCCGCGCTTCTACTGGTATTACCGGCACGATCCGGTTGTGAGGGATGCGCTCGGCCTGGCGGCGGTCGTGTCAGTGCCGCTTACGGCCCTGGGGCTCGTCATGGTCTTGCGGCCGAAAAAGGACCTTCACGGAACTGCGCGGTTCGCGCGCGAGGGCGAGATTGCCAAGGCGGGGCTTCGCGCCAAATCCGGCATCCTGCTCGGCCGAGCTGGCGGACGGTTCCTCCTGTTCGGCGGGACTGAGCATGTCTTGCTCGAGGCGCCGACGCGAAGCGGCAAGGGGGTTGGCGTTGTCATCCCGAATCTGCTGTCGTGGCAGGACTCGGTCGTGGTCCTCGATGTGAAGCAAGAGAACTTCGCCGCCACGGCGCGCTTCCGGAAGGATGGCGGCCAAAAGGTCGTGCTGTTCAATCCGACCGACAAGGCGGGCCGGACGGCTCGCTACAACCCCCTGAGCTACATCGACCGAAGCAACCCAATAGAAGTGCTGGTGGAGCTGCAGAAGATCGCCACCATGCTCTATGTTCCGCCAGAGAAGGGCGAAGCCTTCTGGACCGAATCCGCCCGCACCGGCTTTGTCGGTGTGGGAGCGTGGATCGCGGCAAAGCCGGAACGGCCGTTCACGTTTGGCGAGATCTACCGCACGATCACGATGCCGGGCATGAAGGCGTTTTTTGGCAGCGAAGCGCGCGATCGCGCGCTATCCGACGGCTGCCGCGCGGCGCTGTCGGATTTCACGTCGAGCGCCGACAATACGTTCACGGGCATTGTCCAGAGCATCACCGCCAAGCTCAACCTCTGGATCAATCCGGTTGTCGACCGCGCGACGGCCGAAAGCGATTTCTCGCTCTCCGATCTGCGTCGTCGGCCGACCTCGATCTATCTCGGCGTCTCGCCGGATGAACTCGACCGGGTAGCGCCGCTCTACAACCTGTTCTTTCAGCAGCTCGTCGATCTCAATACCCGACAGCTCCCCGGCGAGGATGAGAAGCTGAATGTGCTGGTCATCCTCGACGAATTTGCGCGCCTCGGCCGCGCCCAGGTGATCGCCAATGCGTTCTCCTATGTCGCCGGCTACGGGATGCGCCTTCTTCCGGTGATTCAATCGCGCTCGCAGCTCCGCCAGGTCTACGGCGAGCACGGAGCAGACGAGATTGTTGCGAACTGCGGCGTGGAAATTGCCTTCACGCCGAAGGAGCTGCGGGTAGCGAAAGAGCTGTCGGAACGGCTCGGCTTTCACGGGCAGAACCAGGAAAGCCGCTCACTCACGATTCACGGGATGCTCGCCAATCGGAGCAAGACGATCTCGGAACAGCGCCGCGCGCTGATGCTGCCGCAAGAGTTGATGCAAATGCCGGATTCCGATTTGCTCGTGATCCGCGGCGGCATTCCCGTCGTTCGCGGCGAGAAAATCAGGTATTATCGGGACAAGGTGTTCAAGAGCCGGGTGCTGCCGGCGCCGGAAGTGCAGGCCCTGCCTACGCCCCCGGCCCCGCTCGCTGTGCTCGATGATTTGAGCGATGAAGCGCTTGCCAGCTTCAATGATTGCGACAACCTGGCTCCCGATCAGATTCAAGACTTGCCGGTCGACGTGCTGGCGCTCGAACGCGACATGCCTGGCCTGACGGTCAAGAGCGGCTTCGCGTTCGATGACATCGACTTTGACGACATTCTCGGTCCCGATCCCTCGAAGGAGGAAGCGGACAATCGGCGCCGGGAGTTGGTCTTAAGCGAGGGAGAAGATTATGGCCGCTGATGACACCACTCCCGATAAGGTGGATCGCACTTACGAGGTCGCTGGCATTGGCCAGTCGCAATCGTTTCCCAGCTTCCCAGCGGCTATGAGGGCCCTGGTCGGAAACTCGCGAGCTGAGGCAGTGACAATGAAGACTGGCTCCGCCAGTGTGCCCCTCGTCTCAACGAGCTGGGAGAATGACGGCTCCACACCTGTCAAATCGTTCTATAGCGCCGCCGTTCGGGAATATGACAGGGCATTGCGCCAAGGCACCAGCGAACATGATCTAGGCGCTCGCGAGCGCGCTGCCCAAGCGGATGTTGATGCCTGGCCGAAACCGCCAGAACGCGCGGCCCCCGTCCGCAAGGTTTATAACAGCAGGCGAGGCAAATACGAAACAGTTGTGGACTCCTCTGAGCCAGAACCAGAGCGTCGGCATCGCTCGCCAGCTTCACCCCGCGACAAATCGCGTGATGATCTCGAAGGCCCCCGCAACCGTCCATCGCTCGAAGGCGTGCCGTCGCAACAGAATAACGACGACGAACTGAACCGCCGGCGAAAAGAGGGCGAGGCAGCCGACCTCACGTTGCCTGCCCAGCTCGAGCGGAAATATCTGCGTGTTGGCGGCGAGCTTTTCAGAAGCGGCCGGGACGACAGGCCAGACCTTTCCCTCAAGGGAAAAGATGGCATTCGCATCAACAAGGACCACGCCATCGGCGATGCGGTGGCGATCGCCAAGCATAATGGCTGGCAAACAATCCGCGTAAACGGGAGCGACGATTTCAAGAAGGCGGTCTACCTCGAAGCATCACGGGCCGGGCTCGAGGTCACAGGCTACAAGCCCACCCCTCAACTCAAGCTCGAAGGCGAGCGCTTGGCGGCGAGGGACAAGGCCCGCGAGGCACAAGATCCAGCGAAGGCAGCGAGCATGGCAAAGAAAGACCCTTCGGAAGCCCGCACGGCGGCCGATCAGTTTCGGCGCAACTCGCATCGCGAAAATGCGGCCAATCCGCAATTCCAGGCCGCACAGTCGCACGTGCTGGCCGCCTCGATCGAGGCGCGCACGCGGTTCCCGGAGCAGAAGGATCGGGATCGCTTCATTGAGAAGGTCAAGGAAGCGGTCGCAAAGCGCCTTGAATCGGGCTCATCGGTCCAAGCGGCTCGTTTCCAGCAGCAACAGCGCCAGAATGAAGCGGAGCGCCTGACGCGTGAGAATACCGTCCTCCGGCAACCCGAGCGCTCCCCATCGCGCACTCGATGACCGTGGCAGATCGGTGGCACGTGCCACCGGCCTGCTCGGTTCAGGAAAACATTTGTTAAGATAGGAGGCCTCGATGCGCACCGAATTTTACCTTGCCGCCTTTGCCGCACTTGCTGCCAGCGGTTTGGCGGCCTCGCCCCTTGCCGCACAGGAACCAGCGCCGGCGCAGGAAACGCGAGCCTGCACATTCGAATCCCTATCGCCGGCCGAGAAGTCCCGTTACCAGTCGCGCTATCGACGCCGGGTTCGCCTCGACGGGCAAGCTTTCGCCGATCAATGGCTTCGTGAGCAGGTGTGCATGACGGCCGAAGAGCGCCAGGCGCTTCGTCCACCCGCCAAAGGGAAGAACTGCCGCGCTGTTTCGCGCCCCGTTACCAGCATGGATGGCTCCATGACGGTCGGCATCGGGCGGAAATGCGATTGAATTGCTCCGGCCTGTAGTTGTCTCATCCGCAGGAAATCGCCGTGATTTCGCGCGTGTCGTCCTCATAGGCAATGTTCATGCGCTTGCGCTGAAGGTCAGATGTTACAGCGCAGGTCGCACAAGCGGTCCGCCATATCGCGTTGGCCGGCTTCTCCGGCAAGGCGTCTAAATGCTGTCCGACAAAGCGCTGATATTGAGACGCGTGGCATTGATCGCCAAAATAATACTCCGCCGGGCGACCATCGACTTCCGCGATCCAAATATCCGCCTCGCGAGGATGGTTGCGGATCGTCGATCCTACTGGAGCCCAGTAGGTGAAAGGCGGCGGCGGGTTTGCGGCCATAACCACATTGGGCTCTGGCAAACTCGTCGGGGTATCCGCCACGGCACACCCGCCAAGCGCCGTGGTGACGGCCGCTAAGGCGCAGGCCACTGAGAAGAACTTCATTCTCGACTCCTAACCCACTGCACGGCAGTTTCGCTTTCGCCGCCTCCAAGCTGCGAGAATGCACTACTTTGAGCTGTGACATATCCTCGTCAAACTGAGGGGTCAGTGACAATCGCGCATTTGCGATTGGTTCGCAATAAAGGAAGTGCTACTCGGCTTAGATACTATCAATGGCAGATTTGGAGCAGCGCCGGGTGTCTAAGATGGATACCCTACAGGTGTTCCTTGCGGCGCAAGCAGACCTATTACGCTACGCCACGAGGATTACGGGAGATACCGTCGAGGCGGAAGATGTGGTGCAGGAAGCCTGGCTACGATTCCGTTCGATCACCAGTGCGCGCATCCTAGAGGAACCCAACGGCTATCTCTTCCGGATCGTCCAGAACCTGGCCCTGGACAGGCAACGGCGCAAAGGGCGGGAGACACAGATTTTCGCCTCGGCGGATATAGTCGCTGCGGTTCTTGTGCCGAGCGATCGTCCTTCGCAACACGCCGGCGCCGAGGCGAAGGATGAGCTCGCCGCGCTCCGACGCGCGCTGGTGCAACTGCCGGAGCGGACGCGCCGCGCATTCGAAATGCACCGTTTCGAGGAAATGAAGCTGATCGAGATCGCGGCCGAGTTAGGCATTTCCAGAAGCCTGGCGCACTCGCTGGTGATCGATGCCGTTGAGTTCTGCAAGCTGGCGCTGCGCCGCGGCGAGTGATCGATTGCAGAAATTCCCGGAATTGTGGTCCTCCCGTTCGTTGAATGCGTAAAGCGATGGAAATGCGCTCGTCGAGCGCCAGCGATCAGCGAACTATGGAACAGGGCATGCGCGGAGGAACTGAGGCGGATCGAGGGCACGACAATCTCAGTCGTCAAGCGAGCGCTTGGCTGATCCAGCTAGAGGACGAGCCGGACAACGCCGCGCTGCAGTTGGAATTCATGGACTGGCTCGCCACCAGCCCCGCTCATCTCGAAGCCTGGGAGGAAACGGAGCGCGTTTCGCGCCTGATGACGGCCGCTGGCCCGGTGGCCCGGACCGGACCCGTCATGTCGGCAATATTGGCTCTGCCCGGTCGCCTCCGGAGCCTATCGCCCGTCACGGCGCTGGCGTCCGCCGCGCTGGCAGCCTGCCTCGCTTGGGCCGTTGTGCCTGACTTGGCGCTGCACCTCCAATCGGACGAGATCACCAGGACGGGCGAACTGCGTAGGGTCGAGCTCGACGACGGCAGCACGGCATTCATGGCACCGGGGTCGGCCATCGCGTTTGAAGAAAGTGCAAAGGGGCGGACCCTGGACCTGCTTCGTGGAGAAGCCTGGTTCGACGTCGTGCGCGACGCGAGCCGGCCGTTCAGGGTCACTACGGGCGAAAGCACCGTCACCGTCCTCGGCACCGCCTTTTCCGTCCGCAAGACCGATTCCGGAGCGGAGGTCGCGGTACAGCGCGGCAGGGTCGCAGTTGTGCCGCCTCGCGGCGCGCAGCCGGAACGGATAGAATTGACGGCGGGCCAGACCGTATCGGTCGACAACGCCGGGGAAACCGCCCGCGGCGAGATCCGGCCCGATCATGTGGCGAGCTGGCGCGAGGGAGTGGCGTTCGTCAACGATCAGCCAATTGGTCACGTCATCGACCGCCTCCGCCCTTGGTACCAGGGCTATATCCTTGCGCGCGGGCCCGGCCTCGAGACGCGCCATGTCAGTGGGCTCTACGATTTGCGCGATCCCGACCGCGCGCTGCAAGCGCTGGTGCGCGTGCAGAACGTGACAGTCACACACGTGTCGCCGTGGATGCGGATCGTGACGGTCCGCTAGCCTGCGAGCGAATTTTCCAGCCTAGTTCACTTTTTTTCGGAATCCGCCGCCGCCGGTTCGTTGAGGTTATGCGACTCGTTCGCAATAGCGAAGGAGAATGAGCCATGAACTTCGGCAAGAGGAACGCGATACGTGAATTCGGGGGGAACCTTCAAGGGATCTACAAAGCGCCGATGGGGGGCAAGCGCGTTGCTCGCCTCGGCAGCGCTCGGGGTGGTGAGCGTACCAATGGCCGCACAGGCGCAGGCGCCGGCCGCAGCTTCGGAACAGGCGCGGCCGTTCGACATCGCGCCGCAACCAGTCGACGAGGCGCTGACTGAGTTCGGGCGGCAATCGGGCCTGCAGGTTAGCGTCGACGCGAGCCAGGTCCGAGGGATTTCAGCGCAAGGCGTCAGGGGGACAATGACGCCTTCGCAGGCACTGGACCGCCTGTTGGCGGCCACCGGCCTTGTAGCGCGGATTGACGATGGAATCGTTTCCGTTCGCCGGGTGTCGACCGCCGCGGCCGATCAGGACGCCTCCGGCTCGATCGCGCTGGATTCCCTTCGCGTCGAGGGCGAGACCACAACTGCCGGAGAGACCGGGGCGCAGCGTGACGCGCTCCGGCACGACCAGGTCTACGACCGCGATCTCTCGTCCACCTTCGCTGGCAAAGAAGAGGTCGAGCGGTACAAGGGGGTGACACCTTCCGATGTCCTCAAGGGCATGGTCAACGTATTCAGCGGCGATCCTCGCAACAGCGGCGCGCTCGATCCCAGCATTCGCGGCATTCAGGGGCCGGGGCGCGTTCCGGTCATTATCGATGGAACCGAGCAGGCCCTGACGGTCTGGCGCGGCTACAATGGCGCCGCCAACCGCAGCTACATTGACCCTAGCCTTATCGCCGGCGTGGAAGTGCTCAAGGGCCCGGTGTCGGTTCGGGGGGTCAACAGCTCGATCGGCGGCGCCGTCGTCGTCAACACGCTCGACGCCGCCGATATTCTCAAGCCAGGTGAGACCTTCGGCATTGAGTTGCGCCTGGAGGGCGGCAACAACTCCACCAAGCCGCGCTGGCCGACCTTGCTCACCGGGCAGGACTATCGCGACGTCCCGGGCTTTCTGGACAATGGCGGCGGCATTGCGTTGCCGATGTTCCCCTACGGCGACCCTTCCTTGAGGGTCACGCTACGCTCGCCGGACGACAACGAATTCTTCTCGCTTGGTGACCGGGCCATCCGGCTCGCGGCCGCCGGGCGCATCGGCGACTTCGATCTCTTCGGCGCCTATGCCTATCGCGAGCGCGGCAACTACTTCTCCGGGAAGAACGGCGCGGGTTACTACCAGCAGGAGGACCGCCTACCTGCGTTCGGGGCCATTCGCGCCGAGAACTATGTCCGGGTGATCGGCCTCTTTCACGAGCCGGGCTACGAAGTACCGAACACCTCGAGCGAGCTGGAATCCTTCCTGCTCAAGGGCACCTGGCGCATCGCAGACGATCAGGCGCTGCAGCTCGGCTTTCGCGACAGCCGATCAAGCTACGGCGAGGTGATGCCCTCGCGGATCATGAATGCCACCGGCTTCGGCAACATCCAATGGCCGGAAAGCAAGGTCCACATCCAGGCCTATAATGCAGAATACAAATGGCAGCCGGACAGCCCGTGGATCGACCTCCAGGCGAGGCTTTGGGGAACCCACAGCGTCAGCGATACCTACACGGCGGGGGGCTTCCCCAATTCCGCCGCCTACGATGATCCGATCATCATCAACAGCGCCCTCACGAACGCACGCAACAATCGGATTGGCGTCAACGCCAGCAACCTGTTCAAGCTGTCCTCGACGCTCGACGTCGTTCTGGAAGGCCACTGGCAGCACGAGAAGCTGCGCTCGGACGACGAGTATTCCACCGCGATCGCCAACGGCTTTCGCCAGTACCCCCGCGCCGGACGGCGCGAGGAATACTCGCTCAATCTGAGTGGGGAATGGCGGCCTGTCAGCTTCCTCAAGCTGAACGCCGGGCTCACCTACTCCGGCTATTGGGCAAAGGACGATTTTCTGCCCGAGCTGCTCGAGCGAAATGACGGTTCGATACTCAGGGTCATACAGACAAGCTACAACACCTTCTATCGCGTCATGGAAGACGGCCTGGAGCGCACCATAGCGGGTCCAGTCTGGGAACCGGATGCCAACGGAAATTTCCGGCGTTCCGGCAACATCTGTCTCAACGGCTTTACCAGCACGGTGGCGAATTTCACCGGTTGGTGCACAGCCACCACGTCAAACAGCGACTTCGTCTACGTAACCGAAGCGAAGCGAATGTCGGGCGATGGCTGGGCGCCCTCGATCTCGGCAACGGCCTATCTGACCGACACGAGCCGGATCTACGCACGCTATGCGAAAGCCTGGCGCTTCCCGAGCATGTTCGAGAGCACGGTGGGCTTTTCCGCTTCGCTCAATCCGCTCGAGGATCTGAAGCCCGAGCGCGTGCAGTCGTGGGAGCTCGCATGGATACAGGACCTGCGCCCGCTATTCAGGCTTGGCGGCGAGGACCAGCACGCCGACCTCAAGCTGAGCTGGTATCACAACACCACTCGGAATGTGATCGAGCGCGACAACCAGCTCATGTTCACCAACATCGACCGGCAGGTAATCGCCGGCTTCGAACTGCAGGCCCGCTTCGACAACGGCCGCTTCTTCGCCGATCTCGGCGCCGCCCATATGACCAAGAACGAGGTCTGCGACGAGAGTGTTGCGGTGTTGGCCGATCCTAGCCAGGGCCGCGTGCCGGACTGCGTCAAGTATGGCTTCGTTCGAAGCTACTTGCTGACGCAGGCAACCCCCGAAACGTCGGTCAACCTCACTGCCGGCGGCCGCTTCCTTGACCGCCGCCTTGAGGTGGGCGGGCGCGTGGTCTGGTACAGCGAATACGACAACCCTTCGTTCGACAGCTTCGTTGAAGAGCGCATCGGCGGAATCGGACTGAACATCCCCTATAGCTGGGGCGAAATTCTCACCTTCGATGCCTTTGTGAAATTCCGCCTCGATGAGCGCTTCACCGCCGAACTCGTCGGGACGAACCTCACCGATCGCTTCTATCTCGACCCGCTGACGCGCTCGCTCAATCCGGCTCCTGGCCGGACCGTTCGGCTCAGCCTCACGGGACGATTCTGATGCACGAGATTCAGGGCCGCCACCACGCCAAGCAATCCTTCGACGAACCGTGGCGCTGGCGGCGACCCTGGATGAAGGCGCCTGAATGGTCAGGCGCTCCAACGAGTAGGAGAAGTAGCATGAGAAATGTACATCTCAAATTGGCGGCCGCCGCTTTGCTGGCATCCGCGACGCTGGCCAGCAGCGCGCACGCCCAGGTCGTGGGCGCGTCGAGCGACACGAGCAATGTAGAAGTCGGTGCGAGCAATGCGCCGCCGCCGCATGTCCCCGGCCGGCCCGGCATCGGCTTCCCCGGCAGCTCCACCGGAAGTCAGAAAGCTGACTTCCAGACGCTGCAGGTCTTTGTGCCGCCCGTGGGCGGGGTGACGACTATCACTCCCGCACAAAACCCACAGCACCCCGACCAAGGCTACTTCAGCTTTGCGCGCGTCGGCTCGAACCAGGTTTGGTTCGGTGAATGGTCGAACAACGGAAGCGCTACCACCGGCAATCATACCGTCTATTATGCCGGCAGCAATGCGACCACCGTCGCACCGAGTGCACACTCCGCGACCTACTCGGTCAACGGCATCAGCGACTACACGACCCGCGGCCTTCTCAGCGGTACGTTCAACGCGACGTTCAACGGCAGCGGCGGCGGTACGTTGAGCGGTAGCCTCACCGGGGGCGGCCTCACCGTGAACACCGGCACCACCACGATCTCGGGTGCGAACTTCACCGGGAGCGGAACCGCCAGCGCCACGACATCTGGCGGAACCGTTACGGGCGGCAATGTCACGGGCACATTCTTCGGCAGCAATGCCGCGGCGCTCGCCGGCATCGCTACGTTCACCGGCAACCGCCAGCTCAATACGGCATTCGGCGGCACGAAGAACTGATCGTCCCTGAATGACTGGGGCCAGAGCCGCAATTTCCCTCCGGCTCTGGCCCCTCCTTTCAAGCTTCGGAATGAGCGCCGCGATTGCCCCCTAGATCGATCATGTACGCATCAGCATGGCAAATCCGCCTCGCACAGAGCGTTGGGGGCGCGTTCCTGTGCCTCGGCGCAATGGCCGCTCCCACTACCGCCTCAGGCCAAGCGACGACCGATCAGGATACGCGCATCCGCCTCGATCAACAGATTGAGCGGCAGAAACGCGACACCGAAACCGAGCTGTTGGAGGACGCCGATCCTTTCGGCCCGCCAACCTCGCTCGAGATCGACGGCCAGACCTACGCCGTCGACGACAATGTCCATGACATGGGCAAGGCGCTCTACATCTCTGTCGAGCGCCAGCAATGGCAGGACGCTCGCCGCTTCCTCGCCGCCTATGAGCGCTTCCCCGATCACGATCCCATGCTTGTCCATTACGCAAAAGGGGGCCTCGCGCGACAAGGCGGCGACCTGGGCGTTGCAGAACAGCACTACCGCGAGCTGCTGACGCTGCAGCCAGGCTTCCTTCTTGGTCAGCTCGAACTCTCACGCGTCCTGTTTGAAAATCGCAAGGACCGGGAGGCACGCCGCGCCTTCGAAAGCGCGCGCGCACTTCTGGCCGAGGAAGGGGACAAGGCCGCCGGCGTGCGGCGCACAGTGGACGCATTTCTGAACGCGCTGAAGCGCAGGCGCGGTTGGCAAGGCACCATCGCCATCGGGCCGAGCTACAGCACCAATCTGAACCAGTCCTCGGCAAGCTACACCTGTCTGCTGGAAGCCGACGACGGAACATGCCTCTTCGACCGCAAGGTGCCCGACCCGATCAAGGCGGCAGGCATCAATTTTGAGGCCACGCTGGGGCGCGATGTACCGCTCGGCGGTCATCACGGCATCAGAGTCCGTGGCCTATTGTTCGGCGACGTCTACCCCGACCATCACGACTATTCGCAGGTCACGGCGATCGCGCGGATCGGATACCAACACCAGACCGCGCGGCACAACGCCTCGTTATCCCCGTCGTTCGAGCTCGGCTCGCTCGGATCATCCGTGCTTTACGATGCTCCCGGCGTGAACGCGGAATGGACGTATTCCGTTTCGCCCCGCGCGATGCTCCGGCTTGAGGGCAACTACCGAGATTTTCGCTATCGGCTGAAGGCCTACGATGCGCAGAGCGGCCCTCTGGCGGATATCAATCTTACGGGATGGTATTCGCTGTCCTCGAGCTGGACGTTGTTCGGAGGCCCGGATTTCGCGGCAAAAGATACCGACGATCCGGTTGATTCCTACCGCCAGCTTGGCGTTCGCGTCGGGGTCAACAAGGCATTTGGCGAGCGTGCGAGCCTTCTCCTGCTGGGCTCGTACCGGCATCGCAAATACCGCGCCTACAGCGAACTCTTCGAGGCGCAGCGCGAGGACGATCAGTTCAATGCCACCGCGATTGCGCGCGTCCCCGCACTGAAATTCGCCGGCCTCGTGCCCGAACTCGTGGTCCAGCACAACCGCATCAAGAGCAACATCGACTGGCTCTATTCCTACGACCGCACCACCGCCAGCCTGAGGCTCAGCCATGCCTTCTAACAGCGCGCGGCACCCATCATCACCACTGAACAGGAGCGACATGCCAATGACCGCGACCATCGCCGATGCGCCCACAAGCCGCGCGAAGCGGCTCAAGGCGCTTACTCATGATGTTCACGAGGGGGTTGATCGTTCGATCATGTCGGCTGCCTCCTTCGAAGACCTCGACGGCTACAAGAGATTTCTGGCGGTCCAGTATCGCTTCCACCGCGACGTAGCCGCGCTTTACGAGGATGCACGGCTGCAGGCACTGATCCCGGACTTGAGATCGCGCCAGCGCCTGCCGCTCGTGACTGCGGACCTCGCCGACCTGCAGACTGAGCCACCAATAGCGGCCACCCCCAACTTCGCGCCGGACGGCACACTGGATGTGCCCACCGCGCTCGGGTGGCTCTACGTCGTGGAAGGCTCGAACATGGGCGCGGCCCTGCTCCGCAAGGAAGCGGCCAAGCTCGGTTTGTCGGATCATCACGGCGCACGGCATCTTGCTCCCGCGCCTGAAGGACCGGCGCAGCACTGGCGCACCTTCACCAGCGCGCTCGACAGTGTGGCCCTGAACGCGGCCGAAGATGGCCGCGTCACTGACGGGGCTATCGCGGCCTTCGTGCGCGTCCTTAATCATATCGATGCGCACCTTGGCTGAATCGTCGGCCGACAAGCTGGTCCGCGGCGGCCGTATGGTCCGCACGGGATGGCTGCTGCTCGGCTTCATCTGCATCGTCCTGGGATTCATCGGTGCGGTGGTGCCCCTGATGCCGACGACGATATTCATGATCCTGGCGGCGGGTTGCTTCGCTCGATCCTCGCCGCGCCTCGAGACCTGGCTACTGCAACACCCTCGCTTCGGCCCCAGCCTTCGCGCTTGGCGGAACGAAGGCGCGGTGCCGGGCGAGGCGAAGCTTGCCGCCTGCATCGGCATGACGATCGGCTATCTCGTATTCTGGTGGATGGCGCGTCCCGGCGCGATCGCAGCGATGGCCGTCGCCACGATCATGCTTGCGAGCTGCGCCTGGATTCTAAGCCGCCCGTTACCGAGGGACAGCCGATGAGATACGCCCGATTGGATGAACGTCTCGACGCTGAGGATTATGACAGCGGAGCCTTCTCCGGCGACGTCGTCACGATGCACCGCAATGACGATCGAACGGCTAGATCTCCGATGGCCGATAAGACGCCATGGGCGCACGGCGGTCGCTATTGCGACCAGCCAACGAGCTGGCGCACACGCCTGTTCGGTCTGCTTGGAACTGGTCTGATCACGGCGCTCATCCTCGCGGCGGCGCTTGTCACCTGGCGGATAGTCACCCCTCCCTCCGTCACGCAGTCGTCACCGCCGCTGGTAGTCGTCGATCTGCAGCCGACCGCATCACCCCCCGAGCCGGTCCGCGAAGTGGCCCCGGGCCCGGAACAAGTCGAGCGCCAAGAGAAGAAGCCTGAGCCGGTTCCGGACACGCTGATGCCGCCGCCATTGGTACAACTTCCCCGGCCCAGTATTCCAAGCGCGCCGCCGCGCCCGCCCATTGACATCGTCGACCCCGGCCCTGTTGTGCCGGAGACCACCGCACCGCGAAGGATCACGGCGCCCGCGGCAAGCCAGGTGTCCAACAATGCCACGCCGGATTGGGAGGCCTTGCTGCTCGCCCATCTCGAACAATTTCGCCGGTACCCCGCGCGTGCGCGCGCTTCGCGGCAGGAAGGCACAACCTACATCCGTTTTACGATGAATCGTGCCGGCCAGGTTCTGTCTGCGTCCGTAGCGCGAAAATCCGGCCATTACGGGCTCGATCAGGCGGCGCTCGATACTCTCAAACGTGCGCAGCCGCTGCCGGCGATTCCCGACGACAGGCCGGATGTTCTCGAGCTGACTATCCCGGTAGAGTTCTACTTGCGCTAGCTTGCGGTGCGCCGGTGTCACGCTTAGCGGTGGCACGTGCCACCACTCGCGCGACTAGGTTTCCAGCGTCATTAGTTGCGATGGAAAGGGCTGCGCCAGCTCGGCCGCATCGGCGCCTTCCATCCATCTGTCATAATCGTCCTCGTGCAAGATCACTGGCATCGCCTTCGGGTGCAACGGCGCGACCAGCGGATTGGGGGCGCATGTCAGGAAGGCGAAGCGCGGCAAGCCTTCGGATACGCGCCAAATACCCGCGAAACAGGCCGTAGGGCGCGCAGAGACGCTGAACCAATGTTCGGCCCGCCCCTCTCCGATTTTCGGCTCTGCGAAGCGCGAGAAGGGAACCAGGCATCGTTGGGAACGCGATGCGAGAGTTCCTTTCCAGAGCGGACTCGCGAGATTCCGAACATTGGTGACCGCCTTCTTCAATGGCTGGTCCCGCGCTCCCTTGATCGTCGTCACAATGCCCCAGGCCATTCGATCGATAACCTGCCGATCGCCTTCCCAGCGAACGACGGTTCCGGGATACTTCACCGCCTCCAATTCCGTCGCGTTGGGCCGCGTAGGCCAGACGTCGATCTGCTCGGGTTCGATCCCTGCCGTTAGGCCGTCCGCCGCTTCATGGAGGCCAGGGATTCCGCGCATCAAACGTTCGTAATCAGCCTGAAGCCTATAGTGGTTGCACATGCGCCCTCACGCGTTCTCCAACGAAATCGCTTGTATCATCGCCTAGCGGCAAGCCAGAGTCATTGCCCGCCACAATCCGCTCGGCTGCTGCCGCCTTCGACGCGCAGCATAGCCGGTGGCACGTGCCACCGGCCTAGCGTGTTCGATCTGGAGGCTTCGGCCGCCGTTCCGGCTGACGCTGGCGCTCGCCGCTTCGCTCGATCGCCGCAAGCGCCTGCTCATGAGCGGTGGGGGTTCGCCCTCCCCTCACGAACGCGCGCACCTGATCGGCCAGCTTGCGGTCGTCCGGATCGCCACTGCCGGCGAGTTGGTCGGCCGCGGCGAGATAGATGCGGCGAGCTTCGGCCCAGGAGTCTTGACTGCGCTTCACGAACGGCGGGGGCGGAGTCTTGCGCTGATGGTCGTCAATAACGGCCGCGCGGAACTGGCGGTTGGCACGGGGCTGCATCGCAGTCCCGGCCCTCAAGCGCTGCCGCATTTGATGGAGTGCCATGCTTTGTCCAGCGCGCCCGATGCCGCGTGCGGCCCGCGGCGTAGCCTCGGCCGTCACACCCCTGGCGCGCAACTCTTCGGCAAAGCGCTCCCGGAAGTGGTGCAAGGTATGCGGACGCGGATTGAAGCGCCGCCCGGTGTCTCCGCGCGCCGCAACCGCCAAATGCACGTGCGGCCTAGGTGTATCGGTGTGCAGCGCCATGACGTAATCCCATTCGTCTTCGATCTCCGTCTGTGCGACGGCTCGAACGGACGCTAGGACCTTGGCGGGATCTGTGCCCTGGGGCATCGAAAAGATCATGCTGACGGCGGCCGTGGTGGCATTGTCCCGCCAATACACGGGATCACCCCACATGCCGGCGACCTCGTTGCGGGTCTCGCGATCGGCAAGAATGTCACCCCCTCGCCGCTCAAGCGCCAGTTCGCCCTTGCGGCCGATATAATCGAAGTGTGCGGCAACGTGGTTCTTGCCCTTCGGCCGTCCAGTGACTTTCACCATGACCTCCGGGGCACGGCTGACCACGCGACCAAGCCGCGCCTTCGCGCCTAGCCCACTCGGCCGACGTGGGCCGCTCGGCCGAAGAAGCCGGTCCAGGCCCTTGGCATTCGGGTCCGACACCATGCGAGGCCGAAAGAGCTGCGCCAGCGAGCGCCCCTCGAAGCTGGAATCAAAGTCGCTCACCGGGAACCTCCCAATAGGACAGGTCGCCCTTGGTTGCGGCGCCGATGCCTTCAACGGCCGCTCCGATCGCGCCGCGAAGCTCGTTGACGGCGTGCAGCTCTTCGGCAATCTCAGCCGCGTTATCGGCGAGCGCCATCTTGTTCGCGGCCCGTGCGATCTGATTGACGTTGATGCCGATGCGTTGGAGCGCCTGACGGCAGTTCAACAGCTCTTCGCGCAACTCGTGGTCAACAGGCGCAGCAATGCCCAGGTGCCGGCGCACAAGGGCCATTGCCCATGTCGCCGGCGACATACGCCGCTCGTGGGCACGGTGGCGAATAACCGCCAGCTCCATTTGGGTCGGCCGAAGGTAGAGACGATGCGCTGCGCTCTCGCGCTCCGGCACTGGCGCATTGCTTACCTCCGCGCCCGCCTGTCGCAGCACGGCGTCGACGAGCTGCCGCATGAATGGGCCACGCCCTCCCCTTCCTTCCGCCAGCGTGTCGAGCTGCGCAATCTTGTCACGCTCGATCTTGAAGCTGAGCGTTTGCATGGGGGGTAGGTATCTCCAACCGCGTAGCTCGAAACGATAGTTGCGAGCCTAGCGGTCTACAAAAGCCGCCGCAAGGCTTATCCTGCCTTCAATGTACCTACCCCCCATGCAAAGAAAAAGCGGTGGCATGTGCCACCGCTTCAAAAATGCACCAGGTTGAACGTTGATGGTGAAATCGCGTTTAGAACTCGAAGTTTTGAGGCTCGCTTTCACCATCGAAGCGGACTGAAACCTGACCGCTGACAATGACGCCTCGGCGGCCCTGAATGATAATCGCCGGCGCGCTGTCGGGCTCCTTCGGCTGACGGGGTGCCCTCCCCTCTTTCGTTGCGTAGACCTCGGCGAGCGGTTTGCCGTTCGCTTCCGACACCGGTTCTTCGGCCGCTGCATCTTCGGCCCCCGCGCTGCCATCGATGTTGCGAGCGGTCGGCTCTTCGTCGGCCACCCTCCCCTCTCGCTCGACGCGATCGGGCTGCAACGAAGCAAGGAACTGCTCGGCCTGGACGACGCTCGGGTTCGCGTTCTCGGAAAGCCAAGCCCGCGTCCGATCGCCGTCGATCTTGACTGCCTGGTTCACGGCCGCGGCGGCGCGCGTGGCGCAATCCTTCATCGCCTTAAGAATGTCGTCCGGCAGCGTGCGAAGCGAATAGAGCCGCTTCACTTCCGAATGCGGCTTGCCAATGCGTTCGGATAGATCCTTCGTCGAAAGATCATCGCCCACACGTGCCGCTATAAAGCGCACCCGGTCCTCAAGGTTTAGGTTCTGGCGCTGTTCGTTCTCAAGGAACTGGTCAATGCCAACGTCGCGCTCGGCCTCGCCTTGGTCCAGCACGACGTCAATCGCGTCGAGTCCAAGATGCTTGCACGCTCGCCAGCGCCGTTCGCCATAGCGGATGACGTAACGGCCGTTGGGAGTCGGCGAAACCGTGATCGGCTGCAGAAGGCCGCGCTGTGCAATCGTCGCTGCCAGCGCCTCAATCTCGGCCTGATCGAACTCCGTGCGGACCTGCGACGGGTCGGGGTCAATGTCGGCGATCGGCAAGCGCTGGAAGCGACCCGCTGCCTTGAATTCGCTGTTTGCCGGGACCGCTGAAAAATCCATAGCGTCCATGTTGAAGTCGGCGAGCTTCTTCTTCACCGGCTTAGCTGCTGCCTTGGTCATGCGGCTTCCTTCTCGGCTTGATCGACAATGTAGGACACAACCTCGCGCACGATCGGCGCACTACGCCGCGTGTCTTTTGCGAGCCGCCAAACCGGCACCTCAAGCAAGGCTGCCTCGCGGACATGCTCTCGATGCGGAATTGTGTGCGGGATGACGTTGGCGGGAAGTGCCTGGGTGATCCGGTCCATGAGCTGCCGCGAAATCTCGCTCGTTGCCTGAACGCGGTTGAACACGATGCCGAAACGGGCGGGATTGCCCTCCCCTCGCACTTTGTTCGCAAGGTGCATGCTCTGCGAAATTTCGCTGAGCGACTGTCGGGCGGTCTTGTCAGGGTCCAGCGGCACCGCGACGTAATCGGACGCAATCAGCGCCATAAGATTCCGGCCATCCCACGCCGGCGCCGTGTCGATGACGCAATAATCGTAGTGCTGCGCAAGGCCGGCGCGAATGGCGCGGACGTAGCTGGCTATATGCTGACGCTGCTGCGGGCCGTCCGTGGTCAGCTCCACAACCTGCCGAGTGTTTTTGAAGCAAGCGAGCGCCGGCGGCTCGTCGTCGGGCTCGAAGTCGAGGATGGATTGAATCGGCCCGAGCTGCTCGAACTCGGCCGCCAGCATCCCTGCACTGTGGCACTGCTTGTCGAGGTCCAGCACCACCACGCGCTTGCCTTGCTCGGCCAGGTGCCAAGCGATGTGGCAAGTAAGGGTGGTCTTACCGATCCCTCCCCGCTCGTTCGTGACTACGATCGTTCGCATAATTCGTCTCCCCGCCGCGAGGCGTCAGTGATTCCAGTAGCGTTCGTGACGATCCTGGCCTGCCGGCGAAAAGTCGGTGCCGAGGATCATGCGCGTATTCGAAAATTCATCGCCTGGCGCGAAGCCTGCACCGCCCTCAGCGTGAACAATGGCCCCGCCGCGCCTATTCGGTAGCAGCGCGCAGACGAGAGCAATGCCGCCGACGCAGGCAATCGCCTCGAGGACACCAACGGCGCGTGACAGCAGAATGAAGAGCGCAATGAAAAGCGCCAGCAGAACGAGCCCGATGGCGAGCGCCAGCAGGCCCACGATCACGATAGCGGTTAAGCGAGCGATCCGCGCGCCGGCGCCGATCATATCGGCGAGCTTGCGGGCTGCGGCGCGCAGGCGCTGCCAAGTGCTCGACCGCTCAACAGATAAACCAGGCATGTCTCGCTCGAGCGCCAGCACCTCAAGCGGCAGCTCGTCGAGCGGTACAGGTTCCTTGGGCATTCGCAGCCTCCTACGTTGGTTGGCTCTCGCCCCCGTTGGAGCCGACCAACTTCGGGAACGGCTGCTCCCGGAAGATGTTCGGCACTGGCGCTCGCAAGACAGCGGCCATGCGAAGCGCCGTGAGTAGTGTCGCGTCCTGGCGGCCGTTCTCGATCGCGCCGATCGTCTCGGGCGTAACACCAACGGCCCGCCCCAGCTCGGCCTGTGTCATCCCTGCCGCGCGGCGCAACGACGCCACTCGATTGAAGAGCTTCGCCGCCATGCAATCTCCGCAATATTATCCCTAATGATAGTAGGGTTACGGAGTGGCAGTGTCCACAAAAAAAGGGCGGCCGAATGGCCGCCCGTCGTGTCGGGGGAGGGGAGGGGCTATTCGCCCCCTGCCCGTGCCAGGATGCCGAGCCCGTCCGCGATCAGATCCACGGTGTAGCGGGTTTCCCCATCGGCTTCGTAGCTGTTCTGGCGCACCCGCCCGACGATGTGAACCAGGTCCCCCTTGCCCAGGTCGCCGGCGCGCTCGGCCAGTTGCCGGAAGAAAGTGACGCGGTTCCAGAGCGTGTCAGTCTTCCACTCGTCGCCGTCCTTGCGGTTATAGTTTGCGGCAACCGAAACGTGGGTGACGTTTTCGCTCGGCTTCACGTCGCCAACGCGGCCGATGATCCGAAATTCAGCGATATTCTGCATGGTAGTCTCCTTTGGTGGTCGTTGCTGACGGATTTTTCAGGATGGAGCGAGGGCCCGCGGGCAAGCTGAAAATGGGAGGGTCCGCTTGCGGAAACCCAAGGCCGAAGGCTGGTTTTCTGCTTGCCCGCATTAGGGTCTGAGCGGAGTTCTTATCCGTCAGACAGCAACGCCCCAAAGGCACGTCCTGCGAGAGACGCTTTTCGGCCTGGCTGCGGTGGCACGTGCCACCGGCATTTGACGGCCATCGACTGCCGCTAGCGGCCGACAAGGCGATAGATGGAATTGCTCGATCGGGCTCGTCACGCACCCGGGAAGCTCGGGCTCGCCCGTTGGCGGAAGGGGAGGGTGGTGGCACGTGCCACCGCCTTGAGCCTGAACAGCGCCGAAAGTCAGCGAGTCCGCACACCGGCCTTGTTTGCTTGGTCGGGTTCGGCCTTCGCTTCCTGGGCGGCGCGATGCGCCGCCCAAACCCGCTTGACGGTACTGCGGTCGCACCCGGCAAGTTCGGCGGTTCGGGCAA
The DNA here is from genome assembly GCF_040534015.1 of Novosphingobium kalidii. NCBI lineage: Bacteria > Pseudomonadati > Pseudomonadota > Alphaproteobacteria > Sphingomonadales > Sphingomonadaceae > Novosphingobium > Novosphingobium kalidii. The sequence goes on from NZ_JBEWLY010000022.1 coordinate 51,190, forward strand.
TGCTCTTGCCCGCCTCGCGCAAGGCGATGATCTGCGCATGTTTCGCGCGGTCGCTCTTGCGCCCCCCGCTGCGGCCCTCGGCCTTTGCCAGTGCAATTCCTTGGCGCTGACGCTCGCGGCGGTCCTCGTAGTCATCGTGGGCGAGCTGCAGGGCGATCTTCAAGAGCATGTCCTGAACAGATTCGAGGACGATGCGGGCAATGCCTTCGGCGTCGGCCGCAAGATCTGTCAGGTCGACGACGCCAGGAACGGCGAGCCGCGCGCCGCGCTCCCGGATCGTCGCGACCAGCTTTTCCGCCTCGGCAAGCGGAAGGCGGCTTATCCGGTCGATCTTCTCGGCGATCACAACTTCGCCCGGCTGAAGGTCGGCGATCATGCGTAGCAGCTCGGGGCGGTCGGCCCGCGCACCCGATGCCTTCTCGCGATAAACGGCGGCGACGTAGTAGCCAGCGGCCTTCGCGTCGGCAGCGATCGCGTCCTGACGCCGCAAGTCCTGAGCGTCGGTGCTGACGCGCAAATAGACCCGCGCGATCTGCGGGGCAGGGGAGGGGGCAGAGCTGCGACGGGCCATCATGGCGCGCAACGTATACCTTTCGCGCTAGGCGCGAAAGCCATGGCGCAAAAACCCTATTGAGCAACCCTACTGCGCCACCCGCCTCGTGCCGGGATTTTGCGCCATGTGGACAGGCTAACCTCGCTGCGTGATAAGTGCGGTGTGGCTCCGTTCCGCGCGATGGCCGCCACCGGGCTTGAGAACCCGACTTGGGAAGGGAAGTCCCGCCAGCGGCGCGGCGCAGGCGGGCTTCTCTTATGGACTTGGCAACCATCGATCGATACACCGTGATTATGTGAAGAATCGCGGGCGGTTTTGTTGGATAACACAAAGACAGTCGTCTCACTAATGAAGATGGCACTGGCGCTTCTCGATGAAGCGGGGGAGGGCGCGAGCACTACCGCCTGCCATCTTCAAGCGGCGATCGATGCCGCTAGCGGTGCGTCCAGGCCGCTCGGTCAATCTGAGAATGCGCCGTGAGCAATCACGAGCCTGTTATTCACTGGTCGCTCGGGATACCCCATAGCGCGACGGTCGCGGCCCGCGATGGCGGCTATTGGGAGCTGAGCGTGCGGCACGCGCGCGCTGCGAGCCGCTGGTCTTGGAAGGTCAGCCATTCCCACGATAAGCGGTGCGATTGCGGCATGACCTCCACGGCGCAGTTCGCTTTGTTGAATGCCGAGCGCGCCATGAAAGAACTGGATCAAGCCCCCTAATTTGCACCTGAAAGGGAACTTGGCGCCGTGTCGGGATTTATAGCAAAATCTCGACGCTATGGATTGAGGCTCGCCACATGAATCCATCACCTGACCAAAGCCTTGCCGTTCTTGTCGTCGAGGACGAAGGGCTCCTTCGCATCTGCGTGGCGGATGCCCTGCAGGACGCGGGGCTCACGGTGTTTGAGGCGGTCAACGCTACCGAGGCTCTGGAGCTGCTGGACGCGCGCGACGACGTTCGCGTGGTTCTTACAGATATTGAAATGCCGGGTGACATCGACGGCCTGGCTCTCACTGCGACAATTCATCAGCGATGGCCGGAGATTGGTGTGGTGGTCGTATCAGGCCGCGTAAGGCCCGATCCGGGGCAGCTCCCGGCGAACGGCGAGTTCATCGCCAAACCCTACGATCTCAATGAAGTGACCCTGCGCGTTTCTCAGATGCTCGAGGACACTTAGTTGGGGTCAGGACATAGAACGGACCCAGATATACGCTAAACGCTGACGGGCCTGCTCAGGCGGCGCAAAACACCTGATTGCCGCGCGTCACCCTCCGCTTCGTGGCCCTAGCGACCTCCGCTGACGTCGAGGATCGAGCCCGTCACATAGGATGCCGCGTCGCTCAACAGCCAAACGATGGCTTCGGCAACCTCTTCGGGAAGGCCGGGGCGTCCCATCGGAGTGCCGGAGCCCAGGCGCTCGGCCCGGTCCGGCTGTCCGCCGCTCGCGTGAATATTCGTTGTGATAATGCCAGGGCGAACCGAGTTGACCCGAACGCCGTCTTCCGCAAGCTCCTTGGCCAGCCCGACTGCCAGAGTATCGAGCGCGGCCTTTGAACCGGCATAATCGACATACTCAAAGGGCGAGCCGAGACGCGCCGCCGCCGAGGAAACGAGAACGATCGAGCCGCCTGCGCCCCCCGCGCCGCGCAAGAGTACTCGCGCCGCCTCGCGAGCGGTAAGGTAGGCACCGAGCACGTTCACCTCGAACATGCGCCGTAGCCGGTCCACGTCCATATCCACGAGGCGCAGCGAAGGCGCGACGATCCCCGCGTTTATGACCACACCCGTCAGCACACCCAAGGCCGATTCGGCTTCCCGAAACATCCGAGCGACGTCGGTTTCAGAGGTGACGTCGCCTGGAACAAGGACAGCTTGCGCGCCCACGTCTCGTATGGCGGCCAGAGTGGCATCGCCTGCTATGCGATCGGTTCGGTAGTTCACCGCCACCGACCAACCCTCCCGAGCGGCGCGGATTGCTGTAGCCCGTCCAATCCCTCGACTGGCACC
>NZ_JBEWLY010000023.1:0-15730 GCF_040534015.1 Novosphingobium kalidii
GGTGCCAGTCGAGGGATTGGACGGGCTACAGCAATCCGCGCCGCTCGGGAGGGTTGGTCGGTGGCGGTGAACTACCGAACCGATCGCATAGCAGGCGATGCCACTCTGGCCGCCATACGAGACGTGGGCGCGCAAGCTGTCCTTGTTCCAGGCGACGTCACCTCTGAAACCGACGTCGCTCGGATGTTTCGGGAAGCCGAATCGGCCTTGGGTGTGCTGACGGGTGTGGTCATAAACGCGGGGATCGTCGCGCCTTCGCTGCGCCTCGTGGATATGGACGTGGACCGGCTACGGCGCATGTTCGAGGTGAACGTGCTCGGTGCCTACCTTACCGCTCGCGAGGCGGCGCGAGTACTCTTGCGCGGCGCGGGGGGCGCAGGCGGCTCGATCGTTCTCGTTTCCTCGGCGGCGGCGCGTCTCGGCTCGCCCTTTGAGTATGTCGATTATGCCGGTTCAAAGGCCGCGCTCGATACTCTGGCAGTCGGGCTGGCCAAGGAGCTTGCGGAAGACGGCGTTCGGGTCAACTCGGTTCGCCCTGGCATTATCACAACGAATATTCACGCGAGCGGCGGACAGCCGGACCGGGCCGAGCGCCTGGGCTCCGGCACTCCGATGGGACGCCCCGGCCTTCCCGAAGAGGTTGCCGAAGCCATCGTTTGGCTGTTGAGCGACGCGGCATCCTATGTGACGGGCTCGATCCTCGACGTCAGCGGAGGTCGCTAGGGCCACGAAGCGGAGGGTGACGCGCGGCAATCAGGTGTTTTTTCAGCAACCTCCGCTAGCGGGATCTCGTTGACAGCGCGGAAACCGAGATGATTATCACGGCGCCGCTGGTCCATCCGCTGTGGCAAATGGCGGGTTTCTCCGAAAGCCGACGCTTTAGGGTTCTGCCCGGAACGACGGGTTTGTCCCAACAGCAGACAAGTCTTCATGCTGTCGCGCGAGGATGCACTAATTTGAGTGTACCGCCTTAGAGAACGTCGCTCGGGCAAGTCCGGGCGACGTTCAGGCCATCGTCCCAATGGGCTTTGTAGATCGCCCGATCGTGGCTGAGCTGCCAGCAGGAGAGGTCACCCTCGCTGCCGGCGACCAGCGCCAGCGTTCGGCCATAGCGGTCCTCGCCGATCCGCTTGATGGTCAAAGACCCGCTCATTGCTGCCTTCAGGTTGTTTGTGGAAGCGTGCGGGTCGCCAGGCGCACAATCTCGACCGGCTTGGCAATGACCGGGTAGCTCCGGGGCATCGATCCCAACGAGCCTGATACGCTCATCGCCGCAGCGGATCGTATCGCCGTCTGTGGCGGAGCAGCCGTAGATCGGGTCAGCATAAGCAACTGCCACATGGCTAGGGGCTGCGTCACGTTTAAGAAAATGAGAGGCGACGCCAGCTGGGCCGCCAACGCCGCCAGCGGCAACAAGCGCAGCGACGATCATCATGACGCGCCTCATCCGGCGCTTGCGTCGATAGTATGGCAGACCTGCGGCTGACCAGGGCGAAGGGGGCTTTCTCCGCACTATGAGAGCTTGGATCGCGACCGCTTAACAGTCTACAAATGCCGCATGTGTAATCGAGCCCGCATGCGAGGTGAGCCTGAAACCCTCTGGGGATCGATGGCGCAGCTGTTCAGCGAGCGTCCGCGCGATAACCGCTTCGATCCAGTGGAGCTTCGCCCTAAGAGCCGCAGCTACGTGGTGCGAGAGCAGGACGGCGAGCGCGCCTGGGACGTGATGACCTGGGATGTGCTTGGCGGCAAAGCGAAATGGCCGATGACGAACGTGCGGCAGCTTGCGCTGCCTCAATGGCGCAGGCTGGCCGAGAAGCCCGAGAACCGTTGTATCGTGCCCTTGACCGAGTTTTGCGAGTTCACTCCGGACAAGCACGATCTTGGCGACGGCAGGCCGCCGCTGAAGGGGGAAATGTGGTTTAGCACCGACCAGCGCGTGTTTCCTGTGGCCGGGTTCTGGCAGCGCACCAAGGATGGCACGGGCTTCACGATGGTGACGTGCGACCCTAACGAACTCGTCGCACCCATCCACCCGAAGGCGATGATCACCATCCTTGAGCCTGAGGACGTGGATACCTGGCTGAGAGGCTCGTATGACGAGGTCGTAGCGCTTCAGAAGCCCTATGATGCCGCAAAGATGACAGTGCGTGGGCCGGTGTTCCCTACGCGAACTGGCGAGGAGTAGAGGGCGCAGGCCGCCGTCGGGGCGCGAACGCGGCGTGCGGAAGATGAGAAACGCTCCGGCGGGGACGGGCAGGCCATTCCAATGGCGGTCTGTGGAGCTCGGTGAGCTTGGCCGCCAGCCGGCCCGAGGCAGCTTACCGCGTCTTCTCGGTTGATCTCGGACGATCTGCTTCGTCCAACAAAGCAGCCGCAGGAGCCAGACTGTTCCCGCTGGTACGGGTGTGGTCCTTCTTGACCCTTTTGGCTCCTGCTCCCTTGGATGCATTCGCGCGATTGCCGTTGTCACGCAGACGATCCAGGTAATCGGACCAGAACTGCATCATGCGTACGCGCTCGGCCCAGTGTTCGCCTCTGAGGTAGGCCCTTCGGACATCGTCGCTTTCCATATGCGCAAGCTGCCGCTCGATCGCGTCTGGATGCCACTTGCGCGACTCGTTCAACAAGCTGCTGGCGGTTGCCCGGAAGCCATGACCCGTCACTTCCTCTTTGCCATATCCAAGACGCCGCAGCGCGGCGTTGATCGTGTTGTCGGAGATGGGTCTGTCGTCGGAGCGGATGCTTGGAAAAAGGTACCGTGAGCCTGCGCGGAGTTCGCGTAGATCGGCCAGCAGGGCCAAGACTTGCCGTGAAAGCGGCACCTTGTGCGCCCGCCCCATCTTCATCTTTGAAGCGGGGATGGTCCAGACCTTGGCCGCGAAGTCGAACTCTGCCCATTCGGCTTGCCGCAGTTCGCCCGGCCTCACGAAGACATGCGGCGCCAGGCGCAACGCAATTCCTATGTGCGGCTGTCCTTCGTAGGTCTCGATTGCCCGCAGCAAAGCGCCGAGCTTGCGAGGCTCCACGATCGCCGCTCGGTGCTGGACCTTGGGGGTGATGAGCGCCCCGTGCAGATCTACCGACACATCCCGCTGTGCACGGCCCGTGGCGATCGCGTACCGAAGTACGCTGCCGCAGGTGCTGCGCAGTCTGCGCGCCGATTCGTGACGCCCCCTGACCTCGACTGTCCGAAGGACCGTGAGCAGTTCGGGCGCGGAGACTTCAGAGACAGGACGATTGCCGATAAGCGGGTAGGCGAAGTCCAGAAGCCAGCGCAGCTTCTGCATCGTCTTGGGGGCTCGACCTTCCGCCTCAATCTTCTGCAGCCACTCCTGGGCCACAGCCTTGAAGGTGACGGCTGCCGAAATGCTTGCCACTCCTCGCGTCAGCTTCTTATAGCTTGAGGGATTGATGCCTTTGTCGAGCAGGCGACGCGCGCTTGCACGTTTCTCGCGAGCCTCCTTCAACGAAACGTCCGGATAGACGCCGAGCGCCATCGTCCCGCGCTTGCCCTCATGACGGTAGTCCATCCGCCAGTACCGTGCACCGCCAGGCTGCACGAGCAGGTAGAGCCCGTGCATGTCGGCGACTTTGTACGGCTTGGCTTCGGGCTTGATCCTGCGGATCGCGGCATCGGTGAGCATGACGGTATCTGCTCCGCGCTGGGCTGGCTGATACCGTCAATGTACCGTCAGGACGCGCGGGTGCCAATGGATCGTGGCGGATCGCAGCGAAGTTGGTACCGTCAGAAAGCTAGGATTTCAGCCGTTTCTGGACGTTGGTGGACCATCGCGGAGGAGGCGATGGTGCCCGGGGACGGAATCGAACCGCCGACACCATGATTTTCAGTCATGTGCTCTACCAACTGAGCTACCCGGGCAACGCTGCGGCGGCGGTCTTGAAAGGACCGGCGAGCGGCTGGAGCAGCGCCTATGGCGAAGGGGCCGCACGTTGGCAACCCCGAAATGACGGATTTATTCTTCGTCTGAATCTCTGGCAGGCGCAGGAGGACCGGGAACGGCATAACCATCGTCCAGCCACTTGAGGAGATCGCGATCGCGACAGCGCGTCGAGCAGAACGGGCTGTGTTCGGCGGTTCGAGGCTTTTGGCAGATGGGGCATGGGCGTGCAGCGCGATTCATGACGTCAGTGCCTGCGCGAACCCGCCGAGCAGAGCAAGCCCCGGATCCGCTTTGAAACTTACCGACCTGCCGGTCCGGGTGATGAGTTCATCGCGCAGCGGCGGCGAAATGGCGGAAATGACCTGGGGATGTCCAACGAGAAGCAGAGAACCTGGCGCGGACACGTCCTCCGCCCGGCGCAGCAGAAGCAGTGCGCCCGTTCGCGCGGGGTCCTGTTGTACGGTTGAAAGGATCGACGGCCTTTCCAAACGCGCAACAAGTTGCACGAAGCCGAAACCGTTCATGGCCGTGCGCTGATGGGGCCAGTCTGAAAGCGCCGCCAGCAGTCCTTCGTCGACCGTGCGGCGATCCTCGCGTGCCTCCACGCTGGGAAAGTCGATGCCGATCGACCCGGCGAGGTCGAAGCGCCTGATCGCTGAGGCAATCACAGGCAGGGCGGCGCGCGCAAGTTGCGCCGGGGGCAGAGTGCCGTCGACATCGATCAAGGTCATCGCGGGAGTGGGACTGATCTGAAGAGCGCCTCCCGCAAAGGCTATGTTTCCATCCAAAGCCTCAGCGATGATTTCCGGCCAATCATCTTGGGGAAACCGGCTAACCGATCGCGCCTGCTGCCCCGAAGCCCGCAGAGCTTTGATCAGGGATGGCGCGGAGCGAGATGGTTCGTCAGTGGGGCGCGCCTGCGCGCGTTTGTAGCGTCCCTTTTCCGCGAGCGCTGCCCGAGTCACCACGACCCGAAGAGGCGCGCCTTCTCGAGCATCGCGCGGCAACGCATCTACAAGCGCCTCCTCGCCACTATCGAACAGCAGGGTGCCGCGGCGCGCTCCAGAGCTTCGGGAGGCCAGCTTGGCATCTGTGACCAGTCCGGCCGTCAGCTTTCCCGGGCGGTGAAGACGGGCTGCAATGATATCGCCATGGTCGACAAGGATTGCGCGATCCTCTCCGATGCCATGTTCGACCAGCCACTCAGCCAAGCGCGAAACCTGCGGAGCGCAGCAGCGCGCGTGTTTCGAAAAGCGGCAAGCCAACGACGCCGGAATGGCTGCCGGAGATCCAGGCGATCAGCCCTTCGGCGCTTCCCTGGATGGCATATCCGCCAGCTTTGCCGTCCCACTCACCCCCGGCGAGATAATCTTCGATTTCCTGTGTGCTGAGCGCTTTGAACCGCACGATGGTGTCGGACAGCCGCTCCCGCAGAGTGCCGTCTGGGCGTTTCACAGCAACCGCGGAAAGCACATGATGCCGGCGCCCGGAAAGCAGTTGCAAGCAGGCTCGGGCGGTAGTCACGTCCTCAGCCTTCGGCAGAATGCGGCGGCCAACCGCCACCACAGTGTCGCCGGCGAGCACGTGCGCGCCGTTGCCGGACACCGCCAAAGCTTTCTCGCGCGCCATGCGTTGCGCGTAGGCGCGAGGAAGTTCCTGGGCCTCTGGCGTTTCGTCGATATCCGCTGCTGCAATCGCTTCAGGTATGATCCCAACACGCCCGAGCAACTCGCGCCGGCGCGGGCTGGCCGACGCCAGGATCAGTCGAGGAGCAGGAGAGTTGCGCGGCTGCGCCTGCATCCGAGTATCAGTACGAGCCTGGTCCGCCGCGGCCCGGCATGAAGCGATAGGTGATGCGGCCCTTGGTGAGATCATAGGGTGTCAGCTCGACCAGGACTTCGTCACCCACCAGCACACGAATGCGGTTCTTGCGCATCTTGCCGGCGGTATGGCCGAGGATTTCATGACCGTTCTCGAGCTCTACCCTGAACATCGCGTTGGGCAGCAGCTCGACTACCCTGCCGCGCATCTCGAGGAGTTCTTCTTTCGCCATCGGCGATCAGTTTCCGTTCGTCTTGTTCATCATCGGGGCGGCACATAGCTATCGCTCGCCGAAAAGGGAAGTGTCGCGTTCTAAAGGATCTCCGCGACGGTTGCGACAATTTGATACCCTCCGCGGCTTGTCGTGGGAGAGGGTTCACCTTCATCAGGCACTCATCGCTTGCTGCTCACAAGCGCCTCTACTGTATTTCGGAGAACTGGCTTTGCGTTCCCTCTTCACGATTTCGCTCCTGGCGGGATGCTGTCCGATGGTCGTCCATGCTCAGGAAGCAGCGCAGACCGGTGCTCCCGCCGCTCAGCCCGCCGAGGAAGAGGAGGAGGAGCCAGGCGAGTACGACGGAACGGACGAGATCGTGGTGATCGCCGGCCGGCTCCGCGGCGAAATTGACGTGCCCCAGCAGCCGGTTGCTGTCTTCGAGGAGCAGGACATCGCCGCGTACGGCGCAACATCCATCTCGGAGCTGCTCGACGCCATCTCACCGCAGACCGGCAGCGGCCGAGGACGAGGAGGTGGACGCCCCGTCATCTTGCTGAACGGTCAGCGTATTTCAAGCTTCCGCGAGTTGCGGTCGATCCCGCCCGAGGCGATTCGACGGATGCAGGTTCTGCCGGAGGAAGTGGCGTTGCGCTTTGGCTATCCACCAAACCAGCGCGTCGTGAACATCATTCTGAAGGACAACTTTTCGAGCAAGCAACTGGCGGGTGAGTTCAATTATCCGACGCGCGGTGGCTATTCGAATTATGAACTCGAAGGCAGCCTGTTCCGCATCGACGGGCAGCGCAGGACCACGTTGGAAGCAAAGATTACAGAGACATCCCTGCTGACCGAGGCAGAGCGAAACATAGACGTAGCTGGAGATTCCGAAATCCCGGCCGTCGCGGGCGACCCAGATCCTGCTCGCTATCGTAGCCTTGCCGCAGAGAGCCGCGAGATCACGCTGGGCGGCACTTCGGCAATGGGCCTAGGCGAAGATGGTCTTGGGGGCTCCCTGACCGTCAATGGCGCTTATACCCGGACTGACACGCGCTCGCTTTCTGGCCTGGACACCGTGCTGCTGATCGGCCCTAACGGCACGACCGCACGGCGCAACCTGGAAGGAGCTCTCCGGACGCGTGTCGGGACTGACGCGTTCGAAGGTGGGCTCGCGTACAACAGGTTGGTGGGGACGTGGCAACTCTCTGCTACGCTCGACGCTGGCTACACGACCACGACGACCAGAGTTGATCGGCGGCGGGATCTTACGGGTCTTCGCGATGCGGCACTCACGGGGACGCTGGACATCCTGGGGCCTTTACCGCCCGTTCCAAGCGCCGGATACGATACGGCTCGATCGGAGGATTTGAGTGCGAGTTCTCTGGTTACGCTTGCCGGAAATGTGCTGCGCTTGCCGGCGGGCGACGTGGCCGCGACCGTACGCGCTGGCTTCGACTACAACCGCAGTGACAACGAAGACACGCGCAGCTCGCTGGGGGCGTTCATTCTCGACCGCAGCGTGGCCTCGGCAGGCGTTAACCTGGCCTTGCCGCTGACTAGCCGGCGCGAGGATGTACTCGGCGCCGTTGGCGACATCGCGCTGAACCTTAACGCAGGGTTCGATCATCTTTCGGACTTCGGTACGCTGACGGAGTGGAGTGCTGGCGTGACGTGGGCGCCCACCGAGAAGCTGAGCCTGCAGGCAAGCTATATCGTTAACGAGGCCGCCCCTTCGCTTGGTCAGCTCGCGAGCCCACAAGTGCGCTCGTACAACGTCACTGCCTACGATTTCATCCGCAACGAGACAGCGCTTGTCACGGTCTTGTCTGGCGGCAATCCTGATCTTCTTGCAGAGCGGCAGCGCGACATCAAACTCGCCTTGAACTGGGACTTGCCGGTACTCGAGCGATCGAACCTCGTCATCGAGTATTTCCGCAATCGGTCGAGCGGCGTCACCCAGTCATTCCCGCTGCTGACCCCTGCAGTGGAAGCTGCGTTTCCAGGTCGGGTGAGCCGCGATGCTTCAGGCCGGTTGATCGCCATTGATCGCAGGTCGGTTACGTTCGACGAGATCGCCAGTTCTCGCCTACGCTGGGGGCTGAACTTCGGCGGACAGTTTGGCAGTGTTACAGAAAGCAGTGCAGCTGCAGGCGGACGTGGCGGCGGCGGGGACCGCAGAGGTGCCGGGGCCTTTCCTGGGGAACGGCTCAACCGTCCTGCTCCTTCTGGCGAAGCGTCTCCGGCCGGCGGCGAACGGACGAGTCGGTCCGACGCCGAACGGGCAAACATCCCCCCGGAGGGCGGCCGTGAGGCAGCGGCGCCAGAGGCTGGCCGGGGTCCGCGCGGGCCAGGGTATGGTCCCATGGGCCGCGGCGCACAACGCGGACGCTGGAACGTCTCTGTTTACCACACCTGGCGATTCACCGACACGATTCGCATCGCGCCCGGCGCGCTTGAGCTCAACCAGTTGGAAGGAGATGCGATCTCTTCGGGCGGGGTGCCAAGGCATGCGCTGGAGTTCGAAGGTGGGCTCTTCAAGGACGGCTACGGCTTGCGCGTCAATGGCAAGTGGAATGCTCCGGCCCGTGTAAACGGCAGCGGCTTACCCGGCAGTTCCGACTTGCGGTTCGGAAGCACGTTCAACATCGGCCTTCGCATGTTTGTAGACCTGGGGCAGCAGGAGTCGCTGGTTCAGAGCTCACCTTTCTTCAAGAATGCGCGGCTGTCCCTGACAGTTGATAACCTGTTCGATCAACGTCAGCGCGTCACTGATGAGAACGGCGTCGTTCCGCTGGCGTATCAGGCTGCCTACCGCGAGCCCCAAGGCCGGATCGTAGGCATAGATCTCCGCAAGATGTTCTAAGCGCTATGGGGTCATAGCGGCGGGGCGGAGTTCCCTTTTCGTCCCGCCGCTCCTAAATCGCTGGCATGGCTCGAATCCCCGCCGGCAGACCCGATCTTCCCAAAGGCACTGAACGCTTTAATGAGGAGAACGCGACGTATACCGTCCGCGGGACGGAGACACCCGACCTGCAGGCAGGTGTCGAGGTGATCCGAGACACCGTACGTACGCTCAAGCCTCGTCCGGGCGTCTATCGCATGCAGGACGCCCGCGGGGACGTTCTTTACGTTGGCAAGGCGCGGGCGCTGAAGAACCGCGTGGCCAACTATACCCAGTGGGAGCGATTGCCGAGCCGTCTGCAGCGCATGGTGAGCCAGACGCGCAGCATGACCATCGTCACCACGAACTCGGAGGCAGAGGCGCTGCTGCTCGAGGCACAGCTGATCAAGCGCTTCCGTCCCCCCTACAATGTGCTCCTGCGCGACGATAAATCCTTCCCTTTCATTCTCTTACGCGCTGATCACAACTTTCCGCGGCTGATGAAGCATCGCGGCGCACGCAAGGCGAAAGGAAACTACTACGGTCCGTTCGCCAGCGCCGGATCCGTCAACACAACGGTCAACGCGCTGCAGAAGTTGTTTCTGTTGCGCAGTTGTACTGACAGCTTCTTTTCTCGTCGGGATCGTCCCTGCCTTCTTTACCAGATCAAGCGTTGCTCGGCCCCGTGCGTCGGGCGCATCGATGAGGAAGGCTATGCGGAGTTGGTGCGCGAGGCGAAGGACTTCCTTGGCGGCCGATCGAGTGCCGTCCAAAAGAAGATTGAGACGCAAATGGCAGAGGCGGCGGAAAACCTGGACTTCGAGCGCGCCGCCATGCTGCGCGACCGGCTGCGAGCGGCGACTTTCATCCAAGGCAGCCAAGCCATCAACGCCGAAGGAATGGATAACGCCGATATCTTTGCAATGGCTTGCAAGGGGGGACACGTCGGCATCCAGGCCTTCTTCATCCGCGGCGGTCAGAACTGGGGGCATCGGGCCTTCTTCCCGACCCATACCGAAGGCCTTTCGGAAGAAGAGATCATGACGAGCTTCCTCGCTCAGTTCTACGAGGAAGTGCCGCCAGCGCGCACGATCCTGGTGGATCGAGAGTTGCCGGAAGCGGAACTGCTGGCTGAAGCCCTGCGGGAGGGAGCGGGCGGACGCGTCGAGATATCGGTACCGCAGCGCGGAAACCGGCGCAATTTGCTTGCTCAGGCCACACGCAACGCGGTCGAAGCTCTCGATCGCCGCCTCGCCGAGCGTAGCACCCAAGCCAAAGTCATGAGCGAGCTGGCCGAATTCCTCGAACTGCCGGAGTTGCCGCAGCGCATCGAGGTCTATGATAACAGCCACATACAAGGCACTAAGGCAGTCGGCGCGATGGTCGTCGCCGGACCGGAAGGTTTTCTGAAAGGACAGTATCGCAAGTTCAACATCCGTCAGGCGCAAAGCAACGATGACTTCGCGATGATGCGCGAGGTCATGGCACGTCGCTTCGCACGCGTAATGGAGGAGGACCCCGATCGCGAAAACGGGATGTGGCCGGATCTCGTGCTTATCGACGGGGGGAAGGGGCAGATGACGGCAGTGCGCGAGACGATAGACGAACTCGGGATCGAGGACATCGCGCTGATCGCTATCGCCAAAGGACCGCATCATGGACGGGAGGGACGCGAGGTGTTTCACTTTCCCGATGGTCGCGAAAAAATGCTGCCGGTGAACTCTCCGCTTCTATTCTACCTGCAGCGGTTGCGGGATGAGGTGCACCGCTTTGCCATCGGAGCCCACCGGGCGAAGCGCAGCCGCGCGATCACCGCCAGCCCGCTGGACGAGATTCCCGGCGTTGGCCCAGCCAGAAAACGCGCACTCCTGCTGCACTTCGGGACCGCTGGGAAGGTGCGCGCCGCGAGCCTTGAAGACCTCCAGCGAGCGCCGGGAGTCAGCGCAGCCGTCGCGCAAACGATCTACGATTTTTATCACCCCGCGGGCTGAGTAGTCGAGCGGCAGCGCCGCATTGGATCATCCGGCTGTGGTCGCAGCCTTGACCATTTCTTCGATCAGCACGAACTTTTCACACCGGGATCCTGCTCGGGCATTCGCAATTTCCGCGTCCTCGATCTTCTTCCAGACCCGAAAGCGCGGGTCGCGGCCAACCACCACAGACTGCGCTGCACGTCTTGGCACGACAGCACCCTGCACGGTGGTATAATCCGTGATCGCACTTAACCCAATCGCAACGGCGGCGCGCACATGCAGGTGCCATGGTAAGCAGCCGCGAAGGTTCTTCTATTTCTATTTCGTCGTGCGCGACCAACCCTGATGGTCTGGACGCCCCGACGGATGGTGCCGTGAAGGTTTATGGCAGGGCACCAGCGAGGCGGCACCATTTGGATCGTCGACGTAAGCCGCGAATGCAGTCCTTCAATACTGCTCTCCAGAGTGCCGAAGACGGTCAGCAGGGCTTCGTTCCGCGGAGTTGGGGCCTTCTCACGGCACCGCTGGTGGGGCTCTTCGTGCTGATGGCAGCGTTGTCCACTTCGCTGCCGGATGTTCTCTCCTTCATCATGGTCGGCGCCGCTGTGGCAATCTGTGCGGGCGCCCCTAAGCTCGTGCGCCTCGACAACTCGTCCTCCGCTGGCACGTGGTTACGCTACCCAGTGCTGGTCATGGCTTTCGGCCTGCCGACTGCCCTGTACGGCTTCGCGGTGGCGCGATGGGCCGATGGTGGATCTGCGCTTGGGTGGGCGCCTGCAGTGGCGACGTTCGCAATCCTCTCGTTGCTACTGACAGCCTTGCTTGAAGACCGGATAGCTTCAAAGGTGATTGCGCTGTTTGCGCTTTGGATCGGTCCTTCGCTCTACAGCGACAGCTTTCAAGCTCGTTCATTGTTGGTCGTGGGCGGGGTGCTTGGTATCGCCATTGCCTGTCGCGAGGTGGGCAGGGTGCAGAAGGCGGCTGAGGCCCGTGCAGCGCGCGAGCACGCACAACATCGGGCAGAGGAACTGCTCGCCGAGTACGAAGAGACGGGGCAGGGCTGGTTCTGGGAGACCGATCGACGAGGGCAGATCACGTACATTTCCCAGCGGATTGCGGACTTGCTTGGAAAAGCGCGATCGGAACTGGAGGGGCGCCCCGTCACGAACCTGTTTGTCTTGAACGCACAGGAGCAGGAAAGCGAACGCACCCTCGTATTCCATTTTTCCACCCGATCTTCATTTCAGGACGTCCAGGTTCGCGCTGCGACGAGCGAGCAGGAGGAGCGCTGGTGGTCGATCTCTGGCCGCCCCGTTCTCGACCAGTTCAACAACTTTCTCGGTTTCCGGGGGTCCGGAACGGACCTTACCGAGACGCGCAAGTCGCAGCGCCATGTTGTGGAACTGGCCCGGTTTGACTCTCTCACTAAGCTCGCCAACCGCTTTCAGATGGCTGAGTGGCTGGAAAAAATCCTTAGCGCGCCACGCCTCGAGAACCGGGCCTGCGCAGTCTTCCTCCTGGATCTGGACCGATTCAAGCAGGTCAATGACACCATGGGCCATCCTGCGGGAGATGCTCTGTTGCGCCAGGTCGCGGACCGCCTTCGCAGTACTGTTGGTGAGGCAGGTAGAGTTGGGCGGCTGGGCGGTGACGAGTTTCAGGTGGTCATCCCGGGCCTGCAGCCCCGGGACGAACTGGCGTATCTGGCTCTCCGCATCATCGAGAACCTCTCGCAGCCCTACTCTATCGAAGGAAGCCGCGTCACAATCGGCGCCTCGGTGGGCATCGCCTTGGCTCCGGACGATGGTTCTACGTCCGAAGCGCTGATCCGGAATGCCGACCTCGCCCTATATGCCGCCAAAGACGGTGGACGCGGACGGCACCACTTCTACGCGAGGGACTTGCATAGCGACGCGCAAGAGCGCCAGCAACTTGAGCAGGATCTTCGGGACGCCATTGCCGAAGGGGGGCTGGAACTCCAGTATCAGCCGCAGGTGTGCCTTGCGAGTGAGGAAATCACAGGTCTGGAGGCCCTTCTCCGCTGGAACCATCCGCGACTAGGTTACCTTTCACCGGCCAAGTTCGTGCCGATCGCAGAAGACGCGGGACTGATACCGCAGATCGGTGAATGGGCGCTACGTACAGCTTGCCGCGCCGTGGCTCAGTGGCCGAAGGGAGTGCGCGTCGCGGTGAACGTTTCGCCGCTCCAGTTCGCGAACCCCGCGCTTCCCGCAATCGTCACCAGTGCGCTCACAGGCTCGGGGGTCGCACCAGAACGCTTGGAACTGGAGATCACCGAGAGTGTCTTTCTGGGTGACCAGAAGAGCACGGAAAGCACATTCGCCGCGCTCAAGCGAGTTGGCGTGCGGCTTGCCCTTGATGACTTCGGTACCGGCTATTCCTCTCTGGCCTATTTGAGGAATGCGCCGTTTGACAAGATCAAGATAGATCAGAGCTTCGTACGCGGTGCTACGGTCGAGGGGAGCCGCAACGGCGCCATCATCGCTTCCATCGTCAGTTTGGCGGAAGCGCTCGGAATGGAAACCACTGCGGAGGGGGTCGAGACGTTCGACGAACTGGACCTCGTCAGAACGCTCGGCTGCAGCCATGTCCAAGGCTACATCTATGACAGTGCGCTCACGGAAGCAGCTGCCACGGCAAGGCTGAATGAGGGGCTTTCAGCTTTGGCGAAGGGGCCAAAATCCGCGCGGGCAGCAAGGCAGACCATGCTGCGAAAGGTCAGGTTGGAACATGACCGCCAAGGTTATGACGGAACCATTCGCAATATCTCGTATACGGGAGCGATGGTCGAGGGGCTGTGGAACGTGCCTGAAGGAACAGTCTTCGCACTGCAACTGTCTGAAGGGCTGACCGTGGAGGCGACTTGTCGCTGGTGCGATGAGGACCGAATGGGGGTTGAGTTCGCGAACCCACTGCCTCTCGACGAGACGGGGGCCGTGTCGTTCGCCCCTCCTCGAGAGGTGCGGGACAAGATGGACTCTTCAGTGCTGCGTAAGGCAGGCTGACAGTTTACCAACGGCCTGCTAACGGCGCGCGATGACTGATCTCGCTCTTATTCGTAACTTCTCGATCATTGCCCACATCGACCATGGCAAGTCGACCCTGGCTGACCGGCTGATCCAGCGCACCGGCGGGCTCTCCGATCGCGAGATGTCCGCGCAAGTCCTTGATAACATGGACATCGAGAAGGAGCGCGGGATCACCATCAAGGCGCAGACCGTGCGCCTGAACTACACCGCCAAGGACGGGCTCACTTACGAGCTCAACCTCATGGACACGCCCGGCCACGTCGACTTCGCCTACGAGGTCAGCCGCAGCCTCGCCGCGTGCGAGGGCGCGCTGCTCGTCGTCGACGCCGCGCAAGGGGTCGAGGCGCAGACGCTCGCCAACGTCTACCAGTCGATCGAGCACGACCACGAGATCGTCCCCGTCATCAACAAGATCGACCTCCCCGCCGCCGAGCCCGAGAAGGTCCGCGCCGAGATCGAGGACATCATCGGCATCGACGCCAGCGACGCCGTCCTCGCCAGCGCCAAGTCCGGCATCGGCATCGACGAAGTGCTCGAAGCCATCGTGACGAAGATCCCGCCCCCCAAGGGGATGCGCGACAAGCCGCTCACCGCCATGCTCGTCGATTCCTGGTACGACCCGTACCTGGGCGTCGTCATCCTCGTGCGCGTGATCGACGGCGTCATCAAGAAGGGCCTGCAAGTCAAGTTCATGCAGGGCGGCACCGAGCACCTGATCGACCGCGTCGGCGCCTTCACCCCCAAGCGCGTGGACTTGCCCGAACTCGGCCCTGGCGAGATCGGCTTCATCACCGCGCAGATCAAGGAAGTCGAGCAAGCCAAGGTCGGCGACACCGTCACCACCGTGAAAGGCGGGGCGACACAGGCGCTCCCCGGCTACAAGGAAGTGCAGCCGGTGGTGTTCTGCGGCCTGTTCCCGGTCGACGCCAACGACTTCGAGAAGCTGCGCGAATCGATCGGCAAGCTGCGCCTCAACGACGCCAGCTTCAGCTTCGAGATGGAGAGCAGCGCCGCGCTCGGCTTCGGCTTCCGCTGCGGGTTCCTCGGCCTGCTCCACCTGGAGATCATCCAGGAACGCCTCAGCCGCGAATACGACCTCGACCTCATCACGACAGCACCCAGCGTGGTCTACCGCCTGACCATGACCGATGGCAGCGTGAAGGAACTGCACAACCCCGCCGACATGCCCGACCCGGTCAAGATCGCCGAGATGGAAGAGCCCTGGATCAAGGCGACGATCTACACGCCCGACGAGTACCTCGGCTCGATCCTCAAGCTGTGCCAGGACCGCCGCGGCATCCAGATCGACCTCACCTACATTGGCGGCCGCGCCCAGGTGACGTACGAGCTGCCGCTCAACGAAGTGGTGTTCGACTTCTACGATCGCCTCAAATCGATCAGCCGCGGCTACGCCAGCTTCGACTACGAGCAGATCGGCCTGCGCGAGGGCGACCTCGTGATGATGAACATCCTGGTCAACAACGAGCCGGTCGACGCGCTGAGCATGATCGTCCACCGCAGCCAGGCCGAAGCCCGCGGCCGCGGCCTCGTCGAGCGCCTCAAGGAGCTGATCCCCCGGCACATGTTCAAGGTGCCCATTCAGGCCGCGATCGGCGCCAAGGTGATCGCCCGCGAGACCATTAGCGCCATGCGCAAGGACGTGACCGCCAAGTGCTACGGCGGCGACATCAGCCGCAAGAAGAAGTTGTTAGATAAGCAAAAGGAAGGCAAGAAGCGGATGCGGGAATACGGTAACGTGAGTATCCCGCAGGAGGCGTTTATTGCGGCATTACGCATGGGTGAAGAGTAGAGGAGACCGCAGGCGCCTAAGCGACGTTCTGCAAGAACGGTAGCTTAGAAGCCGGTGCGCGAAAGCGCAGCGGTCG
>NZ_JBEWLY010000023.1:15735-168417 GCF_040534015.1 Novosphingobium kalidii
CCGGCCTCGCCGAACGGCGAGGTTCGACGTCATGGCGTCAGCCATGAGGGCGGAAGGCCGCTAGCGCGACGGTGGTTACAAGTAAATGAAGAACACATCCTTCGCCAAGATCGCTCCTAATCCCTGAATTGCCAAATCTACCCCTTGACTGCAGCTCGAAATATCGAAATCGAAGGTAAACAGTATGCAGGTGGGCGCGACATCATGTTGAACGGAATTTTGAACCCGTCTTGGCCTGTTATATTTGGAATATCGCTCTCTTGTACCCTGTTCATCATCAAGTTTGTGACCGCGCGAGTGCCGAAATTTGATGATGTCATTGTTGGTCTTTCCGACATCGTATTGCTCAGGCATTTGGAAAAGATGTTTTGATGTTCTCTCACCGAAGTGGTCACCATTCCATACCCTTTGATGTAGCCCATCAACGGATAATATTATAGGATGATATGGCCCAGCTGTCAGAGAGAATGACTGTTGCTATTGCTCAATTGGGTTGGGATTCGCCACGATCCGTGCCCTTTGTATAGTTCCATCTTCAAGGCACTCTACGTTAGACGGCCAGTACGTTATTCTTGGTGGGATATCTCCTCTCCTGATAAGGAGATCCTCAAAGCTTTGATGGGCATCGATAACGGCTTCTAACATCGATCTAAGAAGCGGAACAAGCGGCCTATTTGAGTAAGGTTCAATATCCCCAGTATTAACCTGACCTGATACCTCTATTTTTGCGTTGGCATTGTTCAGAGTTATAGATCCCGTAGGGGTTAGGTCGGAAAAGATCACTCCCTTGTTTAGGTCGCCTGGAGGGGAAAGTATAAAGCCGGTGTTTGCCCCGGTGATTGAAATGTCGCTCATTAGCGATATGCTGCCTGCAGCTCCGATGGCGATAAGTTCCATGTGTTTGTCAATCTGTGCCATCGGGAATATAGCACGAAGCTCTTCATTGCCGCCTGCGTAAGGTCTCGTTCTGAGAATCGCTTTCCGGAGATCATGATCAAAGTGGCGCAGCCCGCCATAGAAGGGGATTTTTTTCGACGGTTTGTACAAGCCTCTACATGCTTTTAAAAACCCCCTCGGGCTATCTCCGGTGGGGAAGTAAACAGCCTTCGGCTTTGTAGGGCCTCTGCTTAGTCTGGCAAAAGCTACCGCTGTCTGATCCAGCGATGATCGCAGTTGATATATGATTTCTCCGGCCAATACGTGCATGATTTCTGGCGGTGTAGCATCGAGTACGATTTTTGCGAGCTTGTGGCCGGGCTTGGTTTCCGTATCGAAGGCAATTCTACACGCGGTCTCTGCGAAAAACCTCTTTTCATTCTGCTCAAGCTCCACGAGGTGATGGCTGGCCCGACGGAGTTTGATTTCTGGGCCAAGAAGAGGATGTCTCACGGAGTTGTTAACCTAGCTGGGGATTCAGGTTATAAGGCCGGAGATCCCTTTGGAGTGCAAGACCGCGAATGAGAATGCATCGCTGTTTTTGTGCTCCCTCCTTCCTCAACCCATCTCCCTGATCTGCTCCCGCGCGCTCTCGTCCGGCGCAGGCAGCAGCGGCGTCTGCGGGTCGAAATCCTCCGCGAAGGGATCCAGGCCCAGCGCCTCCAGAGAGGTGCCGGCGGCTTGGGCGCGCTTGGCGGTGCGGAAGGCTGCGTAGTAGCGCAGGGTCTCCGGGCTCATGCGGCTCACCCAATCGTGGTGCGCGGCGTCGATCCTCTTGCTGAGAAGCGCATGGATCTGCTCGGGCGAGCGGGTCGCCTGCGCCGCGATTTCCGCCTCACGCTCCTTCTCCCACTCCTTGCGCCACTCGCGCTTCATGCGCTGCAGGTGCGAGCGGCTGGCGGCGTTGAGGCCGCCGCCCCTGCCTTCGGTGAAGCGCTTGGCGGCGCGGTTCCTCAGGAGGAACATCAGCAGCCGGTCGTTGTAGACGCGGCGCGTGCCGATGAGCTGGCCGTAGGAGTAGACGGGAACCTCGATGCCGTGGAGCGCGCGTTCCATGGCGACGTCTTCCAGCCGCTGCACGCCGAGCGCGAGGGCGGCCTCCCACGCCTTGCGGAAGCTGGCGCCCCTGGCGTGGCGGCGCAGGACGTAGGCGCCCTCGGGCGTCATGTTCACCGCGTGCGCGGCGGCCTTGACGCTGCCGGTGTCGGCCAGCGCCGCGATGAAGCCTCTCTGGCGCTCGGGCGTCCAGCCATCGTGCCGCTCGCGCTCGCGCGGGACGGGGGTGAAGGCGGGCAGGGTGGCGCGCGGGCGCGGGGTGCGCGGCGTGTCGGTCATGGGGGATGGCTCCTCGGGAGGCGAAGGGGCGCAGAGGATGGCGCAAGCGGGTGTGTGTAGGAAAGATAAATCCCACGTCGGAGGAGAGTGCATTCATCTGGCGTTCATGTTTACAGACGTAGTCGATTACGCTTGTAAACGATAACAGTGGAGGAGCCGGTGTCCGCCGAAAGCCCCGAGCAGCCCGAGCGGATCTCGGACGCCGAACATGCCGTCATGGAGGCGCTGTGGCAACGCGCGCCGCTCACCGCCTCCGAAGTGTGCGAGCAAGTCTGCGGCACCCGGGGCTGGAGCCTCGCCACGGTCAAGACGCTGCTCTCGCGCCTCGTCGCCAAGCAGGCGGTGGCGACCGCGCCCGATGGCAAGCGCTTCCTCTACAGCCCCCGCATCGCGCGCCAGGACTATGTCGGTACCGAGAGCCGGCGGCTGGTCGATCGCCTGTTCGGCGGGCGCGCCGCCCCGCTCTTCGCGCACCTGGCAGAGGCCGATGCGCTCACCGAGGAAGACATCGCGGAAATCGAGGCGCTGCTGCAGGAGCTCAAGTCATGATCGCTTGGCTGACCGACACGCTCATCATGACCGGCGCACTTCTGGCGCTGATCCTTCTCGTGCGCCGCCCGGTGGGCCGCTGGTTCGGACCCGGCGCGGCTTATGCACTGTGGGCACTGCCGATGATCCGGCTGTTCCTGCCGCCGCTCGTGCTGCCAGAGAGCCTCGCCGCCACCCGCGCCGCCGAAGCGCTGCTTCCCCCGGCCGAGCCTCTGGCGGAAGTGATGCCCGCCGAAGTGCTGATGTCCGCGCCGCTTGCTGAGGCTGCGGTGGAGCCGGGGTTCGCCATGCCATGGGGGACGATCCTGATCGCGGTGTGGCTCGGCGGCGCGGCGCTGTTTCTGGCGCACCGGGTGATCGCCTACCGCGTGATGCGCCGCCAGCTCCTGGCAGACGCCCGCAGCGTCGGCCACGCGGGTGAGGTGCGCATCGTCGAGAGCCGGGCCGTCGCCGCGCCGGTGGCGTTCGGGGTGTTCGACAAGGTGGTCGCGCTGCCCCGCGGCTTCCTCGCGACCGCCGACTCCGACGCGTCCGACTTCGCGATCACCCATGAACTGGAGCACCACGCGGGCAAGGACCTGATCGCCAACATGGCGGTCCAGCCGCTGTTCGCGCTGCACTGGTTCAACCCCGTCGCCTGGCTCGCCTGGCGGGCGCTGCGCAGCGACCAGGAGGCGGCCTGCGACGCGCGCGTGATGACCGGCTGCACCCGCCGTGAGCGGGAGCGCTACGGCCGCCTGATCGCCTCTTTCGCTGCGGGCTCGAAATTCGCGCTGGCCGCGCCGATGGCCGGGCCGCTCAAGGGCGATAAGCCCATCATTCACCGCTTGAAGGCGCTCGTGCGCAACGAGGAGGCGGAGCGCCACCCGCTGCTGGGGCGCAGCCTGTTTGCGGCTTCGGTGATCGCCGTGCCGCTGACGGCGACGGTAACGTATGCCGCCGATGAAGTGGCTGAGCCAGAAGCGCAGACCATCGTCCATGCTGCTCCGGCTGCGCGCGCAGCACCTGCTGCTGACGCCGCTCCGCTTCTGTCGATGGCTTTCACCGAGGACCCGGCCACAGTGACCACGGGGTCGGCCAAAGCCTCGCTGATCACGATCAAGCATGGTCTGGACGAGACCTGCGCCGACGCGGAGGAGACCGCACATCGGCAAACGGTCGTGCGGCACGGTAAACGGTTCCAGATCCTCACACCCCATAGGCTCTCGACCGACGAGATCGACCGGGTGGTCGAGAACGCGCTGGTCCGCGCAGAGCTTGGGCAGCGGCATGCGGAGCGGACGCCGGCTGACGTGGAACGTGCGGAGCGCTTTGCGGAAAAGCAGGCCGCGCGTGCCGAACGGCTGGCGGAGCAGCAAGCGGAGCGAGCCGAGCGGCTAGCAGAGCAACAGGCCGCGAGGGCCGAGGAACATGCCGAGCGCACGGAGCGCTTGGCCGAACAGCGTGCCGAGCGGGCCGAGCGAGAGGCGGAACGCGCCGAGCGCCAGGCAGAGCAGGAGGCAGAACGAGCGGAGCGTCTGGCCGAGCGCAGCGTGGCGGCTGCAGGGCGGACGGCGCGCATCGCTCTGGCCGGCGCGCCCAAGGTAGAACAGTCCTTCTCCTCAGACGGAAAGGTGCAGACCCTGCGCTTCGTCACGCGCTTTGCCGACGGCCGTCCGGCGCTTACCCGCACGATGGTGATCGACGGTACTTGCGCCGCTGATCGCCAGGTCCGGTCCGATGGCAAGAGGGCCGTCACGCGGGTTTGTACCGGCGCGTCCGACACTACTCGGCATATTGCTGCAGCATTTGCTCAGGCGCGCGCGTCAATCGTGAACGCACCTATATCTGCGCCTCTTCGC
This sequence comes from Novosphingobium kalidii, assembly GCF_040534015.1. Taxonomy (NCBI): domain Bacteria; kingdom Pseudomonadati; phylum Pseudomonadota; class Alphaproteobacteria; order Sphingomonadales; family Sphingomonadaceae; genus Novosphingobium; species Novosphingobium kalidii. The sequence goes on from NZ_JBEWLY010000023.1 coordinate 20,397, forward strand.
GCCGAGATCCTATCCGAGTTGGGTCGCGATATGGCGCATGCTCGAGCCCGGCTCGACTGAGCGCCGCTTACGGTACAGACACCTGTACCGGACTCGCGCTGCCGCAGCGCAACCAGTCGCGGAAGGCGTCGTCCACTCTCGCACATAAGGCCCGCCGCAATCGCTTCTGAGCAAGACGTCTATCGTCTGGTGGTCTGCACAACCGGGTCGGAGGTGAATGTGACGCCGTTGTTTGGTTGCGGCGCGCGCGCCGGTCTAGTTGTGCTTGGCGCGGTCACTGCTTGCGCTTCGTTGCGGTCTTCCTGCTCGTCTTCGTCCTCATCCCTTTCGGCGGCCTCGCGAAGCTGGATCTCGTATCGTTCGACGATGGCTGGCGTTGCGGGCGATGCGGGATAGCGGCAGCCGCGCGCCGCGCCCACGCCCTTGAGGAAGCCGCGCCGTGCAAGACCGGCTTGGATGGCAGCCAGAATTTCACGCTCCTGCTTATTGGCGCCGGAGATTTCCCGGATGATGCTGCGGAAAGGGATGAACGAGCCGATTACGGACTGCGCGATCCGGCCTTTGCTGAGGCGGACGCGCTCCGCTTGCGGCAGGTCTAGGTCCGGGCCGAGAATGGCGTTGAACTCTTCCACGGCCGCCATAAGCTGGCTGCACTTGCTTAGGTTCTGCAGCGAATAGGGACGCGTCTGTGCTTCGACCAGCAAGGCCGGGATCTCGGTTCGGTCAAGGTTGAGATCGGTCACGGGTGTCTTGGCGACATCCATCACATCGGGCTCGCGATTGGTGATGGGGCGGTCCTGATCGGCTGCATGCGCAGCGCCCATGGTAAGTGCCGAAGCGGTGAGCGCCGATAATAGAAGCTTGTGCATGTTCTTCTCCGTTCTGCCGCGTCCGTCGCTTGCCGTCATCGTGTAAGATCGGCGAACGTGTCGCACGCCTCGTCATTACCGGTTTCCAGGCCGCGCCTTAGCCACTTCATGCGTTGTGCGCTGGAGCCGTGGGTAAAGCTCTCGGGAGCGACTTGCCGGCCGGCACTGCGCTGAAGCGTGTCATCGCCGATCGCGCTGGCCGCCGTCAGGCCCTCCTGCAAGTCACCCGGTTCGATCAGGTCGCGGTTGTGTCCTGCCCAGACGCCGGCATAGCAGTCCGCCTGCAGTTCCATGCGGACCTGAAGCTCATTCGCTCGCGAGGGATTCTGCTGCTGAGCGCTGCGCACTTGTCCGGCCAAGCCGGTCAGATGCTGCACGTGATGGCCATACTCGTGCGCCATCACGTAATAGCGGGCGAAGTCTCCTTGCGCACCAAGATCCCGGGCGAGTTCTTCATAGAAACTCGTATCGATGTAGATGCCCTGGTCAGCCGGGCAATAGAATGGCCCCATCGCGCTTTGCGCCGCGCCGCAGCCGGATTGCGTGCCGCCTTGATAGAAGTTCAGCGTGGGCTGCTGGAAAGAGATGTTCGCCTGGCGGAATAGCGGCTCCCAAGTGCGGTTGAGCGAATCGAGCGCGTTGCAGGATTCGTTGGCGTAGGCATTGCGCGTGCAGATGGTCTGCGCGTCGGTGCTGGCGGGCCGCCCCTGTACCGGACCAACTTGCTGCGTGCCCTCGATAGCGCCGATCATCTGGCCCGGGTCCACTCCGAAGACGACCGCTCCAATTAAGGCGATCACCAATGTGCCGCAGCCGATCTTACCGCCACCGCCACCGGGGAAGAACGAGCCGCCGCCTTCGCTGACGCGGATGTTGCTGGGATCGAAAGGGTTTAGTCTCACTGCGTCCTTGTCCCTGCCACATGGGGGATGCCTCATGCGGGACCAGCGGCGCAGCGCGTACGCCACTGCGCTCGACAGGCTCGGCTCTAAACTCAAATGAGCTGGCGGCTTCTTTGTTCCACCACAATCTGCGGTCCGGCGCTCCTGAAGTGCGACATTCCGCCCACACTCACACTTTATTTTTGCTGCGGACCTTGATTCGCGTTTCCTTGGACACCTAGTCGTAAGCTGATCGTTCTACGCTGGACCACATGACAAGGGGCACCGCCATACCTGCCGTTCGGGCCGCGCTTGCGGGCGTGATGCTGGCGTTCGCCTTGCCCGCGATCGCTGCACCGGGCTCGCGTGCCGACCGAGAGCTTGAAGAGCGATTGCGCGCGCATATCGAGGTGCTCGCCAGCGATGAATTTCAGGGGCGCGAACCCGGCACTGACGGTGAGGCGAAGACGCTGCGCTACCTGGGGCGCCAATGGTTCGATATCGGTCTGGTGTCCGGCACCAACGACCCCGGTCACGAGTGGTTTGCTCCTGTCACTCTGATAGCCCGCGAGCCGGCCGGCGATGCCGCGCAGTTTTACCGGAAGGGCCGCCCGGTGGTGACCCCGCAGGACGAAGTCCTTGTGCTTACGTCAGGCAAGCGCAGCCTGGTGCGTCAGGCGCCGATGCTGTTCGTGGGCAAAGCCAAGGGCCAGGAGTACACGCGCAACGAACTGGCCGGGCGAGTTGCCGTGCTGCTCGACGGAGACGAGGCAATGGGCGGCGCGCAAGGCAGCGCGCGGCAGAACCAGCTTCTCGCCCAGGGTGCCTCTGCCGTGCTGACCGTCCTCGACGGAGAACGGTCGCTTGAGCAGGTCAGTAACCGCCGCGCACGGAGCGGGTATGCGCTGGCCAATGATTCGGTCGGCGGTGATCTGGAGGCGTTCATCACGCGCGAGGCGATGGCTCGGGTCCTCAAAGGGACCGGCAAGACGCTGGAGGAGCTTTCGGCGGCTGCCCGGCAGGAGGACTTCAAGCCTGTGCCGGTCGGCTTGTCGGTGACTCTTGAGGCGACGACGCGCGAAACGACCATCCGCACACATAACCTGATCGGCAAGCTGCCGGGGCGCAGGCCTGAGGCGGGCGCAGTGCTGCTGCTGGCGCACTGGGACCACTTCGGCGTTTGCGGCACAGAGGCGGCAGAGGATCTCGTCTGCAATGGCGCGATCGACAACGCGAGCGGCGTCGCGGTGCTGACTGAGCTGGCGAGACGGCTTGCGCGCGGACCGCAGATGGATCGTGACGTCTATTTCCTGGCAACCACCGCCGAGGAGCTGGGCCTGTGGGGCGCGCATGCATTTGCCGAGAACCCGCCGCTGCCGCTGGGGCAGATCGTAGCCGCCTTCAATATCGACAGCGTCGCGATCGCGCCGCGCGGCACGCCTCTTGCGATCGTGGGGCGCGGGATGACAGAACTCGACGGCCAGATCGAGCAAGTCGCGCGGGCCGAGCGGATGAAGGTCGTCCCCGGTGACGAGGCTAACGAGTTCGTGAAGCGGCAGGACGGCTGGGCGCTGCTGCAGCACGATATTCCCGCCGTCATGGTCACCACCGCCTACGGAAACCTCGATCGCATGCGCGCCTTCTTCGACGGCAGCTATCACCGGCCGAGCGATGACCTTTCGCAGTCGCTGGAACTGGGCGGGGCGTCCGACGATCTTCGCATCCTGGCCGCACTCACGCGGTGGTTCGCGGATATCCGCAAGGTTCCCGCGATACAGAAATGATGCCCTAGCCGTGGACGCCGGGCTTGTTTACATGGGCCGCCACGAATCCGAACCGGAGAATGGCGCATATGGAAATTTCGCTCGGGCTTACTTTTGACGATGTCCTGCTGCGCCCGGCGAAGTCCGACATCGTGCCCACTCAGGCGGACACCCGCACTCGGCTGACGCGCGACATCGGACTGAACATCCCGGTCATCTCCTCGGCAATGGACACTGTGACCGAACACGAGATGGCGATCGTGATGGCGCAGATGGGCGGCATCGGCGTTCTTCACCGCAATCTTACCGTCGAAGAGCAGTGCGCGGCGGTGCGCAGCGTCAAGCGGTTTGAAAGCGGCATGGTGGTGAACCCCATCACCATCTCGCCCAATGCGACGCTTGGCGATGCGCAGGCACTGATGAGCCAGCACCGCATCAGCGGTATCCCCGTGGTCGAGCAGCCCGGCGGCAAGCTGGTCGGCATCCTCACCAATCGCGATGTCCGATTCGCGGCCAATCCGCTGCAGCCGGTCTCTGAACTGATGACGCGCGACAACCTCGCCACCGTGGGCGTGGGCGTGACGCAGGAAGATGCCCGCCGCCTGCTCCACCAGCGCCGGATCGAGAAGCTGCTGGTCGTGGACGAGGCGTTCCGCTGCATCGGCCTCATCACCGTGAAGGACATCGAGAAGGCGGTGATGTACCCCAGCGCCACCAAAGACGCGGCGGGCCGCCTGCGCGTGGCTGCTGCGACCACGGTGGGTGACAAGGGCTTCGGCCGCACCGAAGCGTTGCTCGCAGCCGAATGCGACGTGATCGTGATCGACACCGCGCACGGGCATAACGCCGACGTGGCGCGTGCGGTCGAGCGGGTGAAGAAGCTGTCCAACTCCGCGCAAGTGATCGCCGGCAACGTCGCCACCGCCGAAGCGGCGCGCGCGCTGATCGACGCAGGCGCCGATGCGGTGAAAGTCGGCATCGGGCCGGGCTCCATCTGCACCACGCGCATCGTCGCTGGTGTTGGCGTGCCGCAGCTCACGGCGGTGATGGAAGCCGCAGAGGAAGCCGAGAAGTCCGGTGTTCCCGTGATCGCCGACGGCGGCCTGCGCACCTCGGGCGATGCCGCCAAGGCTTTGGCGGCGGGTGCATCGACGATCATGGTCGGTTCGATGCTCGCGGGCACCGAGGAAGCGCCGGGCGAGACGTTCCTCTACCAGGGCCGCGCTTACAAGTCCTATCGCGGCATGGGCTCGGTCGGAGCCATGGGCCGCGGCTCCGCCGATCGCTACTTCCAGGGTGACATCAAGGACCAGATGAAGCTGGTGCCCGAAGGCATCGAGGGCCAAGTGCCGTACAAGGGTCCGGCGCGCGACGTCATTCACCAGCTCGTGGGCGGCGTGAAGGCGGCGATGGGCTACACCGGCTCGGCCACGATCGACGACTTGCGGCGCAACAGCCGCTTCATCCGCATCACCAATGCGGGACTGCGCGAAAGCCACGTTCATGACGTTACCATCACGCGCGAGGCTCCGAATTACCCGACACGTTGATCGCCGCTGCCGTAGAGGGAAGTCGCCGCAGGAGAGATCGCTGACTCTCCTGCGGGTCTCCCTCACGTTGGCGTGCATTTCAGGAGGTCACCGGTGACTCCTGCAGCACGGGTGCAGGCCGCGATCGAGGTGTTGGACCTCGTGATCGCGGCTGCGCGCAGTAACGGCGCTCCGGCGGACCGCATCGTTTCGGACTGGTTCAAGGCCCGTCGCTTCGCCGGTAGTGGCGATCGCCGCGCCGTGCGAGAGCTGGTGTTCCGCGCCATCCGTGCCTGCGGCGAGATTCCCGCGCGCGGCCGCGCGGCCATGCTTCTGTTGGCGCGCGATGATGCCGCGCTTGCGTCCCTCTTCGACGGCTCTCGCCACGCCCCCGAACCAATTTCGGCGGAGGAGACGGTTGCCCGCCCCGGTGTCGCGCCGGAGTGGCTGATCGCTGCGCTGACGAAGAGCGGCATCGAGGGCGACGAGGCGGCGGCTCTGCTCGAGCGGGCGCCGCTCGACATACGTGTCAACGCGCTTCGGGCGGGTCGCGCTGACTTGCCGCCCGGTGGCGAGCCGACGGTGGCGGCACACGGCTGGCGTTACCCGCACGGCACCCGCATTGAAGACACGCCGGCTTGGCGCGAAGGCATGATCGAGGTGCAGGACACCGGCTCGCAACTCACGTGCGAGGCAGTGGCGGTCCGGCCAGGAGAGAGCGTCGTCGATCTGTGCGCCGGAGGAGGGGGCAAGACGCTGGCCCTGGCTGCGGCTATGGACGCAAGCGGCCGCATTCTGGCTTGCGATGCCGACCGGGCGCGCCTTTCACGACTGCAGCCGCGTGCTGAACGCGCAGGTGCAACCGGGATCGAGACGCGGCTGCTCGACCCCGGTGCAGAACTGGAGCAGCTTTCCGACTGGAGGGGGCAGGCGGATGCGGTGCTGGTCGATGCGCCGTGCTCGGGCACCGGCACCTGGCGCCGGAACCCGGAAGCGCGCTGGCGGCTAACACCGACGCAGCTCGACCGCTACGTCGCACTTCAGGCGCGGCTGCTTGATGTCGGCGCGGCGCTGGTGCGGCCAGGCGGGCGGCTGGTCTATGTGACCTGCTCGCTGCTGGACGCCGAAGGGGCGGAGCAGGCCGCCGCGTTTCTCTCTCGGCACGGAGCGGGCTGGCGGGCCGAGGTCCCCGTGCTCCCCGCTGGCGTGCCTCGCGGAGCAGGGCTTCGCCTGTCCCCCTGTCGCGATGGAACGGACGGGTTTTTCATCGCGCGTTTTGGTTCGCTATGATAGCTTCGCCCGAAATGACCAAGACACCGCTCTCGGCCAAGGATTTATTGATGCGTTATACCCCGGCCGCCCTTGCTCTTTCGCTCGTCGTCGCCGTCAGTTCCAGTGTTCTTCATTCCTCCCCCGCGCAGGCGCTGGATCCCCGCGCGGCTGCTCTGGTGGAGCAGGGGCGCGCGGCGATGGCAGCCGGGCAGCACGATGAAGCCATCGACGCGTTCGAAGCGGCGCTGACGCTGGAGCCGGGCAGCACGGAAGTTCTGATCAACCTGGCGACCGCCACCCGGCGCACCGGGCTTCAGGGCCGGGCGATCCACTACTATCGGCAGGCGCTGGAGGTGGATCCGCGCAACGTTGCGGCCATCGCCGGCGAGGGTGTTGCCCTTGCGGAAAAGGGCGCAACCGAGAAGGCGAACCGCAACCTTGCCCGTCTCAAGAGCTTGTGCGGCGCCGATTGCGAAGCCAGCCAGCAACTTGCCGCTGCGATCGCGCGTGGACCTTCGTCAAGGATGGTCAGCGCAGCTGCGTTGACGCCCAGGCCTGTCGTCTCGGATCACTGAGCGGGCAGCGGACTCGGCCAGCAAAATCGAGCCGAGGCGCGCAGGGTTCAGATCAAGGGACGGAATTCTTCCAGAATCGCGCGGTAAACGCGCTTCTTGAAGGGCACGATCAACTCGGGCAGGAGCTCGGGCTCAATCCACTTCCACTCGCAGAACTCAGGCGGCTGGTGTGCATTGAGGTTGATGTCGGCATCCTCGCCTTCGAAGCGCCCGAGGTACCAGGTCTGCCGCTGCCCGCGGTACTTGCCACCCCACAGCTTGCCCATGAGCTCTTCGGGCAAGTCGTACAGGAGTTCCTCCTGCAGTTGCGCGATCAGCTTCACGTGCTGCTCGGTCACGCCCGTCTCTTCCCATAGTTCGCGGAAGGCGGCGGTCTTCAGGTCTTCGCCCTTGTCGACGCCGCCCTGGGGCATTTGCCACCAGTCACCCTCGCGGTTGTCGATGCGCTTGCCCACGAATGCCTTGCCTGCGGCGTTGACGAGCATGACGCCCACGCAGGGTCGATAGGACAGCCGGGAAATGTCGGTCATGAGTGCGTGCTCGATACATGATTGTAGAGGGGGCAGCCGAGCAGGCTCGATCACCACAGGTTGATCGACCATGGCCCAGGCGCCGACACTTGGCCAGTAGCATTTGCCCGCCGCTACCCATTGCTGGGGTTTGGCCCGCCATGGATTTTCTAAATTGCCAGGTGGGTTGATCGCGATCATCGATGGTCACACCTAGCAAACAGGGCGGGGCGCAAACAATAAAAGCGCGCACATAAAGCCCGGGCGACAGAGGAATACCATGGCAACACTTCCTGTCGAGAACGACATGGCGGCGCTCGCGGCCACGGCCGCGCCTGAAGCGGTGGTGGTGCGTTTTGCGGGCGATTCCGGCGACGGCATGCAGCTTACCGGCGGTCAGTTCACGCTATCTACAGCGCTCGCTGGTAACGACCTTTCCACCTTCCCGGACTTTCCGGCTGAGATCCGCGCGCCGCAAGGGACGCTGTTCGGCGTCTCCGCGTTCCAGATCAACTTCGGTTCCAGCGAGATCACGACCGCTGGCGATGCGCCGGACGTGCTGGTGGCGATGAATCCGGCGGCGCTGAAGGTGAACGTCCAGTCGCTCAAGCCTGGCGGCCTGATCATCGCCGACACGGGCGAGTTCAACAAGCGCAACATGGAAAAGGCGAAGTACGAAAGCTCGCCCTTCGAGGACGGCAGTCTCGCCAAGTGGGACGTGCTCGCCTTCGACATCAGCGCGCTGACGCTGGAAGCCGTGAAGCCCTTCGGCCTTGGCAACAAGGAAGCCCTGCGCTGCAAGAACATGTGGACGCTCGGTCTCGCGCTGTGGATGTTCGACCGTGATCGCGCGCCGCTGATCGACTGGCTGAACGGCAAGTTCGCCAAGAACCCTGTGCTGGCTCAAGCCAACATCGCTGCGCTCAACGCCGGCCACGCCTATGGCGAGACGGCCGAGCTGACAGGGCCGCTCAAGAAGCTGCACATCGATCCCGTGCCCTCGGCGCCTGGGCTTTACCGCACGATCACCGGCGCCGAAGCGATCTCGCTGGGCCTCGTTGCGGGTGCCAAGCTGGCCGATCTGCCGATGTTCTTTGGCGGCTATCCGATCACCCCGGCCTCGGCGATCCTGCACAACCTCGTCAAGATGAAGGAGTTCGGGGTCACCACCTTTCAGGCCGAGGACGAGATCGCCGCGATCTGCGCCGCGATCGGTGCGTCCTATGCCGGGCAGCTGGGTGTCACCTCCTCCTCTGGCCCGGGCATCGCGCTCAAGGGCGAGGCGATGGGGCTGGCGATCATGACCGAGCTGCCGCTCGTCATCGTCAACTCGCAGCGCGGCGGTCCGTCCACGGGCCTTCCGACCAAGACTGAGCAGTCGGACCTCTATCAGGCGGTCTATGGCCGCAACGGCGACGCGCCGATGCCGGTCATCGCCACGCGCTCGCCTTCCGATGCGTTTGAATGCGCGATCGAGGCTTGCCGCATCGCCACCGAGTACATGACTCCCGTCATGCTGCTGACCGACGGCTACATCGCCAATGCGTCCGAGCCGTGGAAGGTGCCCGATCCCGCCTCGTTCACGCCGTTCCCCAAGGCCTTCCTTGAGGAAAGCGACAACCCCGAAGGCAAGGTTCTGCCGTTCAAGCGGGACGAGCAGGGTGTGCGTCCCTGGATCAAGCCGGGTACGCCGGACCTGATGCACCGCATCGGCGGGATTGAGAAGGCGATCGACAGCGGCAACATCGACTATTCGCCCGGTGTCCACCAGACCCAGACCGATGCGCGCATGGCCAAGGTGGGCGGCGTCGCCAACGCCATCCCGGCGCAAGATGTCACGCTGGGCGAGGCTTCGGGCAAGCTGGCGGTGGTTGGCTGGGGCTCGACCTTCGGGCCGATCCACCAGGCCGTACGCCGCGCCCGCCGCAAGGGGCTGGACGTGCACCACATCCACGTGCGCCACATCTGGCCGCTCCCGGCAAACCTGGGCGAGCTGCTGGCGGCTTACGAGAACGTGCTGGTGCCCGAGATGAACACCGGCCAGTTCAAGACGGTGCTGCGCGACCAGTACCTGCTCGACGCGGTGCCGCTGAACAAGGTCTCCGGCCAGCCTTTCGCGATCGGTGAGATCGAGGAGGCCATCGCCAAGTTCTTCGACCACATACCGGGCAACGAAGGCGGCGAGACCGCGGTGAACCGCGACCAGCTGCCGAGCCCTGAAGCCAAGAACGACTGATTTCGACTCCCGAACCAGACCATTTCGGCGGGACCACGAGGCAAGACCCATGAACGACATGACCCCCATCACGACGACGCTCAAGGACTGGGAAACCGACCAGGAAGTGCGCTGGTGCCCGGGCTGCGGCGACTACGCGATCCTCAAGGCCGTGCAGCGCACGCTGCCGATGATCGGCGCGAACCCGGCGAACACGGTGTTCGTCTCGGGCATCGGCTGCTCCAGCCGCTTCCCCTACTATGTCGAGAGCTACGGCTTCCACACGATCCATGGCCGCGCGCCTGCGTTCGCCACGGGCATCAAGCTGGCCAACCCTGACCTCGACGTGTGGATCGTCACCGGCGACGGCGACGGCATGTCGATCGGCGGCAATCACACGATGCACCTGCTGCGGCGCAATCTAAATTGCCAGGTCATGCTGTTCAACAACGAGATCTACGGTCTCACCAAGGGCCAGTTCTCGCCGACGAGCCGCATGGGCACCAATTCGCCCACGACGCCGCTCGGCTCCTACGACCGTCCGGTATCCCCATGCGCTTTTGCATTGGGCGCGGGTGCGCGCTTCATCGCCCGCGCGTTCGACGTGTCGAAGGAATTGCCCAACACGCTGATCGCGGCGCACGCCCACAAGGGTGCGGCGTTCGTGGAGATCTTCCAGAACTGCATCGTCTATAACAAGGACCGCTTCGACGACTTCACGTCGAAAGGCACCGACGACATGCAGCTGTGGTGCAAGGACGGCGAGCCGCTGCTGTTCGGCAATGCCAAGACCGGCACGATCAAGGGCCTCGCGCTTGATCTCGACACGCTTTCCCTCAAGGTCGTCGATGTGATCGACGGCAACTGGCAGGCGGCCGGCGTGGTGGTGCACAACGTGAAGAACCGCGGCCTTGCGCATATGCTGGTCGAAATGCCCTTCGGTCCGTTCCCGATGGCGCTGGGCGTGATCTACGACGATCCCGCGCCGACGTTCGAGGAATCGGTCGCTCTGGAAAGGGAGAAGGCGGTCACCGGCAAGAATGCCGACCTCGCCAAGCTTTTGGGCAAGGGCCAGACCTGGACAGTGGAGCCGGAGGCTGCGCACGGGCTGATGGATTGATCCGGACACCCCGTCCGGATTACGCCATCGCCTGAATGGATAATCTCACTCACAGTCTGGCGGGCTGGGCCCTTGCGGAAACCGGTCTGAAGCGGCGCACGCGCAAGGGCCTTGCCGCGTGCATCCTCGGCGCGAACATGCCGGATATCGACGTGTTCTTCGGCTGGGTGCCCTGGGTATCGCTGGCGACGCACCGGGGCTTCACCCATGGCCTCGTCGGCGGCGTCCTGCTGATGCCGCCGATCCTGGCGGCTCTGCTCTACCTGCTCGATCGCGTTCAGGTGGCACGCGGCGCGCAGTTCCGCAGCGGCCTTCCGATGCACTTCGGCTGGCTTGTCGCGCTTTGCTACCTCGGCGCGATCAGCCATCCAGTGCTCGACTGGCAGAACACGTACGCGGTCCAGCTTCTCGCGCCGCTAAGCACGCGCTGGTATCACAACGACGCGCTGTTCATCGTCGACCCCTGGATACTGGTGACGCTGGCGCTGGGTATCTGGCTGGCCCGGAAGAGGGGATCACAGAATCGCGTCCGCTGGCCGGCAGTGATCGCGCTGACGTGCGTGGGCGCCTACATCGCTCTTAACGGTGCCATCTCTCAACTCGCCCGCAGCGCGCCGGTGCGCGGCGCTCCCTATGCGCAGCCCGACGCCGTCTACGCCTCTCCCGACCCGGTCGCGTTCTGGCGCAGGACCGTCGTCTGGCGTGAGAACGGGATGATCGCCCGCGGGCGCTTCAACCCTCTGCGTCAGCTTACGCAACTGCTGAGCCACACCACCCCCGAGCCTGACGGCCTGGACGATCCGATCGTCCGCCGTGCCATGAAGGCCGGGCCCGAAATCGCCGACTTCCTCCGCTGGTCCACCATGACGACTGCGCGCGTGAAGCGGGACGGCTGCAACGCCACCGTCACTTTCGGCGACGCGCGCTACCCCAGCAGTATTGGCGGTCGCAACTTCATGGAACATAAGGTGGTGGTCGACCTCTGCCGTTCCTCGGGAGTCAGTGCGTCGCTTCAGTAGCTTGCGCTGCAGCTCTTGCCGGACGGTCGAGCAGGGCGGCCGACAGGAACGCCCAACCGGCGCCGCCCAGCCATCCCGCGATCACGTCACTGGGCCAGTGGACCCCGAGCCAAACCCGGCTCCAGGCGATCAGTATGCTGGCAGCGAGGGCAGTCGCGATGATCGTCACCCGTACGGACTGGCGCTGGCTCATCGGCGCAAAGGCAAGGGCGATGCTGATATAGACGACGGCGGCACCAAAGCTGTGGCCGCTGGGAAAGCTGTTGCCGCCGGCCTCCATCAGGTGCGGTACAATCTCAGGCCGGTCGCGGCCGAATACGAGTTTGAGGCCGCTGTTCACAAGAAGCGCCAGCAGGACGGAGGCCGCAAGCAGCAGCGCCTCGCGCCGCAGCCGCAGGAACAGCAGCGCGACAACAGCCATGAGCGCGAAGAGATTGCGCAACAGCGTGCCGCCCAATGCCGTTGTGTCGCGCACCGCCTCGAGCAACTTGCTGGGACCAGCCGGGTGCAAGTCGGGGCCGCGCCAGAACAGCAGGCCGGCTTCGTCGATGGTGGTGGTGTGACCGGTCTCGACCGCCCAGACCATGGCGGCGAAACCAGCCCAGCACAGGGCGGCCGCCATCAGGGCCTTGCGTGGATCGATGCGGAAAGTACGGGAGGGTCGCGTCATGATGCCAGGAGCTACGGCCATAAGGGCAAGGAACGCAAGGCGACGCGTCTCGTTGCGCGCGGATGACTGCGCCTCGTATCGTATGGCTGCGCCGCGACTTGCGGCTTGCAGACCAGCCCGCCTTCTGTTCCGCTGCCGCTCAAGGCCCGGTCATCCCGGTGTACATCTTGGACGACGAGCGCGCGGGCGATCGCAAGCTTGGCGGCGCGTCGCGCTGGTGGCTGCACGGGAGCCTTGAGGCTCTGGAGCGAAGTCTGGCCGGCCATGGACTGCGGCTGATCCTTCGCCGGGGCGACTGCGTCAGGCACCTCCTGGCTCTCGTGCAGGAAACAGGAGCGAGCGGCATCGACGCGATCCGCCACTACGAGCCCTGGTGGCGCGAAGCCGAACAGGAGCTTGCCGACCAGGCCGACTTGCAACTGCACGAGGGCAACTACCTGGCACCACCAGGGCTCGTGACCACCGGGGCAGGAACTCCGTTCAAGATCTACACGCCCTTCGCCCGGGCGCTGACGCGGCTGCTTCCCTTGCGCGATCCTCTTACCGTGCCGGAGCTGACGCCGGTGGAGGCGTGGCCGGCCTCCGACGATCTGGCGGACTGGGAACTGCGGCCCACCGCACCCGACTGGGCGACTGGCTTCCATGAGACCGGCACGCCCGGCGAAACTGCCGCTCAGGCCCAGCTCGAAGACTTTCTCGACCGCGCCGAGGACTACGGCGAGGAGCGCAACAAGCCTTCGGCAGACGGCTCCTCGCGTCTCTCTCCGCACCTGCACTGGGGCGAGATTTCTCCCACTCAGGTCTGGCATGCGCTGGAGCAGCATCACGGGACCGGGAGCGAGACCTATCGGGGTGAGATCGTCTGGCGTGACTATGCGCAGAATGTGATCCACCAGTTCCCCCGCTATCCCGAGGAAAGCTATCGCGAGGCCTTCGCTCGCTTTCCGTGGCGCAACCCGGATCGCGACGATGCCGCCGCAGCGGACCTGAAAGCATGGCAGCGCGGGCGCACGGGCTATCCAATCGTCGATGCAGGCATGCGCCAGCTTTGGGCGATGGGCTGGATGCACAATCGCGTGCGGATGATCGCGGCCAGTTTTCTCATCAAGCACTTGCTGATCGATTGGCGCCAGGGCGAACACTGGTTCTGGGACACGCTGGTGGATGCGGACTACGCCAACAACGGCGTGAACTGGCAGTGGGTGTCGGGCTCCGGAGTGGACTCGAACATGTTTCCGCGGATCATGGCGCCGCTGAGCCAGTCGGAGAAGTTCGGGGCTGCCGACTACATCCGGCGCTGGGTGCCCGAACTGGCTGGTCTCTCCGATGCCGATGTCCATGACCCCGCCGACGCGAAGCGGCCCGCAAGCTATCCGGCGAAGCGCATCGGCCACAAAGAAGCGCGGGAGAGGGCGCTGGCCGCCTATCGCACGGTAAAGGGCTAGAAAGTTCTGCGCGAAACCGGCGGCAAAAGGCGCGTGGGCGATTGCTACAGCCGCTTCGCGTGCCCATAAGCCTTCCCATGAATGCGCAAGTTCCGGGTAGAGGCGGCGAACTCGTGGCGGCAGGGCGTCCGCTTGGCGTCGGGCCGCGGTGGCTTGCGCAGCTATGGTCCGGCGGTGTGCATCGCATTCTGGATCGGATCGATGCCGGTCTGGAGCGCGGCTCCATCACGGCTACGCTGACGGACGGCAGCACGCGCCTGCTGGGCGGCAAGGCACCGGGCTTCGATGCCATCGTGGAACTGCGCAGCTATGGCGCGCTGCTGCGTCTCGCGACCGGGGGCTCGGTCGGCTGGTACCAGGCCTGGGAAGCGGGCGAGTGGACCAGCCCCGACCCGGTGCAACTGTTCGCCCTGTTTATGGACAACGCCGCCAGCCTTGGCGATGCGGCGCGGGCGCGAGGGCCTTGGCGACTGGCGGCCAGGTTGCTCCACCGCCTCAAGCGCAATTCGCGCAAGGGAGCAGAGCGCAACATCCACGCGCACTACGATCTGGGCAACGACTTCTACGCACAGTGGCTGGGCGACACGATGGTCTACTCCAGCGCTCTGTTCGATGCACCGGCAGTGGCGCCCAGTGCGGAGTCGCAGTTTTTTCGCGAGCTGGAAGCGGGGCAGGTAGCCAAGATCGCTGCGCTGAACGAGCGCCTCGCGCTGACGGCGGGGGCGGGCGTGCTGGAGATCGGCTGCGGATGGGGCGCGCTTGCCGCTCATCTGGCAGACCACAACGGCGCATATGTCGACGCGATCAGCCTGTCGGACGAGCAACTCGCCTATGCCGCCGCCCGATGGCATCCAGTGCAAGGGGCTGTCGACTTCCGCAAGCAGGACTATCGCGATGTCACCGGCACTTACGACGCCGTGGTCAGCGTCGAGATGGTCGAGGCGGTGGGGCGCGAATACTGGGGTGAGTTTCTCGACTGCATCGCCCGCAGCCTCAAGCCCGGAGGACGCGCTGCGCTTCAGTACATCGCCTTGAATGACGACGTCTTCGAAAGCTATGCCCGTAGCGCGGACTTCATCCAGACTTATGTCTTCCCCGGCGGCATGTTGCTCCACGAGCCTGAGTTCCGCAGCCTCGCCGAAGCCCGCGGGCTGCGCTGGGAGAATCGCCGCGGCTTTGGGCGCGACTATGCCCGCACCCTCGCCATCTGGCGGCAGCGGTTCGACAATGCGGTTGAGGAAGGGCGTCTGCCAGCCGGGTTCGACGAAAGGTTCGTGCGGCTCTGGCGGTACTACCTGATGTACTGCGAAGGCGGCTTCCTGGGAGGCGGGATTGATGTCGCCCAGGTAACGTTGGTCAAGCCGGCCTGAACCTTACTGGCCTTTGCCTTCACGCGCGACAGCGCCGCGCCAGCGGGTCAGGATGTTATCGTGAATAATCGGGCTGAGCAGGCGTTCGAACGCGCAGCCCACCAGGCCCTGCTCCCACCAGATCACACGCGCCTGCATCGCTTCCATGCCCGGCATCGTCAGCCAGCAGATCCCGCCTACGGGAAGGCGGCTGATCGCAGTCGCCGAGAACCCCGAGAGCGAGAGATCCCGCACGACGGTCTGGAATCGTCGGCCACCGGCGGGCCGCAGGGTTGCGGGTGCGGACAGCTTGGTGCGCGGCGCGCTGCGGTCCTCTTGTGCGGCGAAGGCGTACCTATCGCTATCAGTGCTGGTCATGATCGCTGACCCATCCTCTCTTGGCGACTTTCCTAAGAAAGGCTGCCACCAATAGGTTCACACCGTCTTAACGAGAAGAGTTAACCGACTCTCGGTGTCGAGTGCCAAATGGCTGTGAAAGAAGGGAAATAATCCGCTCGGCAACCACCTCGGGCCCCTTGAGAGAGGCGGGATCCTCGCCTGGATAGGCTCGGGCGCGCATGGCCGTGCGTGTCGCGCCGGGGTTAACGATGGCGACGCGCACCTTGGAAATATTGGCCACTTCTTGCGCATGGCAGTCGAGCAGCACCTCGAACGCTGCCTTCGTGGAGGCGTAGGCGCCCCAGAACGCCCGGGGCGCTTCGGCGACGCTGCTGGTGATGCCGACGATTCGGCCGTCTTCGCTCGCCCGAAGAAGTCGGTCGAAATTGGCGATCAACGTCTGGGTTGCCAACACATTGACTGTCAGCGCCTTGTTCCAAGCCTTCTGGTCGATGTCGGCAACCGATGTCAGTTCGGGTAGCACAGCGGCGTTGATGACGAGGATGTCGAGCCGGTCCCAGCGCTGCGACACGGCAGAAGCCAGACGCGCGACGCCGTCAGGTTGGGTGAGGTCCACAGGAGCGATCGTCGCCGAGCCCCCCGCCTCGAAGATCTCCTGCTCAATTCCCTCCAACGCCTTCGCGTCGCGCGCGGTAAGGATCACATGCGCGCCCGCCGCAGCAAGCGCCTTGGCAGTGGCGGCGCCGATGCCGCGGCTCGCGCCGGTTACCAGTGCGATCTGCCCCTGAAATGAAGGCGTGCTCACGCGACTTTGTTCACCGGCAAAGTCAGCAGATCGGGCGTTTCGCGATCAGCGAGGTCGGTGAGACTGGTGGGGTATTCACCGGTGAAGCAGGCATCGCAGAACTGCGGACAGGCGTTGTTCCGCCCTGCGGCGCCGACAGCGCGATAGAGACCGTCGATCGTGACGAACGCCAAGCTGTCAGCCTTGATGAAGGCGCCCATCGCTGCCGTATCCATGTTGGCGGCAAGGAGCTTCGACCGCTCCGGCGTGTCGACGCCGTAGAAGCAGGAGTGACCGGTAGGCGGGCTGGCAATGCGCATGTGCACTTCAGCGGCACCGGCATCGCGCATCATGTCCACGATCTTCATCGAGGTCGTGCCGCGAACGATCGAATCGTCGATGAGGATGATGCGCTTGCCTTCGACGATGGCGCGGTTGGCGTTGTGCTTACGCTTCACGCCGGCATGGCGGGCACCTTCGGAGGGCGTGATGAAGGTCCGGCCCACGTAGTGAGACCGGATGATCCCAAGCTCGAACGGAATGCCCGATTCCTGCGCATAGCCGATTGCTGCGGGGACGCCGCTATCGGGGACAGGAATAACGATGTCCGCGTCGACTCCCGATTCCTTCGCCAGTTCGACGCCGATCTGCTTGCGGACCGAATAGACGGACCGACCGTCCATCACGGAATCGGGCCGGCTGAAATAGACGTGCTCGAAGATGCAAGGGCGCGGCGAGATGTTGCCGAAAGGCCGATGGCTGGAAACCGTGCCCTTGTGATCGACTTGGACCAACTCGCCCGGTTCAATCGAGCGGACGAACTCTGCACCGACCACGTCCAGCGCGACAGTCTCGCTGGCGAAAACCGTCGCATCGCCCAGGCGGCCCATGACAAGCGGGCGGATGCCGAGAGGATCGCGGCAAGCGATCATTCCCTGATCGGTCATGCAGATCAGCGAGTAAGCGCCCTCGACCATACGCAAGGCATCGACGAAGCGGTCAAGCAGAGTCGGATAGCGGCTCGTGGCAACGAGGTGGATGATCACCTCGGTATCGGATGTGGACTGGAAGATCGCTCCGCGTCGCACCAATTCACGCCGCAGGCTCGCCGCGTTGGAAATGTTGCCATTGTGCGCGATGGAAAAACCGCCGGTCGACAAGTCAGCAAACAGGGGTTGCACGTTGCGCAGGCCTGAACCGCCCGTGGTCGAATAGCGCACGTGACCCGACGCCATTTCGCCCGGCAGCGTCTCACCGAGGTCTTTTTCGGAGAACACTTGCGCGACATGGCCAAGGCCGCGGCGCGAGTAGAATTCCCGGCCGTCATAAGTCGAGATGCCGACCGCCTCCTGGCCGCGGTGCTGCAGCGCATGGAGACCCAGCGCGGCGATGTTCACCGCCTCACGGGCGCCGATAACGCCGAATACGCCGCACTCCTCGCGCAGCTTGTCGCCGTCGGGATCACGGAAAGGATGTGTCAAGTTCATGGATTTGTTCGGCCCGCATGGCGCGTCGTTGCTGATGGCGCATGTGATCCATGTGGGTCGAAATTGCAAGGGGTGCGGGTGGCCATCTCCCTTAGAAAGACTGCATATCTGTGACGAGCCGTGGTGTTCGTCGTGGGAACCAGCGCCCGTCGGCGCCACTTTCGCAGCCGTTGAGGCGGCTCCGCGCTTGCCACTCCTGCACCGACAACCTATTCGCCGCGCTCTTGCACCGACACCACGGATTTCCTGCTTGCTGCTTTCCCCCTTCGAATGGATGATCGCCAAGCGCTACATGCTTCCGGGCAGGGGCGAGGCATTCATCGCGCTTGTCGCAGGCATAAGTTTGGTCGCGGTGATGCTGGGCGTGGCCGCACTCGTCATCGTCATGAGCGTGATGAATGGGTTTCGGGCAGAGCTGTTCGACAAGATCGTCGGCCTAAACGGCCATGCGATCGTCCAGGCTTATGGTGGCCGGCTGGACAACTGGCAGGATGTGCTGGAGGATGTGCGGCAGACGCCGGGCGTCACGCGCGCGTCGCCGCTCATCGAGCAACCGCTGCTCGCCACCTTCAATGGTCGGGTCGAGGCGATCTTGGTGCGCGGCAATACCCAAGAGGATATTGCCCGAATCAAGTCCAAGGTTACCGCAGGCAGCCTCACGCCGCTGCGTCCCGGCGGAGACATGGTTGCGATCGGGTCCCGGCTGGCACAGAATCTGGGAGCGCAGGTGGGTGACACGATCACCGTGATTAACCCGCAAGGGCGTTCTACGCCCTTCGGCACCGTGCCGCGTCAGATCGGCTATCAGGTCGCCGCCATCATCGAAATCGGGGTCTATGACTACGATCAGGCCTTTGTTGTCATGCCGATAGCCGATGCACAGACCTTGCTGCTGACTGGCGACACGATCGGCATGATCGAAGTGACCACCACTGATCCGGACAACGTTGAGACCATCCTCGCGCCGCTGGAAGAGAAATTGGCAGGACAGGCGATCGTTACCAGCTGGAAGACGATCAATGCCTCGTTGTTCGAAGCGTTGGCGGTGGAGCGCGTCGCCATGTTCGTGGTGCTCTCGATCATCGTGCTGGTGGCCGTGTTCAACATCCTGTCCTCGCTCATCATGCTGGTGCGCGCGAAGACGCGCGACATTGCGATCCTTCGCACCATGGGGGCGACGCGGCGCTCGCTCATGAAAGTCTTCGTCACGGCCGGCTTCCTGATCGGAGCGCTTGGCACGGGCGCGGGAGTTCTGCTCGGTTTCGTGTTCCTGTTCTTCCGCCAGCCTATCGTACGCGGTGTCGAGTTGATGACAGGGCAGAACCTGTGGGACCCCTCCATTCGTTTCCTGACGGAGCTGCCGAGCCGGACGGACCCAGTTGAGGTCGCCGTGATCTGTGTTCTCGCTCTGGTGCTGAGCTTCCTTGCGACGCTGTATCCTGCATCGCGCGCGGCGAGCACCGATCCTGTCCAGGTGCTTCGTTATGAGTAGTCCAGTGGTCGTTCTTGACCGGCTCACCCGCAGCTTCGAGCAGGGCGGCGTCCGGATCGACGTTCTTCGTGGCGCGAGCCTGGCGATCGGCCCAGGGGAAATCGTGGCTCTGCTCGGCCCCTCCGGCTCGGGCAAGTCTACGATGCTGCAAGCCATCGGGCTGCTTGAAGGCGGCTTCGGCGGGCGAATCGAGATTGCCGGGATCGATGCATCGCGTCTGGGCAAGGACGAGCGCGCGGCGGTGCGGCGCGATCACATCGGCTTCATCTACCAATTCCATCATCTGCTGCCGGACTTCTCGGCCATGGAAAATGTGGTCCTGCCACAGCTCGTCGCGAACAGGACTCATGAGGAAGCGCGCGTGCGAGCGCGTGAGTTGCTGGGCGCGCTCGGGCTGGAGCATCGGCTGGAGCATAGGCCAAGCCAGCTTTCGGGTGGTGAGCAACAGCGCGTGGCCGTGGCTCGCGCTCTCGCCAACAAGCCGCAGCTGGTCTTGGCGGATGAGCCCACGGGGAACCTCGACGAGGCCACGGCGGACCGTGTGCTTGGCCAATTCCTCCATCTGGTTCGGGGCGAAGGCTCGTCCGCGCTCGTGGCGACTCACAACGAGCGGCTGGCACGGGCGATGGATCGTGTGGTGCGAATCCACGACGGCGTGCTGGAAGAAATCGCAGCGCGCTGATTGCGCGGGTTATCGAGCATCCACTTCAGTCGCGCGCCATCTTGTCAGTGCGAACAATGCGTCGGATTCGTCCGTTTGGCAGGCTCAGCCGGTGGAACCCGTCTGCAACCAAGCCGTTTCTTGAGTCGTAACTGCGTGAAAAAGGAGGCCGTCAGCGATCGAAGCGGACTTCTTCCGAACGCGCACATGACTGGTTCTGGCAAGTGGCTTCCGAACAAGAGGCGCTTTCCTGCAAGGAGACGGCGATGAGCGACAATCCAACCACCATCCACGCTGGCCCGGAAGGGGCTGGCGGCATCGATTGGGGCGACGCAGCCCAGCTTCACAAGTGTGAGGATGGTGGCGGCCTGTTCCATCGCTTCAAGACCATCCGCAGCGGGTCGCTGGCCGAAATGGTGGCCTTCGTGATGAGCATGCCGGATGACCAGCAGGACGATTACGGCATTCTGAAGGAGGGCGATCGGCGCCTTTCCATCGGTGAAATCCGTAACCTATGGCGGCGCGGTGACTTTCCTGCTCATCAAAAGTAGGCACCGCTCTGGCGCTAACCTTGCTACGTGCGTATTGCGGATTAAGTCATTGATGATAATCGGAAGTTCGTGGTGCTCAGGCTACCGGGAGGGGCCATGGAAGCTTCCGCAGAACCCACCTCTCGCTCCCGATCGGCCAGGACCGCGCCGCCGTGACCACCATCGCTGATTTCGATGTCGTAGCGAGCACTGGTGCGCGTCTGTCACTGGCTGAGAAAGCTGGCAAAGTCCTACTTGTGGTCAATACCGCCAGCAAGTGCGGTTTCACGCCTCAGTATCAGGGGCTTGAGAGTCTGTGGCGCCAGTTCGGCAGCCGCGGCTTCGAAGTGCTGGCTTTTCCTTGTAACCAGTTTGGCAGGCAGGAACCGGCCAGCGACGAACTGATAGCCACCTTCTGCGAGGTCCACTTCGGCCTGAGCTTTCCGCTTATGGCGAAAGTGGAGGTGAACGGACCCGGAGCCATCCCGCTGTACGAGTGGCTGAAGGAAGAAGCGCCTGGCGTGATGGGTACGCGCGCCATCAAATGGAACTTCACCAAGTTTCTCATCGGACGCGATGGCGCTGTCATGCGGCGCTACGCCCCCGCCGTGAAACCGGAAAAGCTGGTACGCGATATCGAGGCTCTGCTTTAGGGGAATGCAGCGGCTTTCCCCTTCTTTGTGCCGGCCGCTTATTGATTGGACGGGTGGCTGGCTCCACAGTCGAACCATGTCTTTCGCGCACTTTGTACCTCTCAGAATTTTCTCGAGCTTCACCATGCTTGAGGGCGCAATCGACCCCAAAGCGATCGCCAAGCTCGCCAAGGAACGCAAGTTTCCGGCCATCGCGATCTGTGATCGCAATGGGCTATATGGCTCCGTGGCCTTCGCTTCGGCTTGCCGCGCAGCCGGTGTGCAGCCGATCATCGGCACCTTCCTGGCCGTGGTCCGGCCTGATGCGGCAAGTCAGAGCAGCGAAGCCCCTATCGATTGGCTGGCACTCTTCGCGCAAAACGAAACCGGCTGGAACAACTTGTGCCATCTGGTCAGCCGCGCGCATTTGGGCCGTCCCCTGGAGCGCGACCCGCACGTTGAGATCACCGACCTTGAGGGTCATGCCGAGGGCTTGATCTGCCTGACGGGCGCTGGCGAGGGCGCTCTGGCCCGGTTGTTGGCGAATGATCGGCGGCAGGCTGCCGCACAGTACTGCCAAAGGCTGGAGAACCTCTTTCCCGGCCGTCTCTACATCGAAGTCGCCCGCAGCGATGATGGGGTAGAGGATGCTGCCGAGGATGCGCTTATCGATCTGGCCTACGCGCGCGACTTGCCGCTGGTGGCAACCAACCCGGCGCAGTTTGCGGAGAAGCACTTCTACGCCGCGCACGATGCGATGCTGTGCATCGCCAACTCCACGCATGTCGACGCGCCTGATCGTCCGCGCTCTTCGCAGGAGCGGTGGGTCAAACCTGCGGACATGATGGCGGACATGTTCTCAGACTTGCCCGAGGCGATGGCGAACACGCTCGTCGTGGCGCAGCGCTGCGCCTTTGCACCGCCCAAGCGCAAGCCGATCTTGCCCAGCCTTGCCGGCGACAAGGAAGGCGAGGAGCGAATGCTTGTGCGCGATGCACAGCGCGGGCTGGCGCAAAGGCTGGCGCCCTACTGGCCAGAGACGACGCTGGAGGACTTGGACGCGGTTCTCGCACTTCCGGAAGATGAGCGCCGCGCGGCATGGCAGGACAAGCTGCAGCCGCAAAGCGTGCCGGAGGAGTTCCTGGAGTATGCGAACCGCCTGGATTTCGAGACTGGCATCATCATCAGGATGGGTTTCCCCGGCTACTTCCTGATCGTTGCCGACTTCATCAAGTGGGCCAAGGACAACGGCATTCCCGTGGGCCCGGGGCGTGGGTCGGGTGCGGGATCACTGGTCGCCTGGGCACTCACCATCACCGACCTCGACCCACTGAGGCTGGGGCTCCTGTTCGAACGCTTCCTCAATCCCGAGCGCGTCTCGATGCCGGACTTCGACATCGACTTTTGCGAAACCCGTCGCGGCGAGGTGATCCGCTACGTGCAGGCCAAATATGGCCATGACCATGTCGCGCAGATCATCACGTTCGGTAAGATGAAGGCCCGTGCGGTGCTTCGCGACTGCGGGCGCATCCTGCAGATGAGCTACGGGCGCGTGGACTCGCTGTGCAAGATGGTGCCGAACCATCCAACCGACCCATGGACGCTGGAGCGCGCGCTCAATGGCGCGGTCGAGTTCCGCCGTGAGTACGATAACGACAACGAAGTGAAGCGCCTGGTCGATCTGGCCACGCAGCTGGAAGGCTTGCCGCGCAATTCCTCGACTCACGCTGCCGGCGTGGTGATAGGCGATCGTCCGCTGGCGCAGCTGGTGCCGCTCTACTGCGATCCCCGCTCGGACATGCCGGTCACCCAGTTCGACATGAAGTATGTCGAGGACTCGGGCCTGGTGAAGTTCGACTTCCTCGGCCTGAAGACTCTGTCCGTGCTCCGTAAGGCGACCGACCTGCTGGCACGACGCGGCATCCACATCGACTTGTCGACGCTGCCCTGGGACGATGTCGGGGTCTACGAGTTGCTGAAGCGCGGCGATACGGTCGGCGTGTTCCAGCTGGAATCGGAAGGCATGCGCCGCACGCTGGCGGCAGTGAAGCCAACCAACTTCGGCGACATCATCGCACTCGTCTCGCTCTATCGACCGGGCCCGATGGACAACATCCCGCTGTTCGGCCGGCGCAAGAACGGCCTGGAAGCAATCGAGTACCCGCACGAGAAGCTCGCGGTGATCCTTGGTGAAACGTACGGGATCTTCGTCTATCAGGAGCAGGTCATGCAGGCCGCGCAGATCCTGGCGGGCTATTCGCTGGGCGACGCCGACTTGCTGCGCCGCGCGATGGGCAAGAAGGTCCAGGCCGAGATGGACGCGCAACGCCAGCGCTTCGTCGACGGCTGCAAGCGCGTCTCCGGCATCGACGCGGCCAAGGCCAACGAGCTGTTCGACTTGATCGACAAGTTCGCCGGCTACGGCTTCAACAAGTCGCACGCTGCCGCTTACGCGCTGCTGGCCTACCACACCGCCTGGCTCAAGGCGCATTACCCCCACGAATTCTACGCGGCATCGATGTGCTTCGACATGCACCAGTCGGAAAAGCTCGCAGTCTTCGTGGACGACATGCGCAGGAACGGCATCGAACTGGCGGCGCCGGATATCAACATGTCGGAAGCCGAGTTCACGGTGGAGGAAACGCCCGACAGCCACGCTGTTCGTTATGCACTGGCAGGCATCCGCAACGTCGGCGAAAAGGCGATGGACGCCATCGTCGCGGAGCGCGAGGCCAACGGCAAGTTCGTCTCGCTGGACGACGTATTCCGTCGCGCGCCGGCAGGCTCGATGAACCGGCGCCAGCTGGAGAGCCTTGCTGCGGCGGGCGGTTTCGACAGCCTGGAGCCGAACCGTGCCAAAGTGCTGGCCAACGCCGACACGCTGCTGGCGGAGGCCGATCGCTCCTCCCGTGAGCGCACGAGCAACCAAGGCGGGCTGTTCGGCGGGGAAGGGCACGAGGAGCAGGCGCTGCGCCTGGTCGATTGCCCCCCCTGGAGCCGTCAGGATCAGATGGCGAAGGAGCGCGAGAACTTCGGCTTCTACTTCGCGGCGCACCCGGTCGAGCAGTGGCGCATGGTCGCCTCCGCGAATGGCGCGCGCACGCATGCCAGTCTGATTGTCGGCGGCGCGACGGGCCGGACGGCGGCTGTGATGGCCGCGCTGGTGGAGAACGTGCAGAAGCGCAAGACTCGCAAGGGCAAGGACTTCGTGATGGCTGATTTCTCGGACCAGTCCGGCCAGTTCAGCGCGTCCTGCTTCGAGGAAAGCCTGGTCGACAGCTTCGTGCGTTGGGCCAAGGAGGGCACTTGCGTGCTCCTGAACGTCGAGCTCGACAGCCCCAGCGCCGACGAACCGCCGCGCGTAACCGTGCGCGGTGCTCGGCCACTGGCAGAAGTGAAAGCCGACGCGCGGATGGTGCTGACGCTCGACATCGATCGGGTCGAGGCGATCCAGGAACTGGCCTTGCTGATGCGGCCCGGCGCGAAGGGCTGCGGCGAAGTGATCGCGCGGCTGCGGCTTGGCGAAGGGCTCTACCAGAAGGTCCGGCTAGGCCGCGACTTCGCGCTCGATGGCGACTTCGCCGAGCAGCTCGCCCAAGTGCAGGGCCTGTCGGATATCTCGCTCACCGCGCGACGGGGCGGCGATCACTTGCGGCTGGTCGCCTGATCCGGACCGCGGTGTGATGCTGCGGTCCGGCGCGGGCACTTAGTCTTTGGTGACGCTGCCAGCTGCGCTTTCAGCAGCGGCGCCGACTTGCTCGGCGGCATCGCCGACGCTGCTCGCCGCGCCGGCGATCGCGTTGTCCTTGGCCGCCTCGCTCGAGGTCGACTGACTGAAAAGATAGATGCCGGCGATCACGGGGACGATCAGCGCGATCGCCAGCAGCATCGTGGCGCCGCCGCCGCTGCGCCGCGGCTCGTCGCGAATGACGGTCGTGTGGCTCGTCGGCGCGCCAGTGCTGTCGGTAGTGGTGATCCGTTCTTCGACCATGGTGTCCTCCTCTTGATCTAAGTCAAGCGGCAGAACGCGCAAGTATTCGTGGAGTTGCTGCGGTATCGCTGTCACTCTCGTGTTCAAAAAAGGGACAGTTGGCCATGTGCCGATGGGGGACGAAACTGCGAGCAATCAAGGAAGATGTCCGGCCTGCCCATCCCGTGACGCTGCATGGCGAGCCGAACGCGCCTTCGGTACAAGTCCGCCCAGACACCCTCGGGCCGCATCCGCTTGCCGAAGCGCGGATCGTTGTCGCGCCCGCCCCGGATCGACTGGATGGTCGCCATCACTTTGCCCGCACGCTCGGGGAAATGCGTTTCCAGCCACTCCCGGAACAGCGGCGCGACTTCGTGGGGAAGGCGCACGATGATCCAGGTGGCTGCCGACACGCCGCGGGCAGCCGCTTGCGCGAGAATGCCTTCGAGGTCCGAGTCCGTGATCGACGGGATGACCGGAGCGACCGAGACGTGGCACGGTACCCCGGCGTCCGTCAGCGCGCCTAGAGCGTCAAGCCGCTTGGCCGGAGAGGCCGCACGCGGCTCAAGCAGCCGCGATAGCTTGGCGTCGAGACTCGTCACCGAGATGCCGACCGCCACCAGATTGCGTGCCGCCAACGCGGTGAGCAGGTCCAGATCGCGCACGACGCGATCGGACTTGGTCGTGATGGTGACGGGATGCCGGGCTTCCAGGCAGGTTTCGAGCAGCTCCCGGGTGATGAGGTAGCGGGCTTCGATGGGCTGGTAGGGGTCCGTGTTGGTCCCCATGGCGATAGGCTCGGGCCGATAACCGGGTTTCGCCAGGGTCTCGCGCAGCAGCTTCGCTGCCGTGGGCTTGGCGAAGAGCTTGGTCTCGAAATCGAGGCCGGGCGAGAGATCGTGAAAGGCGTGGGTCGGGCGGGCGAAGCAGTAAATGCACCCATGTTCACAGCCGCGGTAGGCATTGATCGAGCGGTCGAAGGGAATGTCAGGCGAGCGGTTGAAGCTGATGATGGTCTTCGGGTTCTCCAGCGTGACGGTTGTCCGCAGCTTGTCCACAGGTCCATCGACAAGGTCGTGCACATCCAGCCAGTCACCGTCAGCGTCGCGGGATGGTAGGCCGAGCCGGGTTGGCGCCTGCGAAGAGCAGGCCCCGCGGCCTTTCGATGGAATCAGCGATGCCATGCTGGCATGAGAACATAAATAGAACGAAGTGGCAAGCGCCCGCGCCCAGGCGGCCAGTGCAGCATTAAGCCGCAGGAGGCAGTTCGCGGCTCAGACTTCGCGCAACCGGGGCATCAGCTCGACGAAGTTGCAGGGTCGATTGCGGCTGTCGAGCTGTTCGGCAAGGATCCCATCCCAGCCATCCTTTACCGCTCCGTTCGAGCCGGGCAGCGCGAAGATGTATGTGCCGCGCGAGAGGACGGCGCAGGCGCGCGACTGGACTGTGGATGTGCCGATGGTCTTGTAGCTGAGCCACCGGAACAGCTCACCAAAGCCGGGGATGTTCTTTTCCTTGACGCGGTCGAGCGCCTCAGGGGTCACGTCCCGGCCGGTGAGGCCGGTACCGCCGGTGATGACGACCGCGTCGACTGTGCTGTCGTCGATCCAGTTGTTGAGCCGGGTGACGAGGCGCTGGACGTCGTCCTTTTCGATCGCACGCGCGGTCAGCTTGTGGCCGGCACTCTTGATCCGCTCGGCCAGGATGTCGCCCGAGGTGTCCTCGTCGGGGCCGCGCGTGTCAGAGACGGTGAGCAGCGCGATCTGGATCGGCTTGAACGTGCGTGAGGGATCAATGGCCACGCAGGACCGCTCCGTTCGCCGACAAGCGCACGCCCTTGGCGCTTCCCAGACCCGGGAACGTCGGCCACATGCCCTGCGCCAGAGCCTCTCGGCTCTCCGACGCGCCGCCAGCTTGCCGCTCGTACATCCAGTAGTTGCGCGTGACGATGTTCACGTAGCCCCGCGTCTCCCAATAGGGGAGCGATTCTATCCACAGCAGGGGATCGCCCTGGTCGCGCACTTCGCTGTTCCACCGCGAGACCGGCGCCACGCCTGCGTTGTACGCCGCCATGACTTTCGGGAGCAGGCCTTGCGTGCCGCTGTTGCCCTTCAGCATCTGCAGATGGCGCTGGCCGAAAGCGAGGTTGACTTCCGGCTTGTTGAGGTCGCTCGCCGAGCCACTGAACCCCAGCCGTCCCGCATGATCCTGCGCCGCAGCCGGCATGATCTGCATCAGACCGCGCGCACCCGCCGGGCTGACGACGCTCGTCTGGAAGACCGATTCCTGCAGCACGTGGGCATAGACCAGCGCCGGGTCCACTTGCCAGCCCCCTGCAGGAGTCCACTTCGGCGTCGGAAAGCGCGTTGCGGGCGCCGGCTTGCCGCCGCGCGGAGCGTTGTAGGCCATCCACAACTGCGTCTTGGGAAGTCCGAGGTCCCGGGCCAGGCGCGTCAGTGGCTCGAACTCCGTCGGAGATCCGATCTTCGCCTGATGGCGCAGAACCTCGTCCGCGAGGCCGTCCTGGCCGATTTCGTTCAGCGCGACAGCCACACGGATATTGTTGCGGTTGCGCAGGTGCTGCCAGTCGTTCTGCGTGAAGTCAGGAGCGGCGTGCTGCTCGGGCAAGCGCACGCCGAGCTGTTCGGCTGCCAGCATGCCATAGAGGGTTTCGTCGCGCGCTGCGGCCTTGCGCAGGATCGCGGCGGCTTGCTCCGGCTTTCGGCAGCGGACGAGCGCACGACTCTGCCAATAGTAGGCGGCGGAAGTCAGTTCCGCGTTCTCGGAGCGAGCCGCAGCGTTCTTGAATGCGTCCGCCGCGCCGTCGCAATCGCCCAGGCGCCAGGCAGCCAGGCCGCCTGTCCACCAGGCTTCGCCTACCCATGGGCCGATGCCTTGCGCGGCAAGTTGCGCCATCTCGTAAGCCGACGCGTCCTGGTTGGCGATGTAGAAGCTCCAGCTCACGCGTTGACGCCATTCGGCACGAGCCGACGGGCTAAGCGCGCCGTCGATCCCATCCAGCAGGACGCGTGCGCCCATCGGGTCGTCTGCCTTGATACGGTCTAGAATACCATTCGAGACGGCCGCTGGCATGGTGCCGTCGTTGATCGCAGCAGGCTTGATTCGCTTGGGCAAGGAAGGGAGGCGAGCAAACTGGCGCTCCGCTGGCATCCTGGGCAAGGCCGAGGCGCCGCGCTTCAGGGCGAGCCGCCCGATCTGGTCGGCGCCAGGCAACTCGGTTCCGCTTGCAAGCCACGCCTGCAGGTCGGGCAGCTCGATCTTGGGAGAGCCGGCGGCGAGATAGTATTCCGCGCGCGCTTGCTGGTGCAGCGGACCGTCGCCGCGCTCGGCGAAGAGCTGCTGGACGCGTGACCAGTCCTTGCCGTCGATCGCACCAAACAAGTTCCGGTAATACTCACGCTCGTCATGGCTGAGCAGCGAGGGAACCGCAGTGCTGTCCGCGCGTGAGCGGAAGTAATCTACCGCAGCACTGTTCGCGAGCACAGGCGTTGCCGTAAGCGAAGCGGCGCCCACGACGGCGAGCAGTCCAATCTTGCCAGCTTTATTCAAGATTTCACCCCGGTCCCTGTCTGATCCTCAGCCGATGCGGCTGTTACGACGGTTAGGCCGTCCAATCCAGCCATGCCTGCCACAGTGCAGCCTTCCAGCGGGGCTGCGAGGCTGCCGCCGGTATTCTTCGCACTGCCAGCATTGGTATCGGTGACCCTTCATGGTTAAAAAGGTCTGAAACTGCAGGGCCTTGAGGCGAGCCGTGGCCAAGTAGCGGCAGGACGACGAAACCAAGCACCAGAAGGCGCTGCGGACGTACCAGAGCGATGTGCCGCATCAGTGCTTCGGTCGGGACTCGGTTCGCTTCTGGTGACCAGTCCGCGCCCGGAGAATGGCAGGGCAATACGCTGGCACGATAAACATCGGCCTCGTTCAGTCCGGCCGAATGTAGGAATGCATCCAGCATGTGACCTTCCGGTCCTGACAGGAGCTGATCCCGATCGCCGCCTTCGGGAGTCGTCGCCAGCACCATCAAAGCCGGGTTCACGCTGCCGCGCGGAGTGATCCGTCCGGCCGTGCCCCCATGGTCGAGCTCGGGCGCTGTCATCCACCACGTCCGAAAGCTCTCTAGATCGTCGGGCAGGAGCAGGGGGGGAGGGGCGACAGGTTCGGCCGCAGGCGCAAGCTGGCGCGTTCCCTGAGCCTTGGCAGCGGGCCCCTTCGGTTCCTCTGGTTCAGGCAGCCATGAGCGCGGTGTGTCGACGAAAGCCGAATCGACTCCCGCTTCCCGCCACCAGTCGAGCGCGGCGGTAAAGGCTTGGTCGTAATCCGGATTTGTCCCGATCTCCATGTCTCGGGTCTTGACCTGCCGCACTCCACCAATCAAGGCATTCCGACAGTTAATCGCGCGATTGAAAAGCAGAGGCGGGGACCGGAAGCCATGAGTGAACGCGAATCGATGCCCTATGACGTCGTCATCGTCGGCGGCGGACCTGCGGGGCTATCCACGGCGATCCGGCTCAAGCAGGTGGATCCTGAACTCAGCGTAGTGGTGCTCGAGAAGGGCTCGGAGATCGGCGCGCACATTCTTTCGGGCGCAGTGGTCGACCCCAAGTCTCTGGATGAACTGCTGCCGACGTGGCGCGAGGACGGCTGCCCGATGGCGGAGACGCCGGTTACCGATAACTGGCACTGGCACCTCACCCGTGGCAAGAAGTACGCGATGCCTCACATCATCATGCCGCCGTTCATGTCGAACGACGGCAACTACACGGGGTCGCTGGGTAATCTGTGCCGCTGGCTGGCAGAGCAGGCCGAAGCGCTTGAGGTTGAGGTGTTTCCCGGCTTCTCGGCGTCCGAAGTTCTCTTCGATGAAAGCGGGGCGGTTCGCGGCGTCGTCGCCGGCGTCATGGGAATCGATCGCGAAGGCAACAAGAAGCCTGACTTCGAGCCGGGTATGGAACTGCTCGGTAAGTACACCGTGTTCTGTGAAGGTGCGCGTGGCCACCTGACCAAGCGGCTGAAGGCCCAGTTCAACCTTGAGGCGGATTGTCAGCCGCAGATCTACGGCCTGGGCATCAAGGAGCTGTGGGACATCGATCCCGACAAGCACGTGCCCGGGCGCGTCATCCACACGCAGGGCTGGCCGATGTCGGAAAGCGACAGCTGGGGCGGCGGCTTTCTTTACCATCAGGCGAATAACCAGGTTGCGCTCGGCTTCGTCACTGCGCTCGATTACAAGAACCCCTACGTGTACCCGTTCGAGGAGTTTCAGCGCTGGAAGCAGCACCCGGACATCCGTGCCATGCTCGAAGGCGGCAAGCGCGTCGCTTACGGTGCGCGCGTGATCAACGAGGGCGGCTGGCAGTCGGTGCCGAAGCTGGCATTCCCCGGCGGTGTGCTGGCGGGCTGCTCTGCCGGTTTCGTCAACGTGCCTCGCATCAAGGGTACGCACACTGCGATGAAGAGCGGCATGCTTGCCGCGGAGGCCATTGCCGCCGCGATCAAGTCAGGTCGGGAGCAGGACAGCCTGGACGAGTACGACACCGCGGTTCGCGAAAGCTGGATCGCCAAGGAGCTCAAGCTGGTTCAGAACGCAGAGCCGCTCGTAGCGAAGTGGGGCGGCGAGATGGGGACGATCCTCGCCGGTGCCGACATGTGGCTGCGTACGCTGTTCGGCTTCGGCATTGCCAAACCAATGAAGCATCACACCGATGCGTCGGCGACTGATCGAGCAGATCACTACCGCCCGATCGAATATCCCAAGCCGGATGGCGTCATCAGCTTCGATCGCCTGACCAGTGTTTCGTACTCCTTCACCAATCACGAGGAAGACCAGCCGGTCCACTTGGTGCTCAAGGACTCGGATTATCCGCTGCGAACCGAGCTGCCGGTCTATGCCGGTCCCTCGACGCGGTACTGCCCGGCGGGAGTCTACGAGTACGTTCGGAACGAGGACACCGGCGCCATGCGGTTCCAGATCAATTCGCAGAACTGCGTCCACTGCAAGACATGCGACATCAAGGATCCGGGACAGCAGATCGAGTGGACTGCTCCTGAAGGCGGAGGCGGGCCCAACTACCCGAACATGTGACGATGCGCATCTGATCCAGGCAAGCCACCGTGCTGACCGAAACGGCTTACGCCAAGATCAACCTCGCGCTTCACGTTCGTAAGCGGCGGGAGGACGGGTATCACGAACTCGAGACTCTTTTCGCGTTCGTGGACCAGGGCGACCGATTGAGCGCGCGGCAGGCGGAGCGCGACCAGCTGCGAACGTTTGGCGAGTTCGCGCCCGCGATTGCCGATCCGTTCGGCAATGTCGTCGCCAAGGCCCTCAGCGGTCTACCGCATGGCAAGGGCTGGGCAGTCGATCTCGACAAGTGCCTGCCGGTCGCGGCGGGGCTGGGCGGCGGGTCGGCCGATGCGGGTGCCGTGTTCCGCATGGTCGAGCGAGCGCATGGCTTGCCTCAGGACTGGCAGGCAAGAGCTGCGAAGCTGGGTGCCGATGTGCCGGCATGCGTGCTTTCGCAAGCCTGTATCGGAACGGGCACCGGAACCGAACTCGAGCGGGTCGAGAATGATCTTGCGGGGATGAGCGTGCTTCTGGTCAATCCGCGTGCGCCCGTGCCAACAGGCCCTGTATTCAAGGGGTGGGACGGCATCGATCGCGGCCCGATGCCGACAGGCTCGGTGAGAGCGATCGCTCTCGAAGGGCGCAACGATCTGCAAGCACCGGCCTTGTCGCTCTGCCCCGTGATTGGTGACGTGCTCGCCGCGCTGCGCGAGACCGCGCCGGTCCTCGCGCGCATGTCAGGTTCTGGGGCGACGTGCTTCGCGCTCTACGAAGACGAGGCTCAGATCGCGGAAGCCGCAGCCGCGATCGCCCGCGTAAATCAGCAGTGGTGGCAGATGTCGGGCAAGTTGCGCTGATCGCTGAGCAAACGGAGGTATGGCGTTGCAATCCGAGGTTTTACGCCTGCTGGGCGAACCGCGCTTCGGCGGCATACTGGTGGTGGCCGATCATGCCTCCAACCGTGTTCCCGAAGGCATCGATCTCGGCATCGCACCTGAACTGCTGAACGAACACATCGCCATCGATATCGGCGTCGCCGGCGTGGCCGAACGAATGGTGCGCCCCGGCATCGCCGCCTATCTCGCGCACGTCAGCCGCCTCGTGTGCGACTTCAACCGCGACTGCGATGCGCCGGGCATCCTGCCCGAGACCAGCGACGGCTATGCGATCCCAGGTAATGCTCTGTGTCGACAAGGGCGTACGGAACGAATCACCCAGTATTTTGAACCTTATCATACGGGCCTTGCATCTCTGCTGGACCGGACTCCCCAGGCGCTGATCCTTTCGCTGCACAGCTTCACGCCGAAGCTGGCCAGCGACCCCGCACAGTTGCGGCCATGGCAAGTTGGTGTGCTCTATAACGAAGACGATCGCGCTGCGCGGCTCGCTATTCCCTTGCTGGCGGCCGAGGGGCTGACAGTAGGTGATCAGCAGCCCTATTCCGGCAAGCTGCTCAACGCGACGATGAACCGCCATGCCGAGGCGGAAGGCCGGCCTTATCTGGGCATCGAGGTCCGGCAGGATCAGATCCGGGGTGCGGAGGGCCAGGCGCTGTGGGCCGAGCGGCTGGCGCGTATCGCCAACGAGGTCGCGCTGCGCTTGAGATGAAGAAAGCCCTGGCTGCGGCTGCGGGCGCTACAGCCATGACGAAAGGCCATTTTCCGCTTCGACTGAATGCCCGTGTAAGGTAGGGGGATAGCTCACTCGCACAGATCGCGTTCGCTTCCCGGAGCCGTCCCATGCCTGCCTATCGTTCCCGCACTACCACTCACGGCCGCAACATGGCGGGCGCGCGCGGACTGTGGCGTGCCACGGGGATGAAGGACTCCGATTTCGGCAAGCCGATCATCGCGGTGGTGAACTCCTTCACGCAGTTCGTGCCCGGTCACGTCCACTTGAAAGACCTCGGCCAGCTTGTCGCACGTGAGATCGAGGCGGCTGGCGGCGTCGCCAAGGAGTTCAACACGATCGCCGTCGACGACGGGATCGCGATGGGGCACGACGGCATGCTCTACTCGCTGCCCAGCCGTGACTTGATCGCCGATAGCGTCGAATACATGGTCAGCGCGCACTGCGCAGACGCGATGGTGTGCATCTCGAATTGCGACAAGATCACGCCCGGCATGCTTATGGCGGCATTGCGGCTGAACATCCCGGCTGTTTTCGTCTCTGGCGGTCCGATGGAGGCAGGCAAGGTGATCCTGAAAGGCAAGGAGCGCGCGCTTGACCTTGTCGACGCCATGGTGGCCGCTGCAGACGAATCCTACTCGGATGAGGATGTGAAGGCGATCGAGCGCTCGGCGTGTCCGACATGCGGCTCATGCTCGGGCATGTTCACCGCCAATTCGATGAACTGCCTGACCGAGGCGCTGGGGCTCTCGCTGCCCGGCAATGGTTCGATGCTGGCAACCCATGCTGACCGCGAGAAGCTGTTTCTGGAAGCAGGCCGGGTCGTCGTGGACTTGTGCCACCGTTATTATGAGCAGGACGACGAAAGCGTCCTGCCGCGCTCGGTCGCGAGCTTCGGCGCATTCGAAAATGCCATGAGCCTGGACATCGCGATGGGTGGCTCGACCAACACGGTGTTGCACTTGCTCGCTGCCGCGCACGAAGCAGGCGTGGACTTTACGATGACCGATATTGACCGGCTATCCCGCAAGGTTCCGTGCCTGTCGAAAGTCGCGCCCGCCAAGTCCGACGTACATATGGAAGACGTCCACCGCGCCGGCGGGATCATGGCAATCCTGGGCGAGCTTGACCGGGCAGGCCTCATCAATCGCGACTTGCCGACCGTTCATGCTCCGACGATTGGCGAGGCCATCGCGCGGTGGGATATTGCCCTCCAGCCTTCGTCCGATGTGCGCGAGTTCTACGCTGCGGCGCCGGGCGGCGTGCCGACGCAGACGGCCTTTAGCCAGTCGCGCCGGTGGGAAGAACTGGACGTCGACCGGGAGGGTGGCGTTATCCGTTCCGCCGAGCACGCTTTCAGCCAGGACGGCGGCCTCGCCGTGCTGTCGGGCAACATCGCGCTCGACGGCTGCATCGTGAAGACGGCTGGCGTCGATGAAAAGATCCTGAAGTTCACTGGTCCTGCGCGCGTCTACGAAAGCCAAGACGCGGCCGTGGCGGGCATCCTCGGCGGGCAGGTGCAGGCTGGCGACGTTGTCGTCATCCGCTATGAAGGGCCGCGCGGTGGCCCTGGCATGCAGGAAATGCTTTACCCGACCAGCTACCTGAAATCGAAAGGCCTCGGTGCGGCCTGTGCCCTCATCACCGATGGCCGGTTCTCTGGCGGCACGTCGGGGCTCTCGATCGGTCACGCTTCTCCTGAAGCAGCCGAGGGCGGCGCGATCGGCCTTGTCGAGAATGGGGATACCATTGAGATCGACATCCCCAATCGCACCATCAACCTGGCGATCACCGACGAGGTGATGCGTGAGCGCAGGGCAGCGATGGAGGCCAAGGGCGACGCGGCATGGAAGCCCGTGCATCCGCGCCCGCGCAAGGTTTCGGTGGCGCTGCAGGCCTATGCCGCGATGACGACCAGCGCTGCACGCGGTGCGGTGCGCGACGTCTCGCAGCTTAAGCGCGGTTGATGCCTCGCTCCGGTCTGCTGGTCCTTGCTGTCTCCGCAGGGGTGACCGGCTGCTCTCCTGAGCCCGCCGAAGTCGCGGCGGACGAAGAACGCATTGCCTGCGCCGTCGGCGGCGCGCAGGAGTTTGAAGAAGTCTGCGCGGTCGACCGATCCAAGGCTGACGGCAAGCTGGCCCTGGTGGTACGCCACCCCGACGGTGCCTTCCGCCGATTCGCAGTCGTGACGGACGGTCGCGGCCTTGTGGTTGCGGACGGAGCGGAGGAGGCCGTGACCAGGATCGAGGGTGGCAAGCTGGCCGTTGCCGTGGGAGAAGACCGCTACATGTTCCCAGCCAGTATCAAGACGGCGCAGACTGATGCCCGCTAGTCACCAGATCCTTTCTGTCGCGCAGATGCGCACTGCGGAAGAAGCCCTGATCGCGAGCGGCAGCAGCGTCGAGGCGCTGATGGATCTTGCTGGCCGCGGGGCCGCGGACTGGGTCTGGCGTGTCGCCGCAGGCCATCGCGTCACTGTGCTGTGCGGTCCCGGGAATAACGGAGGCGACGGGTACGTCCTGGCGCGGGCGATCCGCGAACGCGGCGGGGACGTGATCGTGGTCGCTGCCTACGAGCCGCAGACGCCAGCCGCTCGCAAGGCTCGGGATGCTTTCTCCGGCGAGGTGCTTGGGCGCGCGGCTGAGGTAAGAGGGGAGGTCTTTGTGGACTGCCTGTTCGGCAGCGGCCTTACTCGCCCTCTCCAGACCGACGACGAAGCACTGATCGCCCGCCTGGCAGCGAGCCATCACCACCGCATCGCTGTCGATGTTCCCAGTGGGGTGCAGTCGGATACCGGAATGCTGCTCGCCGGAGGTCTGCCAAGCTTCGAACTCACGGTTGCACTCGGAGCCTGGAAGTTCGCACATTTCCTGAGGTCCGCCGCCGGGATAATGGGCGCGCTGCAGCTGGTTGGTGTCGGTATCGAGCCTGTGGCGGGTGCGGCGCAAGCGATTGCACGGCCAAAGCTGAGCGCGCCCGCTGCCAACGCGCACAAGTACACGCGCGGCTTGCTCGCCATTGTCGCAGGCCGGATGCCAGGCGCCGCGGTTCTTGCCGCGACGGCCGCGCAAGGTGCCGGGGCGGGATACGTGCGGCTCTATTCCGAGCATGACGGACACGTGCCGAGTGACATCGTGCTCAGCACCGAACCACCGATCGAGGCGCTTGAGGACGGGCGCATTGGCGCGGTCCTTGTCGGCCCCGGGTTGGGTCGCGACGCGCGGGCGCGCGAGCGAATTGCGGTGGCGCTCGCTGCGGAAATCCCGGCGGTGGTCGATGCAGATGCATTGGTCCTGCTTTCACCCCGCAACCTGAGCGAGCGGTCCGCGCCCGTCATTGCAACGCCTCACGAAGGCGAACTCGCGGCTCTGGAGCATGCCTTCGATTGCGAAGCGAGCGGCAGCAAGGCGGAGCGGGCCCGGAGGATCGCGCAAGCTAGCGGCATGATTATCGTCTCCAAGGGACCGGACACAGTGGTAGCAGCGCCAGATGGGCGTCTCGCCTGCGCAGGCGTGGCGACAAGCTGGCTCTCTACTGCGGGAACCGGCGATGTGTTGGCCGGCGCCATCGCGAGCCGTCTTGCGACAGGCAGCGCGCCTTTCGAGGCTGCCTGCGAGGGACTTTGGCTTCACTCCGAGGCATCGCGCCTTTGCTCAGCGCCGTTCACCGCCAGCGACCTCGCAGGGGCAATCCCTCAGGCGTTCGCCACCTGCTTGTGAGCGCAGCAGAGGAAATCGTCCGTGTCGCCGCAAAGGGCGATGGTGTCACCGCGAGTGGACGGCACGTGCCGTTCGCCGCGCCGGCAGACCGTGTCCACGCAGACGGAACTCTGGAGCCGGGACCGCACCATGCTGTCCCGCCGTGCCGCCATTTCGGCACTTGCGGCGGCTGTCAGTTGCAGCATCTCGACGAGGAGACGCTCACTCGGTTCGTGGCAGAGCGCGTCGCCAACGCAGCCAGCGGGCAAGGGCTCGTGCCGGAGGCCATCGCCTCGCCGCACCTCTCGCCGCCGAACAGCCGGCGCAGGGCAACTCTTCACGCGCAACGGTCCGGTGGGCGCATCCTGCTCGGCTTTCGTGAGGCGGGTTCGCACCGCATCGTCGATATGCAGGAGTGCCACGTACTCGCGCCGGAGCTGTTCGCGCTGGTCGCGCCGCTGCGGCGCTTGCTCGCAGCTCAGCCGGGCCGTCTTGCCGCAGATCTCGAGCTGACGTTGGCAGAGCAAGGCGTGGACGTCGGTATCAAGGGTATAACGGTCGAGGGCTTGGCCGCGACTGAAGCGATGTTGACCTTCGCGCGCACGCAGGGGCTGGCGCGCCTGACGCTGGATCAGGGCTATGGGCCCGAGGCAGTCTGGGAGCCCGAGCCCACTACGGTAAGGCTCGGCAACGTGAGCGTGCCCTTGCCGTCCGGAGCTTTCCTCCAGGCGACAGCGGACGGTGAAGCAGTGCTGGTCGGCGCAGCGCGCGAGTGGCTCGCGGAGGCGGCCACGGTGGCTGACTTGTTCTCAGGCCTTGGCACATTCGCCTTTGGGCTGGCGGAGCCAGGCACCAAAGTGCTGGCGGCCGAAGCGGCGCGAGACGCCCACCTTGCCTGCAAGGCTGCGGCCGGCCGGGCGCAAGTGCCTGTACACGCACTGCATCGCGACTTGTTTCGTAACCCTTTGCAGGCCGATGAACTTAATCGATTTTCTGCGGTTTTGATCGACCCGCCCCGCGCGGGTGCACGCGATCAGGTCGGACACATTGCGGAAAGCACGGTGTCGCGGGTCGTCTATATCTCGTGCAACCCCTCAAGCTGGGCACGCGACGCCGCGACTCTCGTCGCGGGCGGCTATCGCCTGGTGGAACTGAGGCCAGTGGGGCAGTTTCGCTGGTCGAGCCACGTCGAGCTTGCAAGCCTGTTCTTACGCGCCTGATTCGCGGCTCGCGCGATCCATCATGTCCATGAAGTCACGCGCGGCCTCGCGATCTTCCTGGGACTTAAAGGCGACGTCGAGATCGGGTGCGGCGCCAAGCAGATACATCAGCGACCACAGCGCGAAGCGGCGGCCGCGGTCCGTCTCCATGCCGAGGTCTACGGCCATGCGCTCGACGCCGGCCTGCATCGCGGAAGTTGTGACCTGGGCAAGGTCTGGAGTGCCGAAATAGCGGCGCAACTGGTCATCAAAGTCCATGATCAATCCGCCGTGCTGAGGACCCGAGCGAAGGCTTCGGGATCCGTGTTGCCACCTGAAAGCACCACCGCGGTGCGTTCGTCGACTTCAACTTTGCCGACAAGGACGGCGGCGAGTGCGGCAGCGCCACCGGGTTCGACGACTAGGTGCAGCTTGGAAAACGCGAGCCGCTGAGCTGCTCGCACCTCTGCGGGCGTGACCCACAGCGCCGCACTGCAGCGCTCCTTGAGCACGGCGAAATTGATCGGCTGAGTCGAAAGCGTCTGCAACGCATCACATGCAGTGGCCGGAGCGTCCTTGGCGACCGGCAGGATCTCTTCGGCGGCGAGACTGCGTCCCACATCGTCCCATCCTTCTGGCTCGACGAGAGTGAGCGAGGCATCGGGACAGGCGAGGGCTACACCCGCCGCCAGTCCGCCGCCGCCGCACGGAACGATGATACGCGACGCGGAGCCACCCGCACGGGCGCGCATCTGTTCATCGAGTTCGACGCCCACCGTTCCCTGACCCTCGATGATCCAGGGATCGGCAAAGGCATGCACCAGAATGGCGCCGGTCTTCGCGCACAATTCGGAAGCGATCTCCTCGCGCGACTGCGTCATGCGGTCGTAAAGCACGATCTCGGCGCCGAGGGCACGAGTGGCGTCGAGCTTCACCTGCGGCGCATCAGCCGGCATGACGATGGTGGCCGCGATGCCGAGCCGCCGAGCCGCCCAGGCGACGCCTTGCGCGTGGTTGCCGCTGGACACGCCGACGACGCCGCGCCGGCGCTCTTCGGCCGACAAGTCGCTGAGACGGTGCCAGCCGCCGCGAATCTTGAAGGCGCCGACTGGCTGCAAGCACTCCGCCTTGCACCACAGCGTGCGTCCCCCGAACTCAAGCGGCAGCAGCGGTGTCGGTGGTAGGATTGCTGCCACCTTCTGCGCCGCGCGCAAAACGCCGGCGCGGCTTGGGGCATGGGATGCAGGCAAGGTCACGGCTTTCCGGTTAGGCGCATCGCCCCGCACTTCGCAAGCATCGTCGACGTGCGGTTGTCTTGTCACAAGCCGCGCTTATATGCGGGCCTTTCGCAACCGTGGGCCAAGTGAGGCCGACGATGAAGGAGACGGGCTAGTGAGCAAGGTTCTGGTGATCGGCGCTGGTGGCGTCGGCTCGGTCGCGGTTCACAAGATGGCGATGAACCCTGACATCTTCAGCGACATCCATCTGGCGAGCCGCACTGTGTCCAAGTGCGAGGCGATCGCTCAGTCCGTGCGAGAGCGCACCGGCGTTTCCGTCTCCACTTACGCGATCGACGCGGACGATGTTGCCGCCACCAGCAAGCTGATAGAGAGCATCGGACCGGAGCTCGTCGTCAATCTGGCCCTGCCTTACCAGGATCTTGCGATCATGGATGCGTGCCTGGCAACCGGCACCCACTACCTCGACACCGCCAATTACGAGCCGCGCGACGAAGCGAAGTTCGAATACAAGTGGCAGTGGGCCTACCAGGACAAGTTCAAGGAAGCTGGTCTGATGGCGCTGCTCGGCTCCGGCTTCGATCCAGGCGTCACCAGCGTTTTCGCGATGTGGCTCAAGAAGCACAAGCTCAAGACCATCCGCCTGCTCGATATTCTGGACTGCAATGGCGGCGACCATGGTCAGCCTTTCGCCACGAACTTCAACCCCGAGATCAACATCCGCGAGGTCACCGCGCCGGCGCGGCATTGGGAGAACGGGCAGTTCGTCGAAACCCCTGCCATGGCAGTGAAGCAGAGCTTCGACTTCGAGGCCGTCGGGCCGAAGAACATGTACATGATGTACCACGAGGAGCTGGAAAGCCTCGCCAGGTTCGTTCCCGAGCTGGAGCGCGCGCGCTTCTGGATGACGTTCGGCGATGCCTACATCCAGCATCTGACGGTGCTGCAGAATGTGGGCATGACCCGCATCGATCCGGTGGTCTACAACGGGGTCGAGATCATCCCGCTGCAGTTCCTCAAAGCGGTTCTGCCTGAGCCGGCCAGCCTCGGCCCCACGACCAAGGGCAAGACCAATATCGGCGATATCGCTACCGGCGAAGCGCTCGATGGATCTGGCGAGAAGACGTTCTACATCAAGAATATCTGCGACCACGAAGAAGCCTACGAGGAGACCGGCAACCAGGCGGTCAGCTACACCACTGGCGTTCCCGCCATGATCGGCGCGGCCATGATGCTCACCGGCAAGTGGAAGGGGGAGGGCGTATTCAACATCGAGCAGATGGACCCCGATCCCTTCATGGAGATGCTGAACACGCAAGGTCTGCCCTGGTCCGTGGAGGAACTGTCCGGCCCCTTGCCGTTCTAACGCTTCAAGGCTGACGACAGGAGACTGTATTGGAAACCAGAGCCGGCGATCCCGGAGCCTTCGCCCGCTTCGACCTGAGCCGCGTCGACAGTCCGGCGTTCGTGGTCGACGCGGCCAAGCTGCGTGCCAACTTGCGGGTGCTGCAGGACGTGGGCGAGCGCTCGGGTGCGAAAGTACTGGCTGCACTCAAGGCATTTTCGATGTGGTCTACGGCGCCGATCGTGGGTGAGTATCTGGATGGTGTCTGTACCTCCGGTCTGTGGGAAGCGCGGCTCGCGTCAGAGTTCTACGACGGCGAGATCACCACTTACTGCGCGGCCTACAAGCCCGAGGATCTGCCGGAGATCCTGCGCCTTTCGGACCACGTCATCTTCAATTCCCCGGGACAGATCGAACGTCTGTGGCCAATCATCGAGGCTTCCCGTGCAGGGGGCGAGAATTTCGACATCGGCTTGCGGATCAATCCGCTCCACGCTGAGGGTGAAGTGCCGCGGTATGACCCTTGTGCGCCGCACTCCCGCCTCGGATTTCCGATCGATCAGCTTACCGAAGATCATATCGCCATGGTCGACGGGATACACATGCACACCTTGTGCGAGCAGGACTTCGAGCCGCTTGCGCGAACCTGGGACAAGGTGTTCGACTTTCTGGAGCCCTGGTTTGGCCAGTTCAACTGGATCAACCTGGGTGGCGGACACCACATTACCCGCGCGGATTACCAGCGCGACGAACTGGTGCAGTTCCTCTCCGACGTCGCAGAGGACACCGGCGCGGAAGTGTACATCGAGCCAGGTGAAGCGATCGCACTGGACGCAGGCATCCTGGTCGGCACCATTCTCGACACTGGCTGGAACGGCATTCCCGTTGCCACCACCGACATCTCCGCGACGTGCCACATGCCAGACGTCATAGAGGCGCCGTATCGCCCGGCCATGCTGGGTGAGACAGCACCTTCGACCGACGAGGTCATGGCGCAGCACGACCGCGTGCGGCTTGGCGGGCCTTCATGCCTCGCAGGCGATGTAATCGGAGACTATGCGTTGCCGATGCCAGCGGAGCCGGGGCAGCGCTTCGCGTTCCTCGACCAGGCGCATTATTCTATGGTGAAGACCACGACCTTCAACGGTGTGCCGCTGCCATCCATCTGGCTTTGGGACTCCGAAACAGATGCACTCGAATGCATCCGGCGATTCGATTACGAGGACTTTCGCGATCGCCTGAGCTGAAATGAGGGCACGACCCGGCTTTCTTCCGACCCGATCGAGCTCGGATCACAGCTGTCTCATGCAACGCCGCGGCCTGAATCCGCGTTTCTTGATTTCCAGCCGTAGGCATGAGGAAATAGGAGAGCTTGTAAATGCCTGTTATG
The DNA here is from genome assembly GCF_040534015.1 of Novosphingobium kalidii. Lineage (NCBI taxonomy): Bacteria > Pseudomonadati > Pseudomonadota > Alphaproteobacteria > Sphingomonadales > Sphingomonadaceae > Novosphingobium > Novosphingobium kalidii. Next base: position 62,113 of record NZ_JBEWLY010000023.1, read on the forward strand.
CATCGACAATCGCGTATTGTCAGGCCTCACGCAGCTTGAGCACTTCCAGGTATGTGACGGTTTTGTGAAGCATCGCGTTTTTGTCTTGCGATTCGCGCGTACCCCCCTATATCCGCCCTCCGCTGCCCCATGGGACCTTCCAAACCGCAAGGCAGCTTTTCGCTAACATCCGTTTGGGGGTCCCTTGAGTTGCACCATCATCTTGACGCATCGGCTGTAGCGCGCGCCCTAACGCCCGACGAACCCGTTATTCTGAATCGCCCGCACGCTGCGGCGCGTGCTGCTCGTTTCTTCGCCACGAAGTTTCCGGGCAAGTCACTCTACGCGGTAAAGGCGAATCCATCGGCGGATCTGATTGAGATCCTCTGGGGAGCTGGAATCACGCATTATGATGTCGCCTCGATCGCCGAGGTGCGCTTGGTGCGTGCAACGCTGCCTTCCGCCACGCTGTGCTTCATGCACCCGGTGAAGACGGCAAGCGCCATTCGCGAGGCCTATTTCCAGCATGGCGTGCGCACGTTCAGCCTTGATACGCGTGAGGAGTTGGAGAAGATCGTCGCTGCTACGGCGGACGCGAGCGGTAACCCTGCAAGCGACCTTCGCCTCTGCGTGCGTCTGCGCGTCTCGTCTGACTATTCCGAACTGAGCCTGGCTTCCAAGTTCGGGATCGACCTCGCTGACGCAGGTCCGCTCCTCCAGGAGACCCGCCAGGTAGCCGACTGGCTTGGCGTGTGCTTCCACGTAGGCAGCCAGGCAATGACGCCCTTCGCTTACGTCCAAGCGCTTGAGCGCGTGCGTGCCGCGATTGCCGATGCGGGCGTGGTCATCGATATGATCGATGTGGGCGGAGGCTTCCCGTCGGTTTACCCGGGCATGGAGCCACCTCCGCTTGAGGACTACTTCGCTATCATCCACCGCCACTTCGAGGCGCTGCCGATTGCCTACAACGCAGAGCTGTGGTGCGAACCCGGCCGGGCGCTATGTGCCGAGTACAACTCGTTGATCGTCAAGGTCGAGAAGCGCCGCGGCAAGGAGCTATACATCAACGATGGCGCTTACGGCGCTCTCTACGATGCCGCTCACGTGGCTTGGCGCTTTCCGGTCAAGTGCCTGGCCGAGGGACGCTCGGAAGCACTGGAAGACTTCGCCTTCTACGGCCCCACCTGCGATGATGCCGACTACATGGAAGGTCCCTTCCAGTTGCCGGAAGATATCAAGGCAGGCGATCACATCGAGATCGGCATGCTGGGTGCCTATGGTGCTGCCATGCGCACCGCTTTCAACGGTTTCGGTCAGGGAGAGAGTGTGATCGTAACCGACGAGCCGATGGCGAGCCTCTATACTGGCGAGCGCAAGGATCCGCGCGTTTCGGACAACGTCGTCTCGCTGCGATAAGAACCATTTGAGATCACCGAAGGACCTCGCGGAGCTTGCGCTTCGTGAGGTCTTTTCGTGCCGGGTAAGGGCTCCGGTCAGTCTTCCTTGGTCGCGGGATCATCGGTCCCAGCCGCTTGTCCATTCGGGGGGGTGTGATCATCGAGCCAGTTGCCGCGGCTACCGTGAAGCTGCTCCCACAGCTGCGCTGTGCCGGCCTCCTGGGCCTTGTTCACATACTGCGACGCCACCAGCCAACCCTTGATCGGCTGCAGCGGCAGTATGCACCCCAGGCCGAGAAGGGGGAAGGACGTCAGCAGGTGAACCCAGAACGGTGGGTTGAAGGCGACCTGAAGCCAGACGACGAAGAAGATCAGCGGAAATGCGATGATACACAGCGAGAAGAACGCCGGACCATCATCAGGCGCTGCGAAGCTGTATTCCAGACCGCATACGGGGCACGTGTCTGCCAGCTTCAACCATTTGGTGAACATGCGCCCCTTGCCGCAACGCGGGCAAAGCCCTTTCCAGCCACACCGAGCGATCCACAAAAGTTTCTCCCGGCGCTCGGATACCTGGTCGGACATTCTGCTGTTGTTCCTCAGGTGTCGCTTGTTCTTGCAGCGGGGTGCGGCAGTTCAGCGGACAGGTGCTTCGCGCGCCCATATAGCCATCCCTGACTTCGCTTTCATCGCCCCATGTTCGAACGGTTTATGCCGCGTAGACTGTGCGGTACCGGCGGCTGCCGGAAACAAAAGCGCATTCTCATCTCTTTAGAGATTATGCCCCGCACTCTGCAAAGCTTCGTTCGTGTTGTTGTGATTTCTGGACGATAGAGCGATGGCGGAGAACAAAGAGACGCTGGCGGAAGATCGCACCGACCTGGCAGAGGATCGCACGGTGCTAGCCCATGAGCGGTCCTATGCCGGTTGGGTAAGGACAGGCATGGCGGCGGTGGGTATCGGCCTCGGCCTTAACGCCTTGTTCCGCTCGCTCGAGCCTGCATGGGTGGCGAAAGGGATTGCCACTGGCTTCTTCGTGATCGCTATCCTGATCTTCTTCTCGGCACAGCGTCGTGCATGCCGGATAGTCGGGCGTCTTCAACCCCACACGGTTTCCGAACTCGGACCTGTTCGTATCCGCATCATGACGTGGTCCTTGGTGACCGTCACAGTGGTGCTCGCAGGTGCTATCTGGCTGCTCGTCCCCGCCTGAGGCGCTCCGACAGCTTCCCCCTTTTCCCAGTGTCCTGAAATGAGAAAGGCCCCGGTTTGCACCGGAGCCCTTCCAATCGTCTCGTGTTGCTATGATCAGCGCTTGTCGAGCGGCACGTAGTCGCGCTGCGTCGGACCCGTGTAGAGCTGACGCGGACGACCGATCTTCTGGCCGGGATCGCTGATCATCTCGTTCCACTGCGCCACCCAGCCTACGGTGCGGGCCAACGCAAAGAGCACCGTGAACATTGTGGTTGGGAAGCCGATCGCGGAAAGGATGATTCCCGAATAGAAGTCCACGTTCGGGAAAAGCTTCTTCTCGACAAAGTAGGGATCGTTGAGCGCGATCTCTTCCAGCCGTAACGCGGTTTCGAACAACGGATCGGTAACCTTCAGCGCCTCGAACACTTCGCGCACGGTCGACTGCATCACAGTCGCGCGTGGGTCGTAGTTCTTGTAGACGCGGTGGCCAAAGCCCATCAGGCGGAACGGATCGTTCTTGTCCTTCGCGCGCTCGATGTAGTGCGGAATGCGATCGGGCGTGCCGATTTCCTTCAGCATGTTGAGCGCCGCTTCATTGGCGCCGCCATGAGCAGGGCCCCAGAGGCATGCGATGCCTGCTGCGATGCAGGCGAAGGGGTTGGCGCCCGAGGAACCGGCGAGGCGCACAGTCGAAGTCGAGGCGTTCTGCTCGTGATCCGCGTGCAGAATGAAGATGCGGTCCATGGCCTTCTCGACCGCCGGGATTACCTCATACTCTTCAGCAGGCACGCCGAAGGTCATGCGCAGGAAGTTGCCGGTGTAGCTCAGGTTGTTGTCGGGGTAGAGGAAGGGCTGCCCTACCGCGTACTTGTACGCCATGGCTGCGATCGTCGGCATCTTGGCGATCAGGCGATGCGAGCTGATCTTGCGATGCTCAGGGTCCGCGATGTCCGTGGAATCGTGGTAGAACGCGGAGAGTGCGCCGACCACGCCGCACATGATCGCCATCGGATGCGCGTCGCGACGGAAGCCGCGATAGAACGTTGCGAGCTGCTCATGCAGCATCGTGTGGCGGCTAATGGTGTAGCTGAAGGTGTCGAGCTCGTCCTTGCTGGGCAGTTCCCCATTCAGCAGGAGATAGCTGACTTCCATGAAGCTGGAGTGCTCGGCCAACTGACCGATGGGATAACCACGATGGAGCAGTACGCCCTCGTCGCCATCGATGTAGGTCAGTGCCGATTCGCACGACGCCGTCGAGGTGAAACCGGGATCGAAGGTGAACTTCCCGGTCTGGGCGTAGAGCTTGCGGATGTCGATGACCTCGGGGCCGACACTGCCCTGAAGGACGGGGAAATCGAAGTCCTTGCCCGCTGCGTTGAGCTTTGCCTGGTTTGCCAAGTGCTTATTCTCCCTAGACTTGCGACCCGGCAGGAGCGGCAACCTGCGCGCCAATCCGCGCGAGGCTCTCTTCCCGTCCGAGCAGAACCAAAACATCAAAGATCCCCGGCGAGGTCGTCTGACCCGTCAGGGCAGCCCGCAAGGGCTGTGCGAGTTTGCCAAGGCCTATACCCAGATCCTCGGCCATTGCCTTGAGACTGGTTTCCAGACTCTCGGCCGTCCAGTTCGCCTCCCCACTGAGGCGCTCATGCATGGAAGCGAGGCGCGTACGCGCTTCCTCAGTCAGGAGCGCTGCAGCCTTTTCGGTCAGCGCTAGCGGCCGCGTCGCGAACAGGAACGCGGCGCCTTCCGCCAGCTCGTTCAGGTCCTTGGCGCGCACTTTCAGCACGGGCATCGCCTGCTCGAGAAGGGCGAGATTGGCCGCGCCGTCTATGCGCTGCGCAACGAGGGAAGCGAGGCGCCCGTCGTCCGCCTCGCGCAAGTAATGGCCATTGAGGTTTTGGAGCTTGGCGAGATCGAAACGCGAGGGCGACTTGCCCACATGCGCGATGTCGAACCAGGCGACCGCCTGTTCGCGAGCGATGATCTCGTCATCGCCGTGGCCCCAGCCCAGACGCAAGAGATAGTTGAACAGCGCTTCTGGCAGGATGCCAAGTTCGTCCCGGTACGAATCGACGCCCAAGGCACCATGCCGCTTCGAAAGCTTTGCACCGTCCGCGCCATGAATCAGCGGAACGTGCCCGTAGATGGGACGCCCCCAACCCTCGATCGCACTCATCGCGTCGATGATCGCAAGCTGGCGGAACGCATTATTGAGGTGATCGTCACCGCGGATCACATGCGTGACGCCCATGTCGTGGTCGTCAACCACAACGGCAAGCATGTAAGTGGGCGTGCCGTCCGAACGCAGGAGAACGAAATCGTCGATCTCTTCGTTGCGCACCGTCACAGTGCCCTGGACGAGATCGTCGATCACCGTCTCGCCCTCACGCGGCGCCTTGATGCGCACGACGAATGGTTCGGCGGCCGGCCAAGTTGCCGCATCCGCATCGCGCCAGGGGCTTGCGAGCCGGAAGGGGCGGCGCTCTTCCTGCGCTTTCGCGCGGTGAGCGGCGAGCTCCTCCTGCGTCATGTAGCACCGGTAGGCGTGACCGGCTTCGATCAGCTTGCGGGCAACTTCCGCGTGGCGGTCAGAGCGCGCGAACTGGAAGACAGCTTCTTCATCGCCTTCCAAACCGAGCCATGAGAGCCCGTCGAAGATGGCGCCGATCGCCGGCTCAGTCGAGCGGGCGCGATCGGTATCCTCGACGCGAAGGAGGTATTTCCCGCCGTGATGACGTGCATAGAGCCAGTTGAAGAGAGCGGTGCGTGCGCCGCCGATATGAAGATAGCCGGTGGGCGAAGGCGCAAACCGTGTGACCACGGGACGAGCGCCAGCTGGAGCTCCGCCTTGCGTCGCCTCCGCTAAGCTGCCGCTTGCCATCGCCTTGTCCTTCCTGTCCAATGCGCACATGGCCACCCGAGCCGCGCGCCGAGATATCCTGCCGCCCGCCGCGCCCGGGGGCGCTGCACTGCAACATGGGCCATGGAACAGTGCGCGCCGCTTGTCGAGAGGGTTGGCCGCAGTCGAGCGATTTCTTGGCGATGCCGGGTTCGATCGTATGCCATGGCTGGCAGTTGCATTCGGTGCGGGCATCGCGGTCTGGTTCGCATTGCCGGCCCCCGGTTACTGGCTGGCGCTTATGGTTGCGTGCGGAGGGCTGTCTGCCGGGTTCGCTGCCGCTCTGGGCTCCTACGGGCGTTATCCCTATCTGCGGCTAAGCGGGATTGTCGTGCCTCTGGTGGTCGCAGCCGGCTGCGGTTCGGTATGGGCCCGCTCGCACTTTGTTGGCGCGGCCCCCATTGCCGCACCGGGGGTGGCGACTCTGACGGGGACAGTGCTCGCCGTGGAAACCCAGCCAGCTCAGGCCCGCAGCCGGCTTGTACTTGCCACGCGTGAGCCGGGTGGCGAACGCGCCATTCGCGTCCGGATCAATCTGGCCGACGCAATTGGGAGCGCCGATGGCCTCCATGCCGGTCAGGTGGTGCGGTTCCGCGCCCGGTTGATGCCGCCCGCGCCCCCGATGCTGCCGGGCGCCTACAACTTCGCACGTACCGCTTGGTTCAAGGGGCTGGCCGCGACGGGCACAGCACTCGAAGCGCCGAAGATCGTGGACGAGGGCGGTGCCGCGCCTTGGCTGGGTAGCGCGAGCCGGAGAATTTCCAGCCATATTCGGGAGCAACTGGAGCACCGGCAGGCCGGCATCGCAGCAGCGCTCGCCACCGGCGATGTGGGCGGGATCGTCGGAGCCGACGCACAGGCGATGCGGGACGCGGGCCTCGCGCACCTGCTCTCGATCAGCGGACTTCACGTCAGCGCGGTAATCGGCGCGGTCTACTTCGTCAGCCTCCGGCTTCTGGCGCTGTGGCCGTGGTTGGCCTTGCGAGTACGGCTACCGGTCGTGGGCGCAGGTTTCGGCGCCTTTGCGGGTGTTGGCTACACCCTGCTGACCGGCGCTCAGGTGCCGACGGTGCGCTCGTGCATCGGCGCACTGCTTGTGTTGATGGCGCTTGCGCTCGGGCGCGAGCCCTTGTCGCTGCGTATGCTGGCCGTGGCGGCGTTTCTCGTCATGTTGCTCTGGCCCGAGGCCGTTGCCGGTCCCAGCTTCCAGATGAGCTTCGCCGCTGTGCTTGCGATTATAGCCTTGTCAGGCGCCGGGCCGGTCCGCCGGTTCCTGACACCACGAGAGGAGGGCTTGGGTGTCCGGGCGCTGAGACACCTCGCGCTCGTGTTGCTGACTGGCTTCGTGATCGAGTTCGCTCTGATGCCGATCGGCCTTTATCACTTCCACCGGGCGGGGATCTACGGCGCCTTCGCCAATGTGGTCGCGATCCCGCTCACCACGCTGGTGATCATGCCCTCGGTTCTATGCGGCTTGCTGCTTGATCTAGTGAGCATGGGAGCGCCAGCCTGGTGGATAGCGGGCCATGCGATCGCCGGGTTGAATGGTCTTGCGCACTGGGTAGCCAGCCGGCCCGGCGCCGTGACGGTCATCCCTGCGATGGCGGGAACGGCGTTTGCTCTGTTCATTGGCGGCGGCCTCTGGTTCGGTCTGTGGTCCGGTAAAGTGCGCTGGTTCGGCTTGGCACCGGCGGTGCTTGGGGCTGTGCTTGTAGCCACGGCTCGGCCGCCGGACCTGCTCATCTCGGGCGACGGCCGCCACGTGGGCTTGCTGTCGAAGGAGGCGGACGCTCTGTTCGTCCTTCGCCCCAGCCGCAGCGATTTTGTTAGGGACAATCTGGTTGAGATCGCAGGCATGAGCGGCACACCGACGTCTCTAGTCAGCCTTCCTGGCGCGGACTGTAATCGTGACACCTGTGTCATAACCTTGACGCGCGGCGAGCGAGATTGGCAGCTCCTGCTGACGCGAAGCCGCGATGCCGTGCCGGAACGCGCCCTGGCCGCCGCTTGCGAGCGTGTGGACCTGGTGATCTCCGACCGCTGGCTACCGCGGAGTTGCCGGCCCCGGTGGCTCAAGGTCGATCGCAGGCTTCTCCAGCACACGGGCGGTCTCGCCATCGATCTTGCAAACGCCCGCGTTAGCAGCGTCGCGGACAGCGAAGGTCGGCACGGGTGGTGGCGAGGGGCCGAGGACAGACAGCCCTCGCGCCCCGCGGTAAGCGCTTCTGCTTCAGCTGCGCCCTAATCGATCAGTGATAGCGGCGCAGCAATCCTGCAAGCTTGCCTTGCACCTCGATCTCTCCTGGCGAGTAGACCTGCGCCTCGTAAGCCGCGTTAGCGGGATCGAGCCGCACCATGCCATCCTCGCGACGCAAGTACTTGAGGGTGGCTTCCTCGCCCCGAACAAGCGCCACGACGATCTCGCCATCACGCGCAGTGCTGGTGCGCTTCACCAACGCGAAGTCGCCATCCAGAATGCCCGCCTCGATCATGGAGTCGCCGGAGACTTCAAGCGCATAGTGCTCGCCTGAGCCCAGGAGCGCTGCCGGAACAGAAAGCGATGCCTGGCCTTCCAGTGCCTCGATCGGAACGCCTGCGGCGATGCGTCCGTGAAGCGGGATCTCGATCACGTCATTGGCTGGAGAGGGAACGGGCGGCTGCGCGCGAGGCGCTTCATTGCTGTTGGCGGCACGCTTGGCCGCGGTGCGAGGTGCTGCGTTCTCAGGCTCTTTGAGGACCTCAAGCGCTCGGGCGCGGTTCGGCAGCCGGCGAATGAAGCCGCGTTCTTCCAGCGCGGAGATCAAGCGATGCACGCCCGACTTGGACTTCAGGTCCAGCGCCTCCTTCATCTCCTCGAAGCTGGGGGAGATGCCGGTTTCTTCCAGGCGGGCCTGGATGAAACGGAGCAATTCGTGCTGCTTGCGCGTCAACATGTTCGGCGCCTCCTCAGGCGTTCTTGTCGTGAACAATTAGCGAACAAGTAAGCAACAAGAAGTCGCCCGTCAAGCAATTCCGCCATTCTCGATCCAGAACGCGTCGACGTCTTCGCCGGCGAGAGCCTCGGGTGCATTCGCGGTCCGGTCGATCAGCACGTTGCTCGCCGCGAGGGATGCCAATGCACTGCTGTCCTGAATGGATTGCGCACAGACGACTTCGCCGTCCCAAGTGGCCCGCACGAAACAACGCCGCCCACCATTGCTGGGCAGCGGAGCCCCGAGCCTTAGTCTCAGCGTGCGAGGGAGAGGGCGAGCGGCGCCGAGCAGCGCCCGCAGCAGCGGCAGCATGAACAAGTAAGCGGTCACGTGGCTTGAGACTGGATTTCCCGGGAGGCCAAGAATGATCTGCCGTTTGCCGCCATGCTCACGCGTGGCGACAATGATGGGCTTGCCCGGCTTGATCGCCACGCGCCAGAACCCGAGCTTTGCACCCCAAGCCTCGAGCGCCGGCTTCACCAAGTCGTGATCGCCGACCGATGCACCACCACTGGTGACGATCACGTCTGCATCCGCGCCTTGGGAGAGCGCTTCCGCAAGCGCCTCCATCGAATCGGGCACGGGGCCAACGCGTTGAACCTCGCAAGGCAGCGCCCGAGCCATGGCGGCAAGCATGGCGGCGTTGCTTGCGGGGATCTGATGCTCCAAGCAGACCTCTGGGTCAGAGGCGAGCTCGTCTCCGCTGTCCATAACCAGCACGGACGGCGCACGGCGCACCGGCAAGTGCCGGTGCCCGGCACTGATTGCCAGTGCCAGTTGTGCAGGGCCAAGTCGCGTGCCGATCGGCAGCACTTCATCACCGTCGCGGAAATCCAGGCCGCAAGGACGGATGTGCTTGTGCGCTGGCGACGGCGGCTCGCCCGTCAGTGTCAGCCGATCCTGATCTCGCGCGAGATCTTCCTGCAGGATGACGCAAGCGGCGTCCGCCGGAAGGCGCGCACCGGTCGACATCCGCACCGCTTGGCCCGAACTGATGGTCCCCTCGAAGGGGTGGCCTGCGGCACTCTCTCCGACGACTTGCCAAGGCCCGGTAAGATCGCCCTCGGACACGGCGTAGCCATCCATGGCAGAGAGCGCTGCAGGAGGCTGCGTGCGCCGGGCCCGCAGCGGCTCGGCGAGATAGCGGCCAAGCGCACCGTCGATATCGACTCGCTCGATCTGCAGCGGTTCGACGAGGGCGAGAAGGCGAGCCTGCGCCTCTTCCAGCTGGAGCGGTGGTTCGCGCATCATGCCTCGTCCGCCCGCCAGTGGCCGGACTTGCCGCCGCGCTTCTCGATCAGGCGCACGTCCTCGATCACCATCGCCTTGTCGAGCGCTTTTGCCATGTCGTAAATGGTGACCAGCGCGATGGCTGTGGCGGTGACCGCCTCCATCTCGACTCCGGTCTTGCCCGTGAGCGAAGCGGTGGCGGTGGCGCGAACGGCGTCCCCCTCGAAAGCAAAGTCGACGTTAACCGCGTCGATCACCAGGGGATGACACATCGGGATCAGATCTCCGGTGCGCTTTGCGGCCATGATGCCGGCGATCCGTGCCGTGCCGAGCACATCACCTTTCGGCGCATTCCCTGCTCGGATGGCTGCGAGCGCCTCGGGGCTCATGCGGACGCGGCCGGAGGCGACGGCGAGCCGCTGGGTCTCGGCCTTGGCGCCGACGTCGACCATGCGGGCCGTGCCTTCGGCGTCGATGTGGGAAAGGGATTTGCTCATGCGGCGCAGGTTGCCGCAATTGCCGGTGTCCTGGAAAGGAAAATCCCGCGCTTTCTGGAGTGGTGAGCGAATGGTTCCGAGACGTGCTGCTGAAATTGGGCCATCACGCCGTCATGCCAGAGCCGATCGTTGTAGGACAGAGAGACAAGCTCTCTGCGGATGCGCCGAGGATCAGGCGAAGAGGAGGGCCCGCGTCGCCTGTTCCACGTCGGGCTGGCGCATGAGGCTTTCCCCCACAAGGAACGTGCGCGCTCCGCAAGCGGAAAGGCGCTGAAGATCCGCGTGCGAGTTGATGCCGCTTTCGCTGACCAGGAGCGTGCCCTCAGGCGCGAGGGGAGCAAGCCGCTCGGTAACCGCAAGATCGGTTACGAAGCGTTTGAGGTCGCGATTGTTCACGCCGATCAGGCGTGATTTCAGGCGGCTCGCGCGTGCCATCTCATCTTCGTTGTGAACCTCGACGAGCACGTCCATGCCACGCTCAAGCGCGGCAGCCTCAATCTCGACCATCTGATTGTCATCGAGCGCGGCGACGATGATCAGGATCGCGTCGGCACCGATTGCACGTGCTTCGGCGACTTGCCAGGGATCGACCATGAAGTCCTTGCGCAGGACAGGCAGATCGCAGGCAGCCCGCGCATCCATCAGGAAGTCTTCGTGGCCTTGGAAATAAGGTGCATCGGTGAGCACGGACAGGCAGGCCGCGCCACCCAGTTGATACGCCAGCGCGTGCTCACCGGGACGGAAGTCGGCTCGGATCAACCCCTTGGACGGCGACGCTTTCTTGATTTCAGCAATCAGCGCGAACCCATGCGCGGCTTTTGCTTCCAGGGCCTTGCGGAAGCCTCGTGGAGGCGTCTGCTCGCTGGCGCGGGCGTCGAGGTCCGCTTCCGTGGCGTCGCCCTTGCGAGCGACGACTTCCTCGCGCTTTGTAGCGCAGATTTCTATGAGCTTGTCGGACATCTCGTTACTTCGAAGTGGCCGCGATCCAGCAGTCGAGCAGGGCCTTGGCAAGGCCCTTGTCGATCACTTCGGCGGCTTCCTCGGCACCATCGCGCAAGTCGCTGGCTTCTCCAGCAAGGACGAGCGCAGCGGCGGAGTTGAGCAGGACGGCATCACGATATGCCCCCAGATCGCCGCTCAGCAGGCGGCGCAGGGCAGCCGCGTTGTAGTTCGCGTCACCGCCACGCAGCGCATCGAGCGGATGCGTCGGGAGGCCGGCGTCGGCAGGCGTGATCCGCTCAGGAACGTTACCGCAGTTGATTGTGGCGACAACGCTGGGGCCGTCGATCGAAAGCTCGTCCAGGCCTTCCTCGCCGCCCACGACCATTGCCGCTCCGCAGCCGACCATTGCCATCGCATCGCGATAGATCGGGACGTAGACCGGATTCGCCACTCCCACGAGTTGGCGCGTGACGCGGCCGGGATTGCACATCGGGCCGGTCAGATTGAAGATCGTGCGCTTGCCGATGGCCTTGCGGACCGGAGCGAGGTGAGCCAGCGCGGGATGATGCTTCTGCGCGAACAGGAACGCAATGCCGATATCGGCCAGCGTCTCTTCCGCGAGGTCGCTGGCGCGGGTGAGATCGAGCCCGAGCGCTTCCAGTGTATCGGCGCCACCTGCCTTCGACGATGCGGCACGGTTGCCATGCTTGGCGACCGGCACGCCGCAGGCTGCGACGACGATGGCCACGGCTGTGGAGACGTTGAGGCTGTGCTGGCCATCACCACCCGTGCCGCAAACGTCGATGGCATTTGCCGGCGCGGCCACCGGGATCATCCGGGCGCGCATGGCAAGGACGGCGCCAGCGATATCCTCAGCGGTTTCCCCGCGGTTGGACATGGCGAGGAGCGCCTCGGTGACTTGCTCGTCGCTCATCTCGCCGTCGAGCATGCGCCCAAACAGCGCCTCGGTTTCGGCGATGGTGGGGGGCATAACGGTCATCATGCCGGCAGGCGCGTCTCGACGCCGCAGAGCTTGAGGAAGTTCGCCAGCATATCGTGGCCGTGTTCGGTGGCGATGCTCTCCGGGTGGAATTGGACGCCGTGGATCGGCAAGCTCGCGTGGCGAAAGCCCATGACGTGGCCATCGTCCGACCTGGCGTTGACCTGCAGCGCTTCGGGAATGTCGTCGACGATCAGCGAGTGATAGCGCGTGGCGGTGAAAGGTGCGGGAAGTCCGGCAAACACGCCGCTGCTGTCGTGGCTGACGGGCGAGGTTTTGCCATGCATCAGCCCGCCGCGCACGACTTTGCCTCCGAAGTACTGCCCGATCGACTGGTGTCCCAGGCATACGCCGAGCAACGGCTTGCCCGCGTCCGCGGCAGCGCCGACAAGGTCAAGGCTGATGCCCGCCTCGTTGGGTGTGCAGGGGCCGGGTGAAATGAGGAAGCCTTGTGCCCCGCTCGACAGCGCTTGCTCTGCGGAGAGCGCATCGTTGCGTACAACCTCGACCTCAGCGCCCAGTTCCATGAGGTAGTGGACAAGGTTCCAGGTGAAGCTGTCATAGTTGTCGATGACGAGGATCATGGCTTTGCCTTGTGCCTTTTCTCGACGACGATCAAGGGGCCGAGCGGTGGGCCGCCATCCACCCGACCGGTGTTCGGGTCCCATAAGGACGATACGCTGCCGTCGAGGAACAGGGCGTTGGGCGTGTTCAGTTCATCGCGGAAGTAGCGCGCGAACTTGCCGAAAGAGATCGGCGCCTCGCTGATGACGAAATGGGCGCGCCCATGCTTGTCGACACCGACTCCATTGCGCAGCTTGCGCGAGGGGCCGTCCGCGTCAAACCGGGGGTGGAGCTTGCCGTCGATCACCAGCATCGGACCGGACTGCGTTCCGAACTCCGGCCGCTTCTTGACATGCGCGGCGAAGTCGTCGCTGGCACGCACCGCCCACTTACCATCGGAGCCATAGAACACGCCGTTCGGCTGTAAGTGGAAGTTGCCCCAGCCTTCGTTGCGGTTCAACGTGTGGCGGCGGTTGCTGTCCTCGACATAGTAGCCGATCGGCATGCCATCGGCATCGAACATGCCGCCGTTCACGGCGAATGCGACTCGGCTCGCCTTTTCACCCATTCCGACCGCCAGTTCCGACAAGCTGCGGTAAGGGCTTCCGTCTTCTGGGCCGAGTACCACGCGAACCGTATGCTGCGCCGGATCCGCGATGCAATGCGTGAGCGGAGTGTCTTCGAACGTGGCGCTGGAGCAGGGCGGTGGAGGGGGGGCTTCCTGTGCGGAGGCCGTGTCTCGTGCGCGGTCACAAGCGGCGAGCGCGAGCGCCGCCAGCGCGGAAAGAAGAATCCTCACTGGCCGAAGCCCGGCTCTCCCGCAACGCGGACCGCCTCGCGGGCGGCAGCAAAGAGGGCGCCTGACTTGGCCTCGCACTCGCGCTGCTCATATGCCGGGTCACTGTCCGCCACGATGCCGGCTCCAGCCTGCACGTGAAGCACGCCATCCTTGAGAACGCCGGTACGCAGGACAATGCAGGAGTCGACGGAGCCATCGGGAGCAAAGTAACCTACTCCCCCGGCGTAAGCGCCGCGGGCCTCGGGCTCGAGCTCCGCGATCACCTCGCACGCGCGGACCTTGGGCGCACCCGACACTGTCCCGGCGGGAAACCCGGCGAGAACGGCATCGACGGCATCGTGCTTCGCGGTGTCGAGTTTGCCCACCACGTTCGAGACGATGTGCATGACGTGGCTGTAGCGTTCGATAGTGTAGCTGTCGGTTACCTCAACCGTCCCGGCCGCTGCGACGCGGCCGACGTCATTGCGCCCGAGGTCCAGCAGCATGAGGTGCTCTGCCCGCTCCTTGGGATCGGCGAGGAGGCTTGCTTCGTTGGCCTTGTCCTCGGCGGGCGTTGCGCCACGCGGACGAGTGCCTGCGATCGGGCGGATCGTCACTTCGCCGTTCCGGACACGCACGAGGATCTCGGGGCTGGAGCCGATCAGGGCGAAGCCGGGGAGATCGAGGAAGTACAGGAATGGCGACGGGTTCACCCGGCGCAGCGCGCGATAGAGCGCAAGCGGGGGCAACGGGAACTCACAGGTGAAGCGTTGCGCCAGCACCACCTGAAAAATGTCGCCTGCTTCGATATACTCTTTCGCGCGCAGGACCATCGTTCGGTAGTCCTCGGGCGAGAGGACCGGCTGCGGTTCGGGAACGGCAAGAGGCGCCGCCCCGACAGGCGCTGGTACAGTTCGCGAGAGCGCCCGAAAGGCTTCGTCGATGCGCTCTTCGGCCGCTGCGACGAGCGCCTCCGGATCGCCTGTGCCAGGCCAGATCGGAGCGACACAGAATAGCTCGTCGCTGAGCCGATCGAACACGAGGATCAGCGATGGGCGCACAAACAGCATGTCGGGCAACTCAAGCGCGCTTTGTGGGGCGCGCGGCAGCTTCTCGACCAGCCCGATCGTCTCGTACCCGAAGTACCCGACGAGGCAGGCAAGAGCCGAGGGAAGTTCGGGCGGCACGTCGATCCGGCAGGCCTCCACCAGCGAACGGAGCTCCCCGAGGCTGTCGGCACCAAGTGAAACAAAAGCCTGACGATCGCGCTGCCACTCAGCATTGATCTCGCAGCCCTCGGGACCGGCGCGGAAGACCAGATCCGGATCGAGCCCCACGAGACTATAGCGGCCCCGTGTCTCACCGCCCTCTACAGACTCTAAAAGGAAGTCGCCTCGGCCAGCCTCAAACAGCTTCAGTGCAGCGCCGACCGGAGTCTCGGTATCAGCGACAAGGCGCCGCCACACCAAGGCAGGGCGGCTCTTCTCAAGCATGGCCAATGCTGCCTGCCGCTGCTGTGTTTCGCTGTCGCTCACCGTTCCCGCGCCGTCCGTCCTGCGCCCGCTCAGTTGCCGATCTCGCCGGCGAGCTGGTCACGCACCGCCTTGATCGCCGACTCGTTGCGCTCGACGCCGACGTCCTTGGTGATCGCCTTGCGGAGCGCTTCCGAGTACTCGCCACCCGCCACTTTGCCCAGTTCGCGACGGGTTGCCGCAACGGAAGGATCGTTACGATCGATCTTGCCGGGCTCCACTTCATCGAGGGCGACCACGAACCAGCCGCGCTGCTGCGGCGCTTCCTGGATCTTCACAGACCCCGAAGCCATCGCGAACAGGAGCATGATCGGCGGGGGAACCGGACGACCGGACTGCTGGATCTGCATCAGCTGCGGGCGCGTCATGCCAACACGTTCTACCGGCGGCAGCTTTTTGGGCAGCTTTGCGAGAACAGCTTCAAGCTTCTCGCCCTTGCGCACCGCGGCCTGGATCTTCTGCGCCTGCTCCTTCGCAGCCGCCGCGCCCTTGTCGAGGGCATAGGCGGCCTTCACGTCTTCGGTGATTTCGCGCAGTGGAGCCGGGGCCGAGGAGGCGATTTCGGTCACCTCATAGATCACAAACGTCGTGCCAGCTTCGGCTTCAGCGACTTGCGGCTCGTTTTCCTGCATCGCAAACGCAGTCTGCAGGACTGGCTTGAGCGCCGGCGTGATGGACTGTCCAGGCTGCTGGTAAACCGCGCCGTCGGCAGTGATCTGGGGAGTGGACTGGACTTGCAGGCCCAGGCTCTGCGCGACCTCGGGCAGATTGGCACCTTCCTCGAACTGCTCCTCGATCTTGCCGAGCGTGTCGCTGAGCGCAGCGCGACGCTTCTCGGTCGCAAGGTTGCTGGCGATCTCGCCTCTCACTTGGTCAAGCGTCCGCGCCGGGCGCTGGTCGATGGTCTCGACGCGCACGACGTGCCAGCCAAGGGGGCTGCGCGCGATGGCAAGCCTGCCCTGCTGGGCGGCGAAGACTGCGTCCGCCACGCCGGACGACGTCTGTGTGGCGAGCTCTGCTTTGCTCAGCGGGTCGAGCTTGGCTGCCGAGAGTCCCTTTTCAGAGGCAGCGGCCTTCAGCGACTTTCCGCCTTCGACTTCCGCCACAATGGCTTTGGCGGCCGCTTCCGTCGGGACCACGAGTTGCGTGATCTGCCGCCGTTCAATTGCTTCGTATTGCGCCTTATCGGCATTGAAGCGTTGGGCGATCTCGGCATCGGTGGGCGCGGCCACGTTCTTGACTGCGTCGGCACCGAAGGTCGCATAGCGGATCACGCGTCGTTCGGGGCGGATGAAGGAATCCGTGTTCGCCTTGTAGTAAGCGGCTAGCTCCGCCGCCGTAGGCTCTTTCTCCGGCGCAAAGAGCAGGGACGGCAGGATCGCGATCGAGCCGGTCCGTCGCTCGCCCAGGAGCTGACCGTAGCGCCATGCCATCTCGGCCGGCAGGACCGCGCCGTATTCGGCAGGGGCGAGCAATTGCCGGGCGACCAGTCGTTGAGCGACAGAGTCGCGCGGAATACCCTGTGGCTGAATCGCACCGGCGCGCTGCAATTCGCTGTCGATCAGCCGGTCGCCGGCGACGATGCCGTGGTCCTGACCGAATGCATAGAGCGCCTTCAGGTCGATAAGATCGTCTAGGATGATGCCGAGTCCGCCACGAGCGATGAAGCCGCTCATCGACATGGTCGGTTCCTGCTGACGCACGCGCGCCAACGCCTGGTTGGCCTCGGTAGTCAATTCAGCGGGAGTCACGTTCTCGCTGCCGACTTCGGCGACATGGCCGCTGGTGGTGGATGCGCCGAAGCTGCCTCCGGTGATGTCAGCCGCGGCAAATGCGAGCGCGATAAGCCCCAGCACAACCAGGCCGATAACGGCGCCGACTTTGGATTTAAGGAACGAGCGGAAGAACTGGAGCATGCTTGAGGAGGCCGTCTAACCGTGGGTGGTGGGGAGGACCGTGTGTCTCCGCCTGAGCCGCGCCGCTTTAGGTGCCAAAGCCGCTTCCTGCAATGCTGCCTGATAAACTTGTGTATCCGCGCCACACCTGAGTGGCAGTCGTCGCAAACCTGCCGTACCTGCTTTGACAAGGCGGGTGCCGCTGTCCTAGCTGCCAGTCGCAAATGGGAGCCGAGTCTGGATTCGGCTCGTTAACAAGGGTTGAAGATGGCAAGTTTGCCTTACATCGTCGGCAACTGGAAAATGAACGGCACGCGCGCGATGCTGAACGAAGCGCGGGCGATCGACCGCGCAGCGGCGCGCCTGCCAAAGGTGCAAGTCGCTGTGGCGCCGCCAGCTACGCTTATCTACCGCACTCGGGACTCGGTCGAACTCATCGGCGTGGGCGGGCAGGACTGTCACGTGAAGGAAAGCGGCGCTTTCACAGGCGATATTTCTGCGCCGATGCTGAAGGATGCCGGGGCTGACTTCGTCATCGTCGGGCATTCTGAACGTCGCACGCTGCACGCAGAGACGAGCGAGATCGTAAAGGCAAAGGCCGAGGCGGCTCACTCGGCTGGTCTGGCAGTCATCGTGTGTGTCGGCGAGACCGAGGCGGAGCGCGACGCAGGAAGTGCCGAAGCCGTCGTTGGCGCACAAGTCGAAGGGTCAGTTCCCGGCACGGACGGCGCGGTGGACAGGCTTACCGTTGCGTATGAGCCGGTCTGGGCGATCGGCACCGGCCGCGTGCCTTCGATCGACGATGTTGCGGCCATGCACAAGGCGATCCGTGTCAAGCTGGTCGCTATCTACGGCGATGCCGGTGCGCAGGTTCGCATTCTCTACGGCGGCTCGGTCAAGGCGGACAACGCCGCCGAACTCCTCGCCGTTCCTGAGGTGGGTGGCGCGCTCGTCGGTGGTGCGAGCCTTGCGGCTGAGAGCTTCCTTGCGATCGTTGGCGCTGCGGCGGGTCTCGACGAAGGCTGATCGGCGCAATCGCGTGGGCGCCTGCGTCCGGGAGCAGTGGGTTGCGCCCGGACAGGCGAGCGCCTATTTGCGCGAGCATATAAGCGGGCGGCGTTGGCTCCTCCGCAGATGATTCTTCCGGGGTTTGCATGTCGCTGTTTCTCTTTCTGACCGTTGTTCAGGCGCTGGTCGCCGCCGCGCTGGTGGGGGTGATCCTCGTGCAGCGGTCGGAGGGCGGCGGACTGGGGACCGGCGGCGGCAATCCGTCCGGCCTGATGTCGGCACGCGGCGCAGCCGACTTCCTGACGCGCACGACGGCAATCCTCGCAACTCTCTTTGTGGTGCTCAGCATCGCGCTCGCCGCGATGGCGGTCGATGTGAGCTCGACGCGCCAGCTCGACACTTCGCTGCAGCGTAATGCGCCGGTTCTGCCGCAAGCGCCAGCCGACCCGCTCGCGGGTGCGGCCAACCCAGGTGTCGCTCCCGCGCCAACAGCGCCGACGCCGGCACCTGCCAACGATCCGCTCGCCGGCTCTGCTGCGCAGTAAGCGTCCGGCGGTGCTGGTGGCCCGACAACGGGCTCGGCACGTCCTCTTTTTGTGGAATTGAGGCGCAGGGCGCTTGCCCTGATGCCTCCATGCGATTTAAGGCCCAACTCCCATGGCGCGGCATATTTTTATCACCGGCGGCGTGGTCTCCTCGCTCGGCAAAGGTCTCATGGCGGCGAGCCTGGCAGCGTTGCTGCAGGCACGGGGCTTCAAGGTCCGCATTCGCAAGTTCGACCCCTATCTGAACGTCGATCCGGGCACGATGAGTCCCTATCAGCACGGCGAAGTCTATGTCACCGATGACGGGGCCGAGACCGACCTCGACCTGGGACACTATGAGCGTTTTACCGGGGTATCGGCGCATCAGGGCGATAACATCACCTCGGGACGCATCTATCGCGACATCATTGCGAAGGAGCGGCGTGGCGATTACCTGGGGGCAACGGTCCAGGTGATCCCTCACGTAACTGATGCCATCAAGCAATTCGCGATGGCTGATACCGACGATCTCGACTTCGTCCTGTGCGAAATTGGTGGCACGGTCGGCGATATCGAAAGCCTGCCTTTCATCGAGGCCCTGCGCCAATTGCGCAATGAGCTGGGGCGTGAGCAGACCTGCTTTGTACACGTGACGCTCGTTCCCTACATTGCTGCTGCCGGTGAGTTGAAGACCAAGCCCACTCAGCACTCCGTGCGTGAGTTGACGGGGCTCGGCATTCAGCCCGATATTCTGCTCTGCCGCTGCGAACGCGAATTACCGGAGAGCGAGAGGGCCAAGATCGCGTTGTTCTGCAACGTGCGCCGCGAAGCCGTGATCCCCGCTCTTGACGCGCCGAACATCTACTCGGTGCCCCTCCAGTATCACGGTGAAGGTCTGGACGCAGAAGTGCTCCACCATTTCGGCATGACTTCGCCAGCGCCCGTGCTTTCGCGTTGGACGGATATCGTCGACCGCTATCAGAACCCGGAAGGCGAGGTGACGATCGGCGTCGTGGGCAAGTATGTAGGCCTGCCGGACGCTTACAAGTCGCTCAACGAGGCATTGGTCCACGGTGGCATGGCCAACCGTGTGAAGGTCAACATCAACTGGATCGATGCCGAGGTCTTCGAACGCGAAGCCTCCGAGGTAGCGGCATTGCTCGAGCCGATGCATGGCATCCTCGTTCCTGGCGGCTTCGGCGAACGAGGGACAGAGGGCAAGATCGCCAGCGTGCGCTTCGCGCGTGAGCGCAGCGTGCCCTTCTTCGGTATTTGCCTCGGCATGCAGATGGCCTGCGTCGAAGGTGCGCGCTCAGCGGGTATCGGCAGTGCTTCCTCCACCGAATTCGGACAGACGGACGAGCCGGTGGTCGGCATCATCACTGAGTGGATGAGCAATGACGGCTTGCAGAAGCGCGCCGAGGGCGGCGACTTGGGTGGCACCATGCGAGTCGGTGCCTACCCCGCCATGCTCTCCGCCAACAGCCATGTTGCCGCCATCTACGGCGCGAACGAGATTTCCGAGCGGCATCGCCACCGATACGAGGTGAACGCCGCTTACCGCGAGGCGCTCGAAGGCAATGGCCTGATCTTCTCCGGCATGTCGCCGGATGGACTGCTGCCGGAGATCGTCGAGCGGCCGGACCACCCCTGGTTCGTCGGGGTACAGTTCCATCCTGAGCTCAAGAGCAAGCCGTTCGATCCGCATCCACTCTTCGCCGGATTCATCGGTGCTGCAGTGCGCCAGGCGCGACTAGTCTGAACTAAAAAGGGGCGGACCCGCTTGGATCCGCCCCTCCACAGCTGATACGTGCGCGATCGCGCTTAGGCGGCGGCCGCGCCGGCCTGCTCGCCGCTGTTGTCGACCACGCTTAGCGTGTTGCCGCCTACCGCGATCTTCTTCGGCTTCATTGCCTCGGGCACTTCCCGCACGAGGTCGATCACCAGCAGACCGTCTGCGAGATCGGCGCTCTGGACGCGAACGTAGTCCGCCAGTTCGAAGCGACGCTCAAAGCCGCGCTGGGCGATGCCGACATGAAGGAATTCGCTTTCGCTCTCTTCCTCGGGCTTGTTGCCCTTAACCACCAGCAGGTTTGCCTGCGCGGTGATGTCGAGGTCAGCGGACTTGAAGCCCGCCACCGCGAGAGTGATGCGATAAGCGTCGCTGCCGCGGCGCTCGATGTTGAAGGGGGGGTACTTGTCGCCGCCCTGAACCCGGGCCTGGTTCTCGATCATGTCGAAGAGACGATCGAAGCCGACCATCGTGCGGCGGTAGGGCGAAAAGTCGATACGATTCATGACAAAAATCCTCCAATGAGCAATCTTCGTGAGTCGAGGCCCGGGAACCCGGCACCCCGCTGACGAGTCATTCCCGTGCGGGCCATGACTCTTTTCGAGAGATATGGTAGCCGCCGGCCGTTTCAAGGGTCGCAAAACGCACCGAAAGAGGATGGAAGTCGGATGGCTCAAGCGAAGGTCGAGATCTACACCAAGTGGGGCTGCCCCTACTGCGTTGCGGCCAAGTCGCTGCTCGACAAGAAGGGTATTTCTTACGAGGAGTACGACGTGACCATGGGCGGGCCGAAGCGTGCCGAGATGGTAGAGCGCGTGCCGGGTGCCCGCACCGTTCCGCAGGTCCTCGCCGATGACAAGCCGCTGGGCGGTTTCGATGACATCAGCGCACTCGACAGCGCAGGTAAGCTCGACGCGGCTCTGGGGCTTTGAGCACTGCACGCGCGGCGGCGCGCGCCGCTGTGTTCCAGATGACGAGCGGGATCGATCCCGCCGTGAATGCCGCCGCGATAGTGGACGCCGTGGATCAGGCGAAGAAGGGCGGGGCGGCGATGCTGTTCACCCCCGAAATGTCTGGCCTGATCGATCGTGATCGGAAGCGCGCAGCGGCTGCCATCGTTCGCGAGGAGGATGATCGGGTACTCCGCTCCGTGCGCGAAGCGGCGGCGCGCGCCGGGGTTTGGGTCGCGATTGGGTCGCTGGCTGTTGAGCGGGAGGATGGCCGCTGGGCCAATCGTGCCTTTGTCATCGACGACAGGGGTGAAATTGCGGCGCGATACGACAAGCTGCACATGTTCGACGTCGACCTTCCCAGCGGTGAATCCTGGCGGGAGTCCAACGCCTACGCCGCTGGAGATGCACTCGCCATCGTAGAGACGCCACTCGGGCGGCTGGGACTGACGATCTGCTACGATATCCGCTTTCCTGCTCTGTTCGAAGCATTGGGACGGGCCCAGTGCGATGTCATTGCAATCCCCGCCGCCTTCACTGTTCCAACCGGACAGTCCCACTGGCACTTGCTGCAGCGCGCCCGCGCCGTGGAGGCCAGCGCCTATGTCATCGCCGCGGCGCAAGTTGGCCACCACCAGGATGGGCGCACGACTTACGGGCACAGTCTCGTAACAGACCCCTGGGGAGACGTTCTCCTCGACCTTGGGGGCGAGACGTCCGGTATCGGGTTAGTGACGGTCGACCCGGCTCGCATCGTCGAGGTGCGCAAGCAACTTCCCAGTCTTGCCAACAGGCGCGCTATTCCCAATTAGAGCGTCCGATGATTGTATTCGATCTGGAATGTCGTGGCGGCGGCCATAAGTTTGAGGGCTGGTTCGGTTCCTCGGACGATTTTGTGCGCCAGCAGGAGCGCGGCTTGGTGATGTGCCCGCATTGTGGTTCGCCCGAAGTCGGCAAAGCTATCATGGCGCCGCGCATTGGGCGGAAGGGCAATCAACTGCCGGCGCCGGTCCGGTCCGCGGCGGTGGAGCCTCCGCAGGATGGGGCATCAGCTCCGGTGGTCTCTGCGCCCATACCGCCTGCTGCCGTCGTCCTGATGGAGAAGCTTGCTGCCATGCAGGCGGAAGCACTTAAGTCATCGCGCTACGTCGGCGGTAGCTTTGCCGAGGATGCGCGTGCGATGCACTATGGCGAGCGCGATGCGGAGATCATTCACGGACAGGCGACCATCGCCGAGGCCAAGGAGCTCCTGGAGGAAGGCATAGCAGTCGCGCCTCTGCCTTTCCCGGTCGTCCCGCCCGAGCAGGCGAACTGATTGCCAAGGCGGAAGCTGCACCGTAAGAAGCACATCGCGTGCGCCCGTAGCTCAGCAGGATAGAGCACCAGATTCCTAATCTGGGGGCCACAGGTTCGAATCCTGTCGGGCGCACCATTCGCACATGCAAGAAACCACGGCACATCGGAAATCCCGATGTGCCGTGGTTCTTTTATCGGCTGAGACGAGGGTGGCTTGCAGGTCAGCGCCGCCGCGTCGTCGATCAGATGGGCCGAGCACTCGCGCCGGAAGCGCGAGCGATCGGTTCTGAGCTTACTTGGCCTTGGTTACCGACTGAGCTTCGATGTAATGGTTTACACCTGCTGGCAGCGGGTCGGTTGGTGGGGGGATGGCAGCGCCGGTCGGAACGCCGCGTTCCGCGGAGCGGACGGTGCCGACGATGTCGAGACGGTCGCCTTCGTCAACGTCGATCTTGCCCTCGATCGGCGTGTTCGGCGTCCTGACCTCATGCAAGATTACATACTCGCGCTGGCCATTGTCGCCCATAATCCAGAAACCGGCATCTGCAGGAACAGGACCCGCAGGCACATTCGTAAGCCGGACTTCGCGCCCGATCACGGCGTCGGCCTGACTGCCCAGCAGCATGCTCAGGTCGGTTATCGGCCCACCAGTCGCAACTTCCTCTGTGGGAGCGATGGTGTTTTCACCCATGCCTGGGTCAACGGCGCCTGCTGTTGCAATCCTGTCGTTATCCAGTTCGGCGTTTTCAACAACCGGCTCTTCGCGGCCGGCAAACAGCCAGATCAAAAGTGCGACGATGGCAGCAAGGATGAGCAACCAGACCCACCAAGGCACGCCGCCTTTTCTTTTCTCAATTGGGATTTCTGCCATGTCTTTCTTCCTTTTTTCAGGCCGGGATCTCATTCGACTATCGGCGACGTGCACAGCACGTTGTAAGCAGGAAAGCCGCTGCCTCTGTTAGTCGCGAGCCACATCCACTTCGGTGCGGCGGAGTGTCACCTCGTTCTCGAAGGGCGATTCGGTGCGCTCTTCGACGAGATGAATCTCCTCGGTCACGCGGATGCACTTCACGAGGACCTCTTCGGTAACCGGGATGATTGTGCGGTTCCCTTCTGTGCGAACGGGAGGCGCTTCCGTGACAACGCGGTCCACCGGTACACGCTCTACCTGCACCCGAACGGTCGCAAGCGTCTCATGGACCGGCTGGGTTTCACTGACCACGCGAGAGGTGACCCGTACCCGGCCTGTCTCGACCTTCTGTTTTTCTAGATGAATCCGCTCCTCCACTATCGGGATGCGGATGCGATCACCAGGTGCGCTTTCCGGACCAACGCCTGAGTCGTGTTCATGATTGTCAGTCATGACACGACCCCAGCGGTGTCGGTGATGCAAACACTGGCATGTGTTCGCTCAGCGGCGCTTGGCGTCACGATCAACATCGACTTCGGTGTGCCGGACAACGCCTTCGACCCGCTCCGTGCGCGTATCCACTTCCTTATCGACCACGACTTCGCCGGTAACCGTCGCATGCTTACCTACCACGACGCGTTCGCCAGTTTCGGTCACGTCAATTGTCCGATCCTTGAGCAGGGCCTCGGCATCGGCTTCGCTGATAGCCTCGTGTGCCGGCCGGCGTTCGACGTTGACGTGCTCGTTGCGCAGAGTGACGTTCTCTCCCACCGTTTCGGAGACAACACGGCTGCGGATGCGAACTGCGCCTAGGTCCACCTCACGCTTGCCGACGTCGAGCGTTTCTTCGATAACCGGGATATGCTCGGTCGTCACAGCTTCGCGATCGAACCCGTCTGCCGGCTGCGGAATCTGCGCGGCATCGGCTGTCAGGACGGGGCGTCCGCCGCGGATGTCGACATTGGCGATATTGACGATGCGATTGTCGTGCAGGCGCAGCGCGACGACGCGTTCATCCTCCAGATCGGCCAGCATGTCATCGACGCGTCCGATTTCGCGTCCCTGAAGGTCTACGAGGGTTTTTCCGCGCAGATCCTGGTCGGGATGTTCAAGTTGCCAATCGTCGAGGCAGGCAAGTTTACGCACGTTGGTGTGGGCGTTCATGGGTTTTTCTCCTTTTAATCTGCCGTGCGTCAGGGTGTCTGACACTCAAGGCCGACGCCGCGCGTTTCCGAAACTCAGTAAGGAAGCGGGTCGTGTATTGGTTGAACGTCAAATTAATGGAAAGGTTTCATAAATCTCGGGGGCTAGTTGGAGCGGCTCAGCATCAACAACAATGACAATGTTCTTCTTTATTGATGCTCTCGGCCGACTTCTTCTTTCGTCGCGCTCGCGATAGGTAGGTCAGAGCTGACCGCTCTCGCGCGTGCCGCTGCGTCAAACCAACTGGCAGAAAAGTCACGGTGTGATGGAAGGTCTGCGCGGCTCGTGTGTTGTGGGAGCATGCAAATCAGTTTCTGCCCCAAACCCGTCGGTTTGTTTGGTCCTTACCGAGTGCTTGCGCGCCTTCTCGCGGTGCTGCTGATCGGCGCGGCACTGCTGCCACGATGCACAGCTCTAGCCCAGGATTTGACGGCTGTAGCACCGGTTGAGGGGGCGCCAGAGCAGGCGCCGCAGACTGCCATTGCCACGGAAATCGACCTGCGGTCGGACGAGAACATCCGCGAACGCATCCGCAGTATTTTCTCGGAAGTCCAAGGATTGAGAGATGTGGGCGTTCGCGTCTCAGCGGGGGTGGTGACGCTGGCGGGGGCTGTGCCGACGGCGGAGGATGTTGAGCGGGCTGAGGCCATCGCTGGGCGGGTTGCGGGCGTGGTGACGGTCCAGAACGAGCTGAAGCGCGATCTGAATGTCGACAGCAATCTCACTCCCGCTCTTGGCAAGTTCAGAGAAGATATACGTGGTCTTATCCATGGACTGCCGCTGATCGGCGTAGCGCTGGGCATCGCACTCCTGATTGGTGCGCTTGGCTATTTGCTGACCTCGTTCAAGGGGTTCTGGCGCAGGGTCACGCCGAACGTTTTTCTTGCTGAGTTGCTGGCGACACTGGTCCGCTTTATTTTCGTGGTGCTGGGGATAGTGGCCGGTCTGGAGGTCTTGGGTGCAACTGCCCTGCTAGGTGCTGTTCTGGGCGGTGCCGGCGTAATCGGCATCGCGATTGGCTTCGCAATCCGGGACACGGTCGACAACTACGTATCGAGTCTGATGTTAAGCCTGCGTCAGCCGTTCCGCGCTAACGATCTCGTGGTGATAGAGGGGCACGAAGGGCGCGTTGTGCGGCTCACCAGCCGAGCCACCATTCTGATGACGCTGGATGGAAACCACTTGCGCATTCCGAACTCCACCGTCTTCAAAGCCATAATTCTGAACTACACGCGCAATCCTGAGCGCCAGTTCCAGTTCGACTTGGGCATTGATGCAGCGGACGATCCGGTGGGCGGCATGGCAGTTGGTCTCGAGGCGGTCCGCAGCTTGCCATTCGTGCTGGATACACCGGCAGCGGCAGCGATCATCTGGGAGGTGGGCGATTCCAATATCGTGCTGCGTTTCTTCGGCTGGCTCGATCAATCGCGGACAGACTTCCTGAAGGGGCGGAGCCTCGCGCTCGACGCAGCCAAAACTGCGCTGGAAGGCGCCGGGTTCGCTCTACCCGAGCCGATTTATCGCCTCCGCTTCGACGAGGTGCCCCCAGCGCCGCCGCAAGAGAGCGTCGGGACAACGAAGAGGCCGGGGAGGGCGCCACAGTCGGTTGAGCGGTCGAAAGACGAGCCGGGGCCGGACGCGAACGTGGCTAAACTGGTCGATGCGGAGCGTGCCCACACGACGAGCGACGATCTTCTGGATAGTCGGCGTCCTATCGAGTGATATGCAGCGGAACACTCTCCGCCAAAGCGACATAGTGGCGGGAGCCATTCAGGCGTTGAGCCATTTGGTTCAGGGAACCCCGACCAAGAACCACCCGAAGGAGGCCGTCATACCCGTTTCCAGAACGCTGCCTTTCACGCCGATGTTCCCGTTCTCCGCTCTGCGGGCGCTAGTCTGACATGTGTGGTTTAGCTGGTGAAATTCGCTTCGATAGCGGCTCTGCGGATACTCTCGCCGTCACCCGAATGGCTGAGAAGCTGGCGCCGCGCGGGCCTGATGGCGCAGGTGTATTTGCGCAAGGGCGGGTCGCCTTCGCTCACCGAAGGCTCAAGATCATCGACCTTACGAACCATGCGGCGCAGCCGATGGTGGATCCTACGCTCGGGCTGACGCTCGTCTTTAACGGCTGCATCTACAACTATCCGGAGTTGCGGGAAGAGCTCACGGCCCTCGGCTATACATTCTTCTCGCACGGAGACACGGAGGTGATCCTCAAGGCCTATCACGCCTGGGGCCCCGACTGCGTGGAGCGCTTCCATGGCATGTTCGCCTTCGTGATCGTGGAGCGCGATAGCGGCATCGTCACGATGGCTCGCGACCGCTTCGGCATCAAGCCGCTCTATTACAGCGTGAATGGCCAGCGGCTGCGGTTTGCATCGACTCTCCCGGCCATCGTGGCTGGGGGAGACGTCGACACGACGATCGATCGTGCTGCGCTGCACAACTATATGACCTTTCACGCGGTGGTCCCGCCCCCGCGCACACTGCTGCAGGGTGTGCGCAAGCTGGCTCCTGCCACGGTGCGCCGCTACGAACCCAACGGCGAATTCAAGGAGTGGCGTTACTGGAACCCGCCCCATGAACGGCGCCCGGAAGATGCGGCTCTCACGCGCGAGGACTGGCGCGATCAGGTGCTGGATGCGTTGAAGCTGGCGGTGAAGCGCCGCATGGTGGCAGATGTGCCGGTTGGCGTGCTGTTGTCAGGAGGCGTGGATTCCAGCGTCATCGTCGGGCTGCTCGCTGAACAAGGGCAGGCGGGGCTGATGACGTTCTCGATCGGCTTTGAGGAGGCCAATGGGGAGAAGGGCGATGAGTTCGTCTATTCCGACCTTATCGCGCAGCGGTTCGAAACCAATCATCACCAGATCTTCGTCCCCTCATCCGAGTTGATGGAGAACCTGCCTGGCACGATCGCGGCGATGTCCGAGCCGATGGTCAGCTATGACAACATTGGCTTCTATCTGTTGAGCCGCGAGGTTTCCAAGCACATCAAGGTGGTGCAGTCCGGACAGGGCGCCGACGAGATCTTTGCGGGCTATCACTGGTATCCGAAAGTGGCGGACTCTACGTCGGTGGTCGACGACTATGCCGCCGCCTTCTTCGACCGTGACCACGCGACGCTCGCCACACAACTCGCGCCTGAGTGGATGGCCGAAAGCGACGTCAGCCGCGAATTGGTAGCCTCACATTTGTTGGCGAGCGGTGCCGACACACCCGTTGATCGGGCGCTGCGGCTGGATAGCCAGGTCATGCTGGTCGATGATCCCGTAAAGCGCGTGGACAATATGACCATGGCTTGGGGGCTTGAGGCGCGCGTACCGTTCCTCGATCATGAACTCGCGGAGCTTGCCGCCAGAATTCCGCCCGAATTCAAGTTGAACGACAACGGCAAGGGTGTGCTGAAGGACGCCGCCCGGCTGGTCGTGCCGCATGAGGTGATCGATCGGAAGAAAGGTTACTTCCCGGTCCCGCAGCTCAAGTACATCTCGGGGCCCTACCTTGATCTGGTACGCGATGCTCTGTCGAGCCAGGCAGCGCGGGACCGCGGCCTGTTTCGGCAGGAGTGGCTGGACAAGCTTTATGCCGATCCCGCCGATCATATCACGCCACTGCAAGGGTCCGAACTCTGGCAAGCTGGGTTGATCGAGATGTGGCTCCAGGGGCAGGGGATCTAAGGCGATGATGCATGAACTCGCGGTGATGCCGGAGATGACGGCCATGAGAAATGCCGTCGCCGAATGCGGGTGGGGCCGCGTCATCTTCGGTAATAGCTTCGCCGACACGCAAGACTTCGCCGAAGCTCTGCGAGAGGAGGAGAAGGACTGCCGTGACATCGGCATCTATGTGATCAATCCTCATGTGCTGCTCGCCAGCGCACCGCAGGAGTTGTTCCTCGATCCTTCCCACACGTTTCGGCTTCAACGATCGGACTACGAACCAGCGGATGAAGCTTGTCCGGTACTCGTGCGGGACATCGAACCGGGACGGGACGTGGAGAGCGCAAACCGCATCTTCGCGTCGCGCAACATGGTGGTGATGCGGCCAGAGTTCTTCGACGGGAACCTTGAGGGTGCAGGTCTGATCTTTCTGGTCGCGACCGACTCTCAGGACGGCGAAGTTGCCGGCGTCGTGATGGGAGTGGACCACAGCCACTACCTGGGCAGCCAGGACAAGGGCTGTTCGCTCTGGTGCCTGGCGGTGGACCCCCAGGCACGCCAGTCGGGGATCGGCACCGCTTTGACGCGTGCGCTGGCAGAGCGCTTCTGGGCAAAGGGGGCAGAGTACCTCGACCTTACCGTCCTGCATGACAACGAGCAGGCGATCGGGCTCTACGAGAAGCTTGGCTTCAAGCGCATCCAAAGCTTCACCGTGAAGCGCAAGAACACGATCAACGAGAAGCTGTTCACCGGGCCCGAGCTCGGCGGCAATCTCAATCCTTATGCGCTCATCATCATCAACGAGGCGCGGCGGCGGGGCATTCATGTCGAGGTGATCGATGAGGAAAGCGGCATCTTTCGCCTATCGCTCGGCGGACGCACAGTCGTGTGCCGGGAAAGCCTTTCAGAGCTGACCAGCGCCGTCGCCATGTCGATCTGCGAGAACAAGGAAATCTCGCGCCGCGTTGTCTCCGAGGCGGGCGTACGCGTTCCCGATCAGGTGCAATGGGACGGGACTCGTGAGCAGATCGCAGATTTCCTCGGGCGCAACACCGCGGTCGTGGTCAAGCCAACCCACGGTGAGCAGGGGCGCGGGATTTCGGTCGATTTGCGCAGCGTGGAGGAAGTGGAAAGCGCCATTGCGAGTGCTCAGCGCATGTCGACCACCGTGCTGCTGGAGGAGTACTTCGAAGGCCAGGACCTGCGCCTGGTAGTCATCAACTTCAAGCTCGTCGCAGCCGCGATCCGCAAACCTGCGGCAGTTACTGGTGACGGCATCAGCACTATCGCGCGGTTGATCGACGCGCAGAGCCGCCGACGCATGGCGGCAACCGCCGGGGAATCCCGTATCCCCGTCGATGCCGAGACAGCCCGCATCGTCCGCCTGGCTGGGTACACCATGGACGATATTCTGCCCGCAGGCGAAGAGCTGCAAGTCCGTAAGACAGCGAACCTGCACACCGGGGGCACCATCCACGACGTCACCGATTCCGTCCATCCCGAACTGGTCGAAGCGGCAGTCGCCGCCGCTCGGTCGATCGACATACCGGTGGTCGGCATCGACTTCATGGTCACGAGCCCGCGATCGCCCGACTATGTGTTCATCGAGGCCAACGAGCGACCGGGCCTTGCCAACCACGAGCCGCAGCCGACCGCGCAGCGTTTTGTGGATTTGATATTTCCGCTGTCGATGCCCACCGACGTGCGCAACTTCCGCAGCGGACTTAAAGCGATCGAGAAGAAGACGTGAACAAGCTGACAATCGATACCGACTACTTGCTCCAAGTCCTTGGAAAGCTGCTCAGGACTCCCAGTCCCACCGGTTTTACCGACAACGTCGTGCGACTGGTCACCTCCGAGCTTGCAGCCATGGGGCTTGACGCGGAGTTGACCAGGCGCGGTGCAATTCGTGCCATCCGCAGAGGCAAGGACCCGCGCGGGGCTCGGGCAATTGTGAGCCATGTTGATACGCTGGGCGCGCAGGTGAAAGCGCTCAAGGAGAATGGACGACTGGCCATCGTGCCTATCGGGCATTGGTCCTCACGCTTTGCGGAGGGGGCACGCTGCACGATCTTTTCGGAGAAGGGCACCTATCGTGGCTCGATCCTGCCGCTCAAGGCTTCGGGTCACACCTTCAATAAGGAAATCGATACTCAGCCGGTATCCTGGGACAATGTCGAAGTTCGCGTCGACGCCTATGCCAAGGGGTTGCCCGAGCTACACAAGCTTGGCATCGAGATTGGCGATATCATCGCCATCGATACCGAGACTGAGTTCCTGGAGAACGGCTACATCGTTTCGCGTCATCTGGACGACAAGGCAGGCGTGGCCATCATGCTGGCCGCCATTCGCGCGCTGCAGCACGAGGGAAAGGAGACGCCGGTCGACGTCCACTTCCTCTTCACCATCGCCGAGGAAGTTGGCGTCGGAGCCTCGTCCATCCTGCTGCCCGAGGTCGCCTCTCTGGTAGCCATCGACAATGGCACGACGGCACCGGGCCAGAACAGCGATGAGTTTGGCGTCACCCTGGCGATGGCCGACCAGACAGGACCCTTTGACTATCATTTGTGCAAGAAGCTGGCGCTGCTGTGTCACGACAACGACATCCGCTATCAGAAGGATGTGTTTCGCTACTACCGCTCCGATTCAGCGAGTGCGCTGGAGTCCGGAGCCGACGTTCGCACCGGGCTGATCACCTTTGGGGTCGATGCCAGCCACGGGTACGAGCGCATCCATCTTCACGCACTGCGTTCCGTAGCCGAACTCGTGACCGCCTATGTAGCCAGCCCGGTGAAGATCGAGCGAGACTTCGACCAGTTCAGCGACCTGAGCGGCTTCACCCGCATGCCGAGCAAGAAAGCCAAGCAAGAGCTCAGTATCGATGCGGAACTGGCAGATCCCGACCATGACCTGCATCAAGGCTCACGGTAGGGGGCGAAGAGGCTCAAGGCCGATTGTTCGCGCTAGAGCCTGGCCCACAGCGACCAGGCGCGCCTCCTCGAACAGCCTTCCGGTGATGCTCACGTTGAACGGCACCCGATGCATGGCAGCACCTGCCGGCACGTCCGCCGGCGCGACATAGTCGGTGAACCCCTGCCGGGTAGGCTGCTTGAGCATCGCAACCGGCAGGCACAGGGCGGGGTAGCCGCAATGGTTGCCGATCGCGAGTAGACCGCCAGCGTTATTCGGGTGCAGGATCACGTCCACACTTGCCATCGTCTTGGCAAACTCCAGCATGAGCCGCCGTCGCAGCCGCTGCGCCTGGATGTAGTTGACTGCCGTTTCGAACTGCGCCGCGCGCCAGCTATTGGGCCAGGCAATGTCATCCTGCCAGGTCAGGAGATCATCGCGCCCGCTCGCGGTTAACTCCTGGAAGGCCGCGGCAGCTTCCAGCACCACGAGCCCACCCAGCTTCTCGAGATCAACCTCGGGCATCTCGATCTCGTGAAGAGTGAAGCCCGCCTTGCGCGCCGCCGCCAGGGCAGCCCAGTCGGCTGCGGTGCCTGCCTTGAACCACTCGGGTCGATAGCCAACCCTTATGTTGGCGGGCGTTATCTGTGGCACTCGCCCGAGCGGCTCTGGGATTGCGCTGGCATCTTGTCCATCGGGACCGTTCATCACCTTCAGAGCCAGTGCGGTGTCCAGCGGATCGCGGGCAAGGACGCCAATCTTATCCAGCGACCAGCACAGGGCCATTGCGCCAGTGCGGGGCACTCGCCCGAAAGTGGGTCGCAGGCCGACTGCGCCGCA
The DNA here is from genome assembly GCF_040534015.1 of Novosphingobium kalidii. Classification (NCBI taxonomy): domain Bacteria; kingdom Pseudomonadati; phylum Pseudomonadota; class Alphaproteobacteria; order Sphingomonadales; family Sphingomonadaceae; genus Novosphingobium; species Novosphingobium kalidii. The sequence goes on from NZ_JBEWLY010000023.1 coordinate 94,084, forward strand.
GCGGGCAGCGGGCGCGATGATCGAGCCCATTGTCTCCGTCCCAATCGCGAACGCGCAAAGACCGCCAGCGACCGCCGCCGCACTCCCCGCTGATGAGCCGGAGGAACCCTCCGCTGTATTCCAGGGATTGCGTGTGCGCCCGCCGTACCAGATGTCGCCGTATGCGATGGCGCCAAGGCTCGTTTTGGCAAGCGGGATGGCGCCCGCATCGCGCATGCGCGTCACGATTGTCGCGTCTGAGGCCGGCACCCGTCCGCGGTAAGGCTCGGCACCCCATGCGGTTTCCACGCCTGCGGTGTCGATCAGGTCCTTCAGGCCATACGGTAGGCCGTGAAGCGGTCCGCGCAGATGTCCGCGTGCGAGGTCATGGTCGCAGGCTTCCGCTTCCCGCCGTGCAGCATCGGCCATCAGCGTCGTGATGCAGTTGAGGCGGTCCGCGTTCCTCGCGATCCGATCCAGGTAGATATCCGTAAGTGCCCGCGCCTTGAGCTTGCCGGACTGTATCCATCCAGCGAGCTGCCATGCTGGGGAAAAGGCAATATCGTCTGCGCCAGTCGGCAGGTTGGGAAGAGGAAGGGCAGGCGCTGCAAGGGCAATGCCCTTTTCACGCTGCCATCCCGCCAGGCGCGGGTCGAACAGTTCGGCGGGTGGCAGGTCGTTGTCAAAGCGCATCTGCGCCAATGCGCGGGCCCGATCGACAATCTCGTCCACCGCGCCCAGCATCTGCTGCTGCTCGGGAGCCGTGAAGCTGAGGCCGGTGAGCGGTGCGCAGGCGGCGGGAATGGTCGTGGCTGGCGCAGCCGTGGCTCCACGCAAGGGCCCTGCGGTGGCAACTGCTCCACCCGCAAGTCCGAGACCCATGACAAAGCGGCGTCGCGGCATGCTATCCATGGTCACCGCCCATACAGCAAAATCGGCTTGGCAGCAGAGGGGTTGTTGCGCGGCAGGGGCATTGGCCATGAACGGATTTCGCAAGCCCCGCATCCGCGCTGCATGGTTTGCCTGTCCGCCGAGAATCTCCTATGTCCGACAAGTGCAGCGCGCGAAGCGTTGCTGGAGTCGCTGATGCACGTTCGCATGGGCCTTGCGCAGATCCGCGCGGCGCAATCGGTCCTTGGTCTGCGAGAGGCGACCATGGCTGCCTTCGCTGCCTGTGGGTATCCTTCCGCCTATTTTGTCACGCCGATTACCTCCGACCGACGCTTCGGCCGGGTGCACAGCGCCAACAACATGCCTGCCGCATGGTCCGGCGCCTACCCCGAGCGACTTCGCTTCGAAGACCCGTTGCCCGACACAACGCTACGTGTCGGACGGCCGTTGCGTTGGAGTGAGGCGCGGCAGATCGAACCAGGCGGTCGCCAGCAGGCGGCATTCTTTGCGTTTCTTTCCGATCTCGGTTTCGAGGAGGGACTTGCCCTGCCGACCTACGGACCCGGCGCCCGAACCGGCTTTGTTGGGCTGCCAGCGCAAACCAGCATTTTGGCCACTGACGAAACTGTCGCGATCATGCACGGGCTCGCCCAGATGTCGTTCCTGCGCTATTGCGAGCTGATCGACAGTATGGAACCAAGCGACGTCCGCCTGTCGGAGCGCGAGTTGGACGTGGTGTACTGGATCGCCATGGGCAAGAGTAACTCTGTCATCGCCGAGATACTGGGAATATCGGCTGAGACCGTTGACAGCTACGTGCGGCGCGCATTTCGTAAGCTCGGTGTGTCCGACCGTACATCCGCCGTGCTGCACTCGGTGCTTGCCGGGCATCTCTATACGGGATTCTTCCGTCCCGCTCCCGAACCTGACGCGGATCGCTCGGCGGCACAACCCGCAGCGCATACCGCCGAGGCCTAATTCCGGTTGTGGGGCGCTGTCCCCCAAGACCGGGACTGCCAGCTCGCGCCGATCTGGGGCACCTGAGGAGAGTTCTCAAAGCTGGCGGCGAGTATCCTCTTCCCCTCGTCGCGTGAGCCGCCGCTGAAAGGCTGAGCGGCGCAGCGTTCCGGCATTCCCCCAGTGTGTCGGGCCGGCTGGCGAGGGCGCGTAGCGTAGCGATCGGCGCCTGCCGTCATGGGCGCTTGATCCTTGGCTCTCGGCGGGCCCCGAGAGCGTGGTGAGGCCGAGAAGACGTCTCTCGGCCTCACCACCATCGTGTCGGCGCAAGCTTTGACGTTACTCCGCCGCTAATCGCGCGCTTGCTGGCTCTCAGCCCCTCTTGGCGGTTGCTAGCGGCTGCCCGAGGACAGGGTAGCCATGCCCCTCGGCAATCTCGATCCACATTTCGCCCTCTCGCTCGACCTGTATCGGCTGAATGCGGCGCACGGGGTGGCGCGAAATGTCGTGCAAGGCCGCTGTGAAGCTATCGAACTGAGCGAGCCGTTCCAGATTACGCCGGGTAGGGAAGATCACGCTGATCTCCCCCGCATCTGCCATCTCAAGCGCGCGCGCGGCGCTGGCCCAGAAAAGATGAGTATTCTCGGTAGCGTCTACCGCAATATCTACGTCGCCAGTTCCGAGATCGGTGACGAAGAAGCGTGTGTCGAACGCGCGGGCAAATGGTGGGCACCAGTGCGCGTAAAGCGTCAGGCGCTCTGGCTCGACTGCCCAGCCATAAGCCCGGATAACGGGTGCGAGGTGGCCTTCTTTCAGAAGAAGCGCACGAGCGGACGCGGCTTCGCTTGCGGAGACCCGGTTGCGCAGACCGATCACCAATCCGGTCTCCTCCAGCGTTTCCCGGATTGCCGCGATGCGCGCGGCGGCCACCTCTGGATCATCCTCCGGCATGAGTTCAGCGGCTAGCGTCCGGTCTTCCGGATCGATCTTGCCGCCAGGGAACACAGCCGCGCCGCCAGCAAAGCGCATCTCGCGTGAGCGCTGAACCATCAGCAGTTGAGGTGGGCCCTCATGAGCACGGCGGAAGATAACGACTGTCGCGGCGGGAACGACCTGAGGGCCATTTGGCGGCATCGGGCCTTCACCTGGGTATTCTGACATCTGCCTATTCTTGCCGCCCCGCTGTGATCAGGCAAGCAAATTGGGTCTAGAAAGAACGCGATGCCGATCTGGTGTCGGTGAACTTTACAGAAGAGTGTCCCCCGCGCAGAGAACGGAGAGGGAAAACACAGCAAAAGCTACGGTTTCAAGAAGTTGGCACGGGTTGTGCAATGTGGCTGACGTACCCTGAGTACGTCTCGCTAGAGGCGGGGCCGGACAACTTGACGGCTCCGCCTCCCCGAACTGGCGGCAGACACTCACCTGCAGACCACTGCCGTACAGAAGCTAGAGGTGACGGGAGTGCGCAATGCAGCGGCTTCGCACGAAGGCCACTGCGTCAAGGTTCTCAGGCGGCGGTTGGCACGCCAGATTGCGTCATCAAGGCGTGCAGTTCGCCGGCCTCATACATCTCCATCATAATGTCGCTGCCGCCGACGAATTCACCCTTCACGTAGAGCTGCGGGATCGTGGGCCAGTCCGAAAAGGTCTTGATGCTCTGCCGGATTTCCATGTCCTGGAGAACGTCCACACTTTCGTAAGCCACACCAAGATGGTCGAGGATCGCCACTGCCCGGCTTGAAAAGCCGCACTGCGGAAAGAGCGGCGTGCCCTTCATGAAAAGCACAACGTCGTTAGATTTGACGATGTCGCCGATGCGGGTGTTGACGTCGGACATTGAAGCAGAACCTTTGTGCGCCAGGCATCTCGCCAGGGGAAATGTGTATGCGTCCTCAGTTGGGAACAGCGGTGGTGAGTTGCAAGGCGTGAAGCACACCGCCCATACGGCCCCCGAGCGCCTCGTAGACGAGCTTATGCTGCGCGACCCGGCTTTTGCCCTCGAAAGCGGCGGACACAACATGAGCGGCGTAGTGATCGCCGTCGCCCGCGAGGTCGGTAATCGTGACCTGAGCGTCGGGCAGCGCTGAGCGGATCAGCGCCTCGATCTCGTTTGCCGGCATCGCCATTTTGCTTGTCCTTGCTCTTGCGGGATGGCTCAGGCTTCGCCCATAAGCGCGCGGCGGGCTTCGATTTGCTTGCTTTCCAAGGCGGAGCGCACTTCGGCTTCATCCACCTCGACGCCGGCGCTGGTCAGGTCGCCCAGCAGCTTGCGTACGACGTCTTCGTCGCCTGTTTCCTCAAAGTCAGCCTGAACGACAGCCTTGGCGTAAGCCTCGCGCTCCGCAGGGGAGAGGTTCATGCGCTCTGCGGCCCATTCTCCGAGGAGGCGGTTGCGGCGTGCCTGAATGCGGAACTGCATTTCGGCATCATGGGCGAACTTGGCCTCTTCGGCGCGCTCACGGTCGTCGAAAGTCGTCATCACGTAACCTCTGCGAGGGAATTGCGAGCATCGCGATAGGGCGACGGCTTGCCGGGTTCAACAAAGGAATTTGCCCTTAGGGGACGTTGCGTGCAGTCTGGGCCAAAAACGGCAGTTCTGCGCGTGCTTTTCCTTCATACGCGTCGATCGTGCTCGCCTGAGCCATGGTCATGCCGACTTCGTCCAACCCTTCCAGCAAGCAGTGTTTGCGAAACGCATCGATTTCGAAGGTGAAGCGATCCTGGAAGGGCGTTGTCACGCTTTGCGTCTCAAGATCTACGTCGATCGGATCGGTTTTTGCGACTTCCAGCAGCCGATCAACGGCCTCCTGCGGCAGCGCAACCGTGAGGATGCCGTTCTTGAAGGCGTTGCCAGAGAAAATGTCTGAAAAGCTGGGGGCGATCACGCACGTCACACCCATGTCCAGCAGCGCCCATGCGGCGTGCTCGCGGCTCGATCCGCACCCGAAGTTGTCTCCGGCTACCAAAATCGGGGCGCCGGCGTATTCCGGATCGTCGAAGACGTTGTTCGGCTCCTTGCGCACGGCCTCGAAGGCGCCGCAGCCGAGGCCCTCGCGCGTGATGGTCTTGAGCCAGTGCGCGGGGATGATGACGTCAGTATCGACATTCTTGCGGCCAAACGGAATGGCTCGCCCGGCGACGTGGGAAATCGGCTCCATCAGTCAGTCTCGACGGGAAAGTGGGGGGCGGTGCTGGTCGGCGGGGGCAGGGCTGCGGCCGCCTTCTTGTCCCTGCGGCGCTTTGCGTAGAGCAGGGCTGCAGCGATTGCTGCCGAACCGATTGCCGCGCCGGCTGCGAGAGCGGCGCGCGAGGCGAGGGAATCGTCGGTGTCGTTGTCCATGTCGCTTATCCTACCAGTTCACGCACGTCGGTCAGGCGGCCGGTAACCGCCGCGGCCGCGGCCATCGCCGGGCTCATGAGATGCGTGCGGCTGCCGGGACCTTGGCGCCCCGTGAAGTTGCGGTTGCTCGTGGAGGCGCAGCGCTCCCCAGACGGGACCTTGTCCGGGTTCATGGCCAGACAGGCCGAGCAGCCCGGCTCACGCCACTCCAGACCTGCATCGATGATGATCTTGTCGAGGCCTTCGGCTTCGGCTTGCGCCTTGACCAAGCCCGAGCCGGGCACGACGATGGCCCACTTCACATGGCCAGCCTTCTTGCGGCCCTTGAGCACTTCGGCGGCAGCCCGGATATCTTCGATGCGGCTGTTGGTACACGAGCCGATGAAGACGTTCTGCACTTCCACCTCGGTCAGCCGGGTGCCAGGGGTCAGTCCCATGTAATCGAGGCTCACCTTCACCGCGTCGCGCTTCGAGGCGTCGGCAAAGTCCTCGGGAGCGGGGACGACGCCGCCAATGGCCGACACGTCTTCTGGGCTCGTTCCCCAGGTGACGGTGGGCTGGATGTCCTCAGCACGGATGGCGACCGACTTGTCGAACGTGGCGCCAGGGTCGGTCGCCAGGCTCTTCCACCAGGCGACGGCCTTGTCCCAGTCCTCGCCCTTAGGCGCATAAGGGCGTCCCTGGAGGTAAGCGAAGGTCTTCTCGTCGGGCGCGATGAGGCCCGAGCGGGCGCCACCCTCGATCGCCATGTTGCAGACGGTCAGGCGCCCCTCCACCGACATGTCCTCGAACACGTTGCCGCGATACTCGATGACATAGCCAGTGCCGCCGCCCATTCCGGTGACCCCGATGACGTGCAGGATCACGTCCTTGGGAGTGACGCCGGCGCCGAGTTGCCCTTCGACGCGCACTTCCATGGTCTTGCTCTGCTTCAGCAACAGCGTCTGCGTTGCCAGCACGTGCTCCACCTCTGTGGTGCCGATGCCGAAGGCAAGCGCGCCAATGCCGCCGTGCGAAGCGGTGTGACTGTCACCGCAGACAATTGTAGCACCCGGAAGCGAGAAGCCCTGCTCGGGCCCTACGACATGAACGATGCCTTGTTCGGCATCGGTCGCGTCGATGTAGCGCACGCCGAACTCCGGCGCGTTCCGGCGCAACGCCGCAAGCTGGTTCGCACTCTCGGCGTCGGTTATCGGAAGGGGGTTGCCCGCCGCATCTCTGCGCGGCGTTGTCGGCAGGTTGTGATCGGGTACCGCCAGCGTAAGGTCGGGACGCCGCACCTTGCGACCTGCCACCCGCAGGCCTTCGAAGGCCTGGGGACTCGTCACCTCGTGAACAAGATGGCGGTCGATATAGATGAGGCTCGTACCATCCTCACGCGTATCGACGACGTGAGCGTCCCAGATCTTTTGGTATAGAGTGCGCGGCATGTCTGTCATAATATGTCGCGATTAGGCGCGACCGTCCCGCAATTCAAGCGGAACGGGCGCGAGCAACCGTAGCCTAGAGTTTATCCGCGGCGCTTGTTCCAGATACGGTTTTCTGAGCGGAGAGCCACTTGGATGTGAGCGATGCGGTCCTGCAGCCTGCGTACTTCCACCTTGGTGAGATCACCGCGACTGTAGGAGGCGTAGAGGGCTGGAGTTGTGCGGCATCACGCCTCAGGCCCGCAGCCTCACGCTTCGAGATGTTCCGTCGTGCCTGAGCGCGGTCGATCGCAAGGTTCAGCCCTTTGATGTCACTACGGATTTGCGCGTCTGCTCCGCGCATGTGCCGGCCAGTGTCGTGCCTACCCCTTTCATAGCGCCCTGTTTCGTATCGCCCCCCTTCGTAGTGGCCGTGTGGTGCGGCTTGAGCGGGAAGGGCGGCCGTGAGGCCCATCGCAGCGATAAGAGCCGGGGCGACGATAGTGAGCTTGCGCATGGTGTTGATCCTCTTTGCTGGAAGCGGAGGTGGCTTCCGTCGTATTCAGAAATATGACCTCAAAGATGAATGATGGTTATTTGGATCGTCGCAGAGCTATGTGCCTTTGCACCAAAGTGTCGCAGCGGTGATGACGTCACGGCTGAGAAAGAAGGCGATGGGGGCTGAAGCGCGAACTCAAGTGGCAGCGCTGGTCTGGAGTGGCGGGGTTGCGAGAAGCCGTGGGAGATCGCGCCAAAACCGAGGTTGCTCTCGGATCCATTCGGTAGCCCCTATCGCTGTAATCGGCCGAACTCATTTCCCACTGAGGCGTTCGGTTGGCAGACTAGCATCACTTTAAATGACCTTGAGGAGAGAAGAATATGGACGCCAAGACAAGCGGCGATCCCCTGAAGGGTTGTCCGATGAAGGAAGCCACGGCGCTTCGCACCTTGTTCGGCCGCAGCAATCGTGACTGGTGGCCGAACCAGCTGTCGCTGGAGGTGCTTCCGCAGAAGGGTGCTACCGGCAGCCCGTACGGGGACGAGTTCAATTATCGTGAGGCCTTCAAGACTCTGGACCTGGAAGAAGTGAAGGCAGACCTGCGCGCGCTGATGACTGACAGCCAACCCTGGTGGCCAGCGGACTATGGGCACTACGGCCCCTTCTTCATCCGGATGGCCTGGCACAGCGCCGGCACTTATCGCACGGGTGACGGTCGCGGCGGCTCATCCTCGGGCTCTCAGCGGTTTGCGCCGCTCAATTCCTGGCCGGACAATGCCAACCTCGACAAGGCGCGTCGCCTGCTCTGGCCGATCAAGCAGAAGTACGGGGCCAAGCTTTCTTGGGCGGACCTGATGATCCTGACCGGCAACGTCGCGATCGAGTCCATGGGCGGGCCGGTATTCGGCTTCGGTGGCGGGCGCGTTGACGTCTTCGAGCCAGAGAAGGACATCTACTGGGGCACTGAGGAGGAATGGCTCGGCGAGACGCGCATCGACGAGGAAGCTGGTCGTGCCTTGGAGAACCCGCTGGCGGCGATCCAGATGGGCCTCATCTACGTTAATCCCGAGGGGCCCGGCGGCAAGCCCGACCCGGTCGGCTCCGCACGAGACATCCGCGAGACGTTCGCGCGGATGGGCATGAATGACGAGGAAGTCGTGGCTCTGACCGCCGGCGGCCACACTTTCGGCAAGTGCCACGGCGCCGGTGACGCCGCGAAGGTCGGCGCCGAACCTGAGGGCTCGGACATCGCGCAGCAGGGCCTGGGTTGGCAGAGTGGGCACGAGAGCGGCTTGGGCGATCACACGATCACCAGCGGCATCGAAGGTGCTTGGACCGCCAATCCCATCCAGTGGGACAATGGGTACTTCGATAATCTGCTCAACCATGAGTACGAGCTGGAGAAGAGCCCCGCGGGCGCCTGGCAGTGGCACCCCGTCGGCAATCCGGAGGAAACTCTGGCACCGAAGGCTCACACCGCCGGCGTCAAAGTACCGACGATCATGACGACGGCCGACATGGCGATGAAGGTCGATCCGGGCTACCGCCAGATTTCCGAGCGCTTTCACGCCAATCCCGACCAGTTCGCCGATGCCTTCGCCCGCGCATGGTTCAAGCTTTGCCACCGCGACATGGGGCCCAAGGCGCGCTACCTCGGCTCCGACGTGCCCGCCGAAGATCTGATCTGGCAGGACCCTATCCCCAAGGCCGACTACAAGCAGATCGACGCCAACGATGTGGCGGTGCTCGAGAAGCAGATTCTGCAATCCGGGTTGACCGTCTCCGAGATGGTCTCGGTCGCCTGGGCCTCGGCTTCGACTTACCGGTGCTCTGATCACCGCGGCGGTGCCAACGGTGCGCGTATCCGCCTGGAACCGCAGAAGAACTGGGATGTGAACGAACCAGAGAAGCTCGCGAAGGTGCTGGCTGTCTACGAGCGCATCAAGGCTGACTTCGATGCCAGCGCGACGGGCGGCAAGAAGGTGTCTATCGCGGACCTGATCGTGCTGGGCGGCACGGCAGCGGTCGAAATGGCGGCGATCAATGCGGGCTATAAGGTGCGCGTGCCGTTCACGCCGGGCCGCACCGACGCTTCGCAAGAGTGGACCGATCCGGTCAACTTCGAACCGCTGGAGCCGCAAGCCGATGGCTTCCGTAACTACCTGCCGACTCGCATGAGCGTGCCGACGGAGGAACTGCTGATAGATCGCGCGGCGCTCCTCGGTCTCAGCGCTCCCGAGATGGCGGTGCTGGTGGGCGGTCTGCGCGTGCTCGGCGCCAACCACGGCGGCAACCAGGACGGCGTCCTAACCGATCGTCCGGGGCAGCTGACCAACGACTTCTTCGTCAACCTGCTCGACATGGGCACGGCGTGGAAAGTCGTCGACGAGAGCAGCGACGAGACTTTCGTCGGCACGTGCCGCAAGACGGATGAGCGCAAGTGGACCGCGACCCGCACCGACCTCGTGTTCGGTTCGAACTCGCAGCTTCGTGCGTTGTCGGAAGTCTATGCTGCGGCGGACGCCGGTGAAAAGTTCGTCAAGGACTTCGTGGCGGCCTGGACGAAGGTGATGAACGCCGATCGTTTCGATCTCCTCTGAGATCGCGCGAATGAGAGTTAAGGCCTTCCCGTCACCATGGCGGGAGGGCCTTAACTATTCCGGCCGCAACCAGATCCACGGGCCGAAAGTCACCAGCACCACGACCGGGATGATCACGGCAGGAAACCCAAGCGTCAGCATCACGAAGGGCACGCTGCCCGTCATGCCGAGCAGCGCCGAGATTTTGCCTTTGCGGCTGACCGCCCGCCGATCCCGCCACGCGACGAGGTGCGGTCCGTAGTGTTTGTGCGCGTAAAGCTTGTCGGCAAGGTGAGGGTGGCTTTTCGAAAAGCACCAGGCCGCCAGAAGGTAGAACACGACGGTCGGCAGCAGCGGCAGGAAAATGCCAACGGTGCCCAGTCCTACGAAGAAGGCGCCTCCAGCGGCCCACAACGGCCGCAGCGCTGGAGGCGCGCGCTTCGGGAACTCGTCATCCGGCATAGCGCGCCGCAGTCTCCCGGATCAGCGCGATCATGTTCGGCACGCCCTGCGTTCGGTTCGACGAGAGCTGGTTGCGCAGATCGAAAGGCTCCAGCTTTTCCGCGATGTCGGTGTCGGCCACTTCGGCAGCAGGACGATCCTGCACGGCAGCGAGCACCAGGGCGACGATGCCTTTCGTGATGGCCGCATTGCTATCCGCCAGGAAGTGCAGCGTATCGCCGTCGGCTCTGGTAGGATAGACCCAGACGCTCGCCGAGCAGCCGCGCACCTTCGTTGCGTCTGTTTTTAGCGCATCGGGCATTGGATCGAGCTCGCGTCCTAACTCGATCAGCAGACGATACCGCTCGTCACCATCGAGGAACTCATACTCTTCGCGAATGTCATCCAGGCTGCGCATGTTGAGAGCATGTAAGGCCAAGGTCGGACGGAACAAGTCAAATCCCCTCCCGTTCGTGTCGCAGGGCTGGACGTTGCAGGCTGTCGCATTGCATCGGGCTTGGCCGATATGTGGGACGGAGTGCACGATGCGAGGTGAACATTGCCTGGAGCGGTTCGGGATGTCAGGACCTGAAGCATGAGCGAGAGCCACCCCTTTTACGACATGCACCGCCATGGACTCGTGCGCGTTGCCACCTCGACCCCTAAGGTTCGCACGGCCGACGTGCCGTGCAACCGCGACGCCATCATCGCGGAAGCGCGTCGAGCGCACGAAGCAGGGGTCGACCTGCTGGTCTATCCTGAGCTGTGCCTATCCTCCTACGCCATAGACGACCTCCACTTGCAGCAGGCTATGATCGAGGCGGTGGAAGCCGCCATCGGAGAGGTGGTGGAAGCGAGCAAAGGTCTCTCGCCCGTGCTGCTGATCGGCGCCGCGGTCGCGGACCGAGGCCGGCTCTACAATTGCGCCCTGGCCATCGCGAATGGGCGGCTGCTGGGTGCAGTGCCGAAGTCGTACCTGCCTAACTACCGCGAGTTCTACGAAAAGCGTTGGTTCGCGAGCGGGATCGGGATTGTCGGGCAGACGATCCGGGTTGCCGGCAGGGACATCCCGTTCGGAACCGACCTGGTCTTCGCATCCAGCCTGATGTCGGATTTCCGCTTCTTCATCGAAATCTGCGAGGACTTCTGGGCGCCCACGCCGCCCTCGACACTAGGTGCGCTCGCCGGAGCGACGATCTTGTGCAATCTGTCCGCGTCGAACATCGTCATCGGCAAGTCGGACGACCGGCACATGCTGTGCAGCGCCCAGTCGGCCCGGACCGCTTCTGCCTATGTTTACTCCGCGGGTGGTCACGGGGAGAGCACGACCGACATGGCGTGGGACGGACAGGGCGTCATCTACGAGCTGAGCGAATTGCTGGCTGAATCGGAGCGTTTCTCGCTCGAACCAGAACTGTGCATTGCTGACGTCGATTGCGCGCGGATCGTTGGCGAACGGCTTCGCCTTCCCACCTACAACGATTCCGGCCGTGCTTCCGGGCGCCCGGAGTATAGCTTCCGCACGATCTCCTTCGATCATGTTCCAGCCAAGGGTGACATCGGCCTCAAGCGTGCGATCCGCCGCTTTCCCTTCGTGCCCGATCGCCCTGAAAAGCTCGACGCCGACTGCTACGAGGCGTTCAACATCCAAGTGGATGGGCTCATGCGGCGGATGGAATCGACCAAGTCGAAGAGCCTTGTCATCGGCGTCTCGGGCGGCCTCGACTCCACGCACGCGCTCATTGTCGCGGCCAAGACTTGCGACCGCCTGGGCCTGCCGCGCACTACGATCCGTGGTTATACGATGCCCGGATTTGGTACCAGCCAGGGAACCAAGAGCAACGCCTGGAAGCTGATGGAGGCGCTCGGCATTACTGCTGCTGAGATCGACATCCGGCCTGCCGCCACGACCATGCTCAAGGACATCGGGCACCCCTTCGGCAAAGGAGAGCCAGTCTACGACGTCACTTTCGAGAACGTGCAGGCGGGGCTGCGAACCGACTATCTGTTCCGCCTCGCCAGCCAGCACTCCGGATTCGTGATCGGTACCGGCGACTTGTCGGAGCTGGCCTTGGGCTGGTGCACCTATGGTGTGGGCGATCAGATGAGCCACTATGCCGTCAACGCGGGCGTTCCCAAGACGCTGATTCAGTATCTTATCCGCTGGACCGCGAACACCCAGGTGGATGAGGAGACGTCCGCGGTTCTGCTCTCGATCCTGAACACCGAGATCTCGCCCGAACTTGTCCCTGCCGGCGAGGACGGGGAAATGCAGAGTACCGAAGGCAAGATCGGTCCGTACGAACTGAACGACTTCTTCCTGCACCACATCGTGCGCTTCGGGCAGAAGCCGTCCAAGGTCGCGTTCCTGGCGTGGCATGCTTGGCGTGAAGCCTCGCAGGGCAATTGGCCCGCTGGCTTCCCCGAAGATGGGCGCAACGTTTACGACCTCGCGACCGTCGCAAAGTGGCTGGAAGAATTCCTGTGGCGGTTCTTCGCCTTCAGCCAGTTCAAGCGCTCTGCGATTCCAAACGGGCCCAAGGTCTCGGGCGGAGGAGCGCTGAGCCCGAGGGGCGACTGGCGGGCGCCCTCGGACGCAAGTGCGACGGTTTGGATCGACGAGCTCAAGCGCGCGCTCCCCTGAGCGCGCGGCAGGAGTTCAGTCGCGAAGGGCTTCGATCTCGCGCGCCAGGCGGTCGCCGTCGCGCTCTTCGATGGCGATCCGCTCGAGCACGGCGATGCGCTGCCGCAACTGCTCGACCTCCCGCTCCAGCTCAGCATCATGAGGCGGCGAGCCGTGGCCACCCCGATTTTTTTGAGCGCGCAACCAAGTGACTGCGGCAATCGCGACGATCACGACAATGGCGGTCCCGAAGCTCATTGGGTCGTCACCTCTTCACGGGCGAGGCGCAGTCCTTCAATCTGCTGCGCCACGTCATAGCCGCTGTCAGTGACGATCCGCTCGACGCTCGCAAGGCGATCCTTGATGGAACCGATTTCGGCACGAAGCTGCGCATTTTCCTGTGTCAGGAGTTGAACGCGAGCTTGCGCTTCGGTGTCGCCCTTGGGGTAGAGGGTCTTGCCCCAGGAGTTCTCAAGAGGATATCCGTGCCGCATTCGGAGCCAGTTGTTGAAGACCCAGCCTGCCGTGGCGATACAGGTCCCGGCGACGAGCACCGGTGCCAGCGCTTCGATCGCGAGGTAGTCCAAAGCCATCGCGTCCTCCTTCAGTTGATGCTGCTGTCCGGCTCGACGCTGCGCTGCCGCTCCACCGAGCGGGCGTCACGAAGAGCCTCGATCTGGAGGGCGGTGTCGTAGCCACCGTCAGTGATGATCCGCTCCAGAACACGCACGCGCTCTTCCAGCTCGCGGGAGTGCGATGCATATTGCGCCGCCTTCTCGGCTGTCGCCTGCACCTGCAGTTCGGCCATCTTGCGCTGATGCTTGGTCCACACGATGAAGCACACCATGATGAATGGAGCCAGCGGGATGAGCAGGGCGAGAATGCCTTCCATGGCGCAATATCCTTCTTGTTGCGCTTAGCGCAGACTGTCAATTTCGGCGGCGAGCCGTGGGTTGCTGCTGGAGTAGTGCCGTTCCATCTCCGCTACCCGGCGATCTATGTCGGAGAGCTCCGCGTGAACATGATGCTTCTTGCGTCGGCGCTGGATGCGGCGCAGCTGGCGCTCCTCTTCCACCTCACTGTAGTGCGAAAACGGCTTCTTGTCGGCGATCAGCGCTGCCACGATGTACATCGGAATGGTTATGAACGACACAAACAGCGTCAGTAAAACCGTTGCGATCCGAACCCAGAGGGGATCGACGCCGGTGTAGTCCGCCAGCCCCGAGCATACTCCCGCGAGCTTGGCATTCGACTTGTCGAGATAGAATTGTCCGCGTGCCATGGTCCTGTTCCTCTTGCACGAATGACTGCATGTTTTCTGTCAGCTGCTACCGCTTCAGCCCAGCGGTGAGTCTGTCGTCTTATTTTCTGCCTTTTCGTCGCCCATGGCACGCTTCATTTCAGCGAGTTCCGCTTCAATGCTGTCGCCATCCGCCAGAGCGGCGATCTCATCCGATAGCGACGGCTGGCGACTATCGCCCATGCTCATCGATTCGGCTCGGCCCTCCGCATAGTCTACGCGCCTTTCAAGCTGATCGAAGCGGACCATCGCCTCGTCTACTCGCTCGCTGGCGAGCAAGCTGCGCAGTTTGACGCGGTTCTCTGCGCTCTGGAGCCGCGCGGCGATCGAGGTCTGCCTGGTGCGAGCCTCGCGAAGGCGGCTCTGCAGCTTCTCGATGTCCTGCTCATAGGCACGCAGCGCATCGTCGAGCACCTCGATCTCGGCCTTGAGCTGGTCTGCCATGTCCGCAGCCTTCTTTTTCTCCAGCAGCGCGGCCCGGGCGAGGTCTTCGCGGGCTTTGCTGAGCGCGAGCTGTGCCTTGTCGGCCCAGTCCGCCTGCAACTTGTCGAGTTTTGCGACGTGCCTGCGCATCTCTTTCTGATCGGCGATCGTGCGCGCACTCGACGTGCGAACCTCGACCAGCGTCTCTTCCATTTCGAGGATGATCAGGCGGATCATCTTGGCCGGATCTTCCGCCTTCTCGAGCAAATCGTTGAAGTTGGCGGCGATGATGTCGCGCGTCCGGGAGAAAATACCCATTTTGGGAATGCCCTTTCTAATCTTGGGACGGTCGGCGTAGGGGTAGGGATACGGGCGGCTGACAGTCCGTTTAGAGCGAACGCCTTCCATGCCGTCGAGCGTCAATAGCCGCGCAGCATGGCTGCCGTGCTCGGCGCCACGGAGTTCGGCTATCTCTGCCTCCAGTCGGGTCATGCCAGTGCCACGCGCGAGATGACGCAATTGCACGGGCCCGCCGCATAGGCTCTGGCGGGGCTGATCTGGTCAATCAGTACGAACAAGTTCAGCGCGCCCATTGCCAGGATGCTCGCCACGATTGCCGTGTCGAGCTTCGTGCGCGAGGGCTGGCCATCTGCGGGAGTGTTATTGCGCGAGAGCATGTGTCTATCCTTGCCTTACCCTGATCCGTGGTTGACCCCAACTTCGCAAGCGCCGTGCCAATTTGCCTTGCTGTTGAATTTTAACGTTTTCCGGTGCGAGTTGATGACTGCTGAATGGGATAATTTGCCAAAAGGTGGCAAATTGCACTAAAAGCTGGGCATGGAGCGCAACGTCCAGTTCTTGGGTCAGTCCACGGCTTTTCTCGACGCAGTCGAACGAGCCTCTCGTGCCGCTGCGACCGGGCGGCCGGTACTGGTGGTGGGAGAGAGAGGAACCGGAAAGGAACTCATCGCACAACGCTTGCATCGCTTGAGTTCGCGTTGGGGAGAGCCGCTCATCACGCTCAACTGCGCCGCTCTGCCCGAAACACTGATCGAGGCCGAGTTGTTCGGGCACGAGGCAGGGGCATTCACCGGCGCAACGCGTGCCCGGGCAGGGCGCTTCGAAGAGGCAGACAAAGGCACTCTGTTCCTGGATGAGCTGGGCACGCTCTCCATGGCTGCCCAGGAAAGATTGCTGCGAGCAGTCGAATACGGCGAGGTTACACGTATCGGATCATCGCGTCCGCTTGAAGTGGACGTGCGGATCGTTGGAGCCACGAACGCCGACCTCCCGCGAATGGCGGCGGAAGACCGATTCCGCGCGGACTTGCTGGACCGGCTAAGCTTCGAGGTCATAACACTACCGCCGCTGCGCGCTCGGGAAGGGGACGTGCCTGAGCTCGCCGAATACTATGGGCGGCGCATGGCGACGGAACTGGGGTGGAGCGGCTGGCCCGGCTTTGCTGCGGTCGCGCTGGAGGCGCTGGAGGCTTACAGCTGGCCGGGAAATGTGCGCGAACTGCGCAATGTTGTCGAGCGGGCGGTCTACCGATGGGACAATGAAAATCAGCCGATTGGAGAGATTGTGTTCGATCCGTTCGAAAGCGCTTGGGCACCGTGCGTAACCACGCCGCAGAAGCGGGAGGAGGCGCCAGCCAACCGCGCCGGGCAGGCAGACCGTTCCGAGCGGTCACCCGCGATGAATCTGCGTGCGGCGGTCGATGCGCATGAGCGCGAGCTGATCGAGGGGGCGCTGGAGCGGCATCGCTGGAACCAGCGCCGGACAGCCACAGATCTGGGACTTACTTATGACCAGTTGCGGCACTGCCTGAAGAAGCACGGCATCTCCGCTTCTGCTGCAAACCCGTTGACTGCGTCCTCTCCAGCATAGCGCTTCAACTCGCGAACTCAGTAACAGGCCGGAACTGCGCTGGTGGTGCTGCCGTGCGGCTGGTACCTAGCGGTTCGTTCGTCCATCCAAAACAAGCGTGAGGAGCCGCCTGAATGAACGAAGTGCGCAGCGAGTTTCTGGAGGGTTGGGGTGGCACGCGCCTTGCGGTGCACCGTCTGGGTGAAGGGCGTCCGGTGCTCCTGCTTCACGGACTTTTCTCCAGCGCCGAGGTTAACTGGATCAAGTTCGGTCATGCGCGAAGGCTGGCAGAAGCCGGCTTCGAAGCTATCATGCCCGACTTGCGCGCCCATGGGCAGAGCGACGCGCCGCACGAGCCGGACGCTTATCCCGAGGACGTGCTGGTCCGCGACGCTGCCGCCCTGGTCGAGGCGATCGGGCTTTCCGACTTCGACCTTGCTGGGTTCTCTCTGGGAGCGCGCACAGCGGTTCGGGCTGTGCTCGCAGGTCTGGCTCCCAGACGGCTGATCCTGGCCGGTATGGGGCTGGAGGGGCTTGCCGGATGGGCGCGGCGGAGCGCCTTCTTCGTCGATGCGATCGACCGCTTCGATGAAATCAAGCGAGGCGATCCCGCCTACTTCGCGCAGGCTTTCATGAAAACGCAGAAGGTTGACCGTGTCGCGGCTCGGCTGCTGCTGCAATCGGTCGATGATACGGCATCCGAGGCTCTGGCTCGCATCACGATGCCCACGCTGGTGGTCTGTGGTGCAGACGATCAGGATAACGGGTCTGCTCCGGCGCTGGCAGAGGCACTTCCCGATGGCCGCTACGTCGAGGTGCCCGGCACCCATATGTCTTCAGTGACGCAGCGGGAACTGGGTGAAGCGATGGTGGCCTTTCTGACGACTTGACCCGTGGCTGCGGTGCGGCCAGCATAGGCCATCCGCAATTCCCAAGTACGGGGACATCATGAAAACTAACACGATTTCGCTTCTGGCGCTGGCCGGAGCGATGGCTGCAGCTTTTCCGGCGCAGGCGCATGAAGCGCCTGCCAAGGAGCAGACGGCCGCCCAGTTCGTTGAACAGGCCGAAGCTGCCTACAACGAGAAGACAATCGAGGCGAGCCAGGCCGACTGGGTCTATAACACCTACATCACAGTGGACAGCGAGGCGGTAACTTCGCGGGCTGCAGCGGCCTACAACAAGCTCAACGTTGAGAACGCGAACAAGGCCGCCACTTACGCGGGGCAGCCGGGCTTGTCCTACGACGTGAACCGCAAGCTGAACCGCATGCGCACGCTGATCGTTCAGCCGGCACCGACCCGTCCCGGCGCGGCAGAGGAACTGGCCACGCTCGGCGCGCGCCTCCAAGGCATCTACGGCAAGGGCAAGGGCATGCTCAACGGCCAGCCCATCAACGGCTCTGACATCGAAGAGGCCATGGGCACCAACCGCAACCCCGCCGAACTCGCGGAGATGTGGACCAGCTGGCACGACAACGTCGGCAAGCCGATGAAGGCCGATTACGCCAAGATGGTCGACCTGCAGAACGCCGGTGCCGAGGAGCTGGGCTATGCCGATGCAGGTGCACTGTGGCGGTCGAATTACGACATGAAGCCCGAGGAGTTCGCTGCGCTCACCGAGAGGCTGTGGCAGGAAGTGAAGCCGCTTTACGACCAGCTTCACTGCTACACTCGCACCAAGCTCAACGAGAAGTACGGCGACGCCGTGCAGAAGACGACGGGTCCGATCCGCGCTGACCTGCTCGGCAACATGTGGGCCCAGGAGTGGGGCAACATCTACGATGTCGTTGCACCCGCCGGCGCTGGAGACCTTGGCTACGACATTGGCGAGCTGCTGGTGGCGAAGGGCTACGACCCCGTGAAGATGGTCAAGGCTGGCGAGAACTTCTATTCCTCGCTCGGCTTCGAGCCGCTGCCGCAGACGTTCTGGGAGCGCTCGCAGATCACCAAGCCGGCGGACCGCGAAGTGGTCTGCCATGCTTCGGCCTGGAACGTCGACAACGTTGACGACCTGCGCATTAAGATGTGCACCAAGGTCAACTCGGATGACTTCGTGACCATTCATCACGAACTTGGCCATAACTACTATCAGCGCGCCTACAATGTGCAGCCGGCCTACTATCAGGACGGCGCCAACGACGGCTTTCACGAGGCGATCGGCGACACGATGGCGCTCTCGATCACGCCGCAGTACCTCGTTCAGATCGGTTTGCTGGACAAATCAAAGGTGCCCGGCGCCGACAAGGACTTGGGTCTGCTGCTGCGCCAAGCGATGGACAAGGTGGCGTTCCTGCCGTTCGGTCTGATGATCGACCGCTGGCGCTGGGATGTGTTCTCCGGCGACATCAAACCGGCGCAGTACCAGCAAGCGTGGGACGAGATGCGCCTGAAGTACCAGGGCATCGTTCCTCCGACCGAGCGGCCTGCCGATGCGTTCGATCCGGGCGCCAAGTACCACATCCCGGCAGTGACGCCCTACACGCGGTACTTCCTTGCCCGGCTGCTGCAGTTCCAGTTCTACGAGGCCGCTTGCAAGCAGGCCGGATGGAAAGGCCCGCTTCACCGTTGCAGCTTCTACGGCGACAAGAAAGTCGGCGAGAAGATGAACGCGATGCTCAAGATGGGGGCATCAAAGCCTTGGCCCGACGCGCTGCAGGCTTTCACCGGCAGCCGCGAGATGAGCGGGAAGCCGATGCTGCGCTACTTCGCGCCGCTGCAGACCTGGCTCGAGAAGCAGAACCAGGGCAAGACCTGCGGCTGGTAACATGATCTGTGGCGCGGCGCTTCACGGCGCCGCGCCGCTCGTCAGCCGCCGAAAGGAACGGTTAGCAGATAGAACAGTGCGCCCACCGCTGCGGACGCAGGGATGGTGATGACCCACGCCGTCACCACGCTTCTGGCGACTCCCCAGCGAACCGCCGAGGCACGGCGGGCGGTGCCGGCGCCAATCACGCAGCCGGTAATGGTGTGCGTGGTTGAAACGGGGATACCGAGCAGCGAGGCTGTGAAAACCACGACCGAGCCTGACGTCGAAGCGCAGAAACCCTGGTGCTGCGATAGCTTGGTAATGCGAGAGCCCATCGTTTCGATGATCTTCCATCCGCCCGTCAGAGTGCCCAAGGCGATGGCGACATAGCAACTGATCGCCACCCAGTGAGGCACCTCGAAGGGGCCGCTCAGATAGCCCGTCGAGTAAAGCAGCACGGTGATGATGCCCATGGTCTTTTGCGCATCGTTCAAGCCGTGGCTCAACGAGTAAGCGGCGGAGGACACCAGGTGTAACGCCCGGAAGCTCTTCTCCGCAGCCTGCGACGTCGAACGGGCAAAGAGCCAACTCGTCAGCAGCATCAGCAGCATCGCGATAGCCATGCCGATCAGCGGCGACAGCACGATGGCAATCAGCGTCTTGTTGAGACCCGACCATTGGATCCCGGTCACGCCAGCGCGCGCGACGCCGGCACCAATCAGCCCGCCGATAAGCGCATGGCTGCTTGAAGACGGGATGCCCTTCAGCCAGGTAACGACGTTCCAGAACATGGCGCCGATCAGCGCGCCGAAGATCACCGAAGGCGTGACCAG
Organism: Novosphingobium kalidii; assembly: GCF_040534015.1. Lineage (NCBI taxonomy): Bacteria > Pseudomonadati > Pseudomonadota > Alphaproteobacteria > Sphingomonadales > Sphingomonadaceae > Novosphingobium > Novosphingobium kalidii. Next base: position 113,972 of record NZ_JBEWLY010000023.1, read on the forward strand.
ATCCTGCCCGATGATGCCGGACCCGATTGTCTCGGCCACTTTATGCAGCGCCGGGAAGAACAGCGTCAGGAAGTACGCGGCGAAATTGAAGAATGCTGCAAAGCCAACTGCCATGCCGGGGCTCAGCAGCCTGGTGGCGACAACCGTGGCGATGGAGTTGGCGGCATCGTGAAGGCCGTTGAGGTAATCGAAGGCAAGGGCTATGAGCACCAGCCCGACGAGTAGCGGCAAAGCAAGTTCGTGCATGGGGCGGTCAGGCGTGATCGATGACGATGCCGTCGATCTCGTTGGCGACGTCTTCCAGCGCGTCGGTGATGCGCTCCAAGTGGTTGAAGATCTCCCGGCGTACGATGAAACCCATCGGATTGTCGGCCCCGAACGCGCGATAGGCATTCTTAAGGCCCATGGCATGAATGGCGTCGGCGTGGCCTTCCATGCGGACCAGGCGCTCCGTCAGTTCGTGCAGGCGTTTGCCGTTGGCGCCCACATCGCGCAGCAGCGGCACGGCCTCACTCAAAACGCGCGTGCTGTCGACGATGAGCGCAACCATGTCGCGCATCTCTTGGTCGATTTCGGTAAACTCGTAAAGATCGATCGCTGCCGCCGCGGACTGCATAAGGTCGATGGCGTCGTCTATCGAACTCACGAGGCTAATGATGGCACTGCGGTCAAATGGCGTCAGAAAGGTCCGGCGCACAAGGTGCAGCACGTCGCGGATGATATTGTCGGCGTCGTGCTCACGCTCGTTGATTTCGCGGATATGGTCCTGCCGGCCTTTCGCCTCGGAGAAGAGCCGGGCAAGAGCATCTGCGCCTGCGACGACGGTTCCCACGTGCGCCTCGAACAGGTCGAAGAACTCGGTCTTGCGCGGCAACAGCATCTGAAACCAGCCAAACATCCTGCTCATTCCCGTTTTCTGGGCCATGGTGCCCAAGATCGTTGTGCGTGTGGCGGCAGCGCGAAATTCGGTGGCGGCAAAGGAGCGGATGAGATCGCGAAGGTCCGGCTCGTTGACGTTGCTGGCCGCTTCGCTCAGGCTGAACCAGCGCCGCTCTCGCTCGTGCGCTTCCTTCCAGTTCGGCAGCTCTTCGCGCACGACGAGGGGAAAGACTTCCACGTCGATCATCAGTGAAGCGCCGTTCCGGCGCCGCTTGCGATAGCGGTACGAGCCGATCGCGGTAGGGCAGATGAGCCCTGTCACGCCGGCTTCCTCTTCCGCCTCGATGGCGGCCGCTGCGTGCGCGCTGGTGCCGCTCATCGTGTTGCCTTTAGGGATGACCCAGCGCCCCGTATCGCGCGATGTTACCAGAAGAACCCTGATCGAGCCGTCCGTGCCGTCGTCAACGCGATAGGGAAGGGCGGCAATCTGGCGAATTTTGGGAAGTCTCCGTGGGAATGGGCGCGCTCATGTGACCGGTATGTGACATCCGTCAAGAGCAAGGCCGCGGTTTGTCACCCGCGCCGGGCCTGCCGTGTGACAGGCTCGGCGCCGCTTTGAGCAGCCCCTAGGGTTGGTTCCCATCAGCCAGCGACCGATTGGCGCTGCTTGCGCAGGCGGAGAGCCAGGAACACCATCAGCCCGCCGAAAGCCACAGCGTAGGCGCCGATCCACAACGTGAGAACCAAGGCTCCCGCGATGGGCGCCAACAAGAGGAGCACACCCCACGCCGCCGAAAGCACACCCGCGAACGCCATCAACAGCCGGCCATGCGTCATGTGCAGGCGGAACGATGCAACAAGCAGCGCTACCCCTGTGATGACCGCCCAAGCCGCGATCAGGAGCACGAGAGTGAGGACTGCCAGACCCGGGACCAGCAAGGCAAACAAGCCCGCAGCGATGTTGAGGACTCCTTCGAAGATCAACCAGCCCCAGCGCTCATGCGCCTTTGCCGCCCGCACGGCGGCAACGATCGCAAGAACACCGTCGGCCAGCATGTAGATCGCGAAGACCATCACCAGCGAACCGAGCGCGACAGCGGGCATCAGCCAAGTGATGATGCCGAAGATCACCGCGAGTACGCCGCGCAGCATCAGCCATGCCCAGTTGTGAGCCAGTCTCTCGCTCATGCCGAACGGCTCCGCCAGCCGGTCCGCGTACGCAGCCTGTGTCGCCATGCCTCAGTTCTCCTTGCCCAATGCCACTTTAAGTGGCTGCGGCCGGAGTTCGTTCCCTGGCGTGCGGCGGTCTTGATCAGCGGAACGGCGGCTCGATGAAGGCGCGCAGCTTGCGGGAGTGCAGACGCGGCCCTTGCTCACGCAGAAGCTCGCAGGTGCGCACGCCTATGGCGAGGTGCGCGCCGATGGCTTCCTCATAAAAGCGATTGGCCTGGCCGGGTAGCTTGAGCTCGCCGTGGAGGGGCTTGTCGGAAACGCACAGCAGGGTGCCGTAGGGAACCCGGAAGCGGAAGCCCTGGGCGCTGATGGTGGCGCTTTCCATGTCGATGCCGATCGCGCGGCTTTGACTGAAGCGGCGCGCCGAGTGACTGTAGCGTAGTTCCCAGTTCCGGTCGTCGGTGGTGATGATCGTGCCCGTGCGCATCCGCTTTTTGAGGTCCATTCCGCCCGTGCCGCTCACCGTTTCGGCGGCTTGGGCGAGTGCCTGCTGCACTTCGGCAATCGCGGGTAGGGGAATTTCGGGCGGGAGCACCGGGTCGAGCACATGGTCGTCACGCAAGTAAGCATGAGCGAGCACGTAGTCGCCAATGCGCTGGGACTCACGCAGGCCGCCGCAGTGGCCGATCATCAACCAGGCCTCTGGCCGAAGGACGGCGAGATGGTCTGTGATCGTCTTCGCGTTGGAGGGGCCAACGCCGATGTTAACGAGCGTGATGCCCAGCCGGTCCTCGCGGATGAGATGGTAGGCCGGCATCTGGTGGCGGCGCCAGGCCGTGTCGGAGAGCCGAGCACGCGCATTGTCGGTGGGGGCGTCAAGGTAGAGCCCGCCGGCACCGGATAGAGCGACGTAGCCGTCCTTCCCGATCTGGCGCGCCGCCCAGTCAACGAATTCGTCCACATAGCGATGGTAATTGGTGAACAGGATGTACTGCTGGCAGTGCTCGACGCTGGTGCCCGTATAGTGGGCGAGCCGCGCGAGGCTGAAGTCTGTGCGCAGGCCGTCGAACAGGGAGAGTGGCAGCGGGTCGCCAGGCGCACCGCGATCCACTGCGTCGGCGATCTCGTCCCCGATCATCGCTAGTTCAGTGGTGGGAAAGTGTGCCGCCAGCTCTTGTGGAGTAACGTTGCCCACTGCGATCCCTTCCAGCACGTAGGGGAACGGGATGTGCTGCTTGGAACGACTGACCGTCACTTCGATCGCATACTCGCTATCAAGCAAAGACAGCTGCTCGGAGAGATAGTCAGCAAAAAGATGCGGGCGTGTGACGGTGCTGATGTAAGTGCCGGGCTCCGGCAGGCGGCCGAAGGCGCGTGACGTGGCCGCGCCATGCTCCCGCCCTGCGTAATCGATGCGGATTTCAGGATAGGCCCACAAGCCCTCCGCCCGGCGATCCGGCGGCGGCGGAGTGCCATCCTGAATAAAGGCGGCGATATCGGCCTTCAGGCAGGCGACGGCGGCTTCATAAACGCGGACGAGTTCCGCGACGATTTCCTGTACGGTTTGCATCGCCCACTATTACAGAAAACGTGTGGCAAAGCAAAGTCGCGCCTCGTGCCGCTCACGCGCCGGCAAGACCCTTTCCTACCATGTCGAGTGGGCGCACCGCCGCTTCGAAGCCGGCTTCGTCGATATGCCCCGAAGCAAGCGCAGCTTCTTTCAGCGTCAGCCCCTTTTCGATGGCTTCGTGCGCGATGTGGGCGGCGTTCTGATAGCCAATGACGGGAGAAAGGGCGGTGACCAACATGACGCTGCCATGGACGTAACGCTCGATAGTCTCGCGAACGATCTCGGTGCCCTCAACCGAGAACTCGCGGAAACGGTCGCAACCGTCGGCGAGAATGCGGATGGAATGCAGCACGTTGTTGATGATGACGGGCCGCATGACGTTGAGTTCGAAGTTGCCCTGGCTGCCGGCGAACGCGACCGCCGTGTCGTTGCCGATCACCTGGATCGCGATCATCATGATCGCTTCGCATTGTGTCGGGTTTACCTTGCCGGGCATGATGGAAGAGCCCGGTTCGTTGTCCGGCAGCTTGAGCTCGCCAAGGCCGCAGCGAGGGCCGGAACCCAGCCATCGCATATCGTTGGCGATCTTCATCAGCGCCACGGCAAGCCCGCGCAACCCGGCGCTGGCGCGCACCATCGCGTCTAGCGCGCCTTGCGCGGCGAACTTGTTCGGGGCGGTGACGAAGGGCTTGCCCGTGAGTTCCGCGATCATCCCGGCTACGTTTGCCGAGAACCTCGGCGGAGCGTTGAGGCCTGTGCCGACCGCCGTCCCCCCGACTGCAAGTTCGCAAAGACCCTCGCGGCTGCGCTCGATCTCGTGGAGGCAAGCGCGCAACTGCCCGGCCCAGCCATGCCATTCCTGACCGACGGTGAGCGGCACCGCGTCTTCGAGATGGGTGCGGCCGATCTTGACGACGTCCATCCAGCCGTCGGCCTTGCGCTCGATCACCTCAACCAGCCGGGTGATGGCGGGAAGCAGTTCATCGTCGATAGCCAGAACGGTGGCGATGTGCATGGCCGTCGGGAACGTGTCGTTCGAAGATTGCCCCATGTTGACGTCGTCATTGGGGCTGACCGGTACTTGTGAGCCGATCTCGCCACCAAGCAACTGGATGGCGCGATTCGAAAGCACTTCGTTGACGTTCATGTTGGACTGCGTGCCCGAACCGGTCTGCCAAACGTAGAGCGGATAATGCCCGTCGAGGGCACCGGAGATGGTCTCATCCGCGGCACGAACAATAGCGTCGCATTTCCACTGCGGCAGCGAGCCCCCGGCCGCATTCACCAGCGCACATGCCTTTTTCACAGTGCCATAGGCGCGGCAGACTTCGATCGGCATGCGGTCTCCGCCGATGTTGAAGTGGTGAAGCGAGCGCTGCGTCTGCGCACCCCAGTACCGGTCAGCGGGGACTTCGATCTCGCCCATGGAGTCGAACTCCCGGCGTAGCCCTGCAGCATCGATGCCGATCGGAATGTCGCGCAGGGCAGGGGTCTCGGGTTGCTGGTTGCTCATTTTCGGCCTCGCAATTGGAGAGTTTCGGCGTTGATCCGGTCAGGCGCAGGGTTTCTATAGCGCGAGCTGTCAGCAGCGGCTGAGTATCTCGAACTCCACGGGATCATGGGCGCAGAAAATCCGCACGTTGTCGGTCTTCGACAACGACAGCTTGCGCAATCTTTCTTGATTGGTGAGCCGCGCACGGCGATCGACTTCCATCAGGCGCTGATATCCCGCCATTCCCGGTGGGCAGGCCCGGTGTTCGGAGCCAATTTCGCCGCGGAAGAAGTAAGCATCGCCAGCGTGAAGCAGCCAATCGCTGTCAGTCTGCACGGCAACGCCGCAGTGGCCCCATGTGTGCCCGACCAGCGGAACCAGCAGTATTTCCGGAGGCAAACCTTCGAGATCGCGAACGGCATCAAAACCCAGCCATTTCTCGCCTCCGCCCATCGGGTATAGCCGCCAATCGATGACTTCGTCCCACTGTTGCGGGCGATAGCGCCGACGTCCCACGAATGCTCCGCCGCGCCCGTGAAGCGCGGCGTCCCGCTCTCGGGAAGTGACGTGAACGACTGCGTTCGGAAAGTCCTCAATGCCGCCAGCGTGATCAAAATCGAGGTGCGTTACGACGATGTGCCGGACATCAGCAGGGTCGAAGCCGAGCGCCTTCACCTGTGCAATTGCTGTTTCCTCAGGACGAAGCTGCACGTTGCAGAGCGCCAGAAAGAATGGGGAGATACGCTCGCGCGGGTGGGCGATGTCGCGAGTGCCGATGCCTGTATCGACAAGGACCAGCCCGGCGTCAGTCTCAATCAGCAGGCAGTGGCAAACAAGGTGGCCGAAGGCTCCGTCGCTCGTCCCATCGAAGAGGCGACCACCGACCGGGCAACAGGTTCCACAGCTCAGATGATGAATCCGCATCGTCTCAATCCTGCTCCAGAAGGTCGCCCGCAGGGGAAGCCGCTGGCTGCAGTCGTGCCCGGGTAGTGGCGTTCACGGCTTTCTCCTTGCGCTGGTTGGCACGCCAGAACATGGCGCCCGCGCCGGCAAGGAGTAGAAGAGAGAGGCTTGTCGCCTTCCCACCAGTCCGACTGCCCGCAACGGCGGTATCTCGCCTGCTTCGCACCGTTCTATTCTCCACGGGTTGCCGAGAGGATCATGTGCAGGCAACGTGCACGGCGTGCGCTAAGTTGCACACTGAGTTCGGCACTCCGACCAAAGGTTTCTCGGACCGGCTGGCGGCATCTGCGCCGAACGACGGGAACGACGTTCGTTTCCGGAGGTTGAGCAGCCATTCTTAACCCGCAGTGGCCTTCCACCATTGCCGCACAAGGGAGCTCCGGCATGAGTTCGGCCAAGAAGACGACCGATCACAAGGAAATCCGCAAGTGGATCGAAGACCGTAAGGGCCGCCCCAGCGTCGTATCCTCTACGCATGACAATGGTCAGGAGGGCGGCCTCCTGCGCGTGGACTTCGCCGAGAAGGACGAGGCGCTGGAGGAAATCGATTGGGACGAGTTCTTCAAGATATTTGATGAGAACAAGCTGGCTTTCCTGCACCAGGACAAGACAGAAGACGGCAAGGAGAGCCGCTTCAACAAGTTTGTCTCCGGCGAGGCAGATTGAGCGGCGCTAGCAGGAATGTTTCGGGAACACAGTGAAGGAAATTCGTCCGGAGGCGCTGGCAGACCGCTCAAGATCGGAGTGCTGACGTTTCACCGCTGCATCAACTACGGCTCCTACTGGCAGGCTCGCAGCCTGGTGGAGGGTTTGCGCGCGCGAGGTCACGACGCCGTTCTGCTCGATTATCAGTGTCCGCGCACGGACCTGATCGAATGGCGCTGTGCGATGCAACCGCTGCTGCCGAGCAGGTCATCGCGTGAGGACATCCGCCTTTATGCGCGTAAAGCTCGCGCCTTCCAGGTGGCTATCGCCGGTCTCCCGCTGTCGGAGCCGTTCCCCTTGCAGGACCCGGCGGCTATGGAGCTGCGCGATCTTGTCATCATTGGCAGCGACGAAGTCTGGAACCTGTATCACCCCTGGTACGGCGGTTACGACGTGTTCTGGGGCGGCGGCTTACCGGCGCGCCGCGTCGTCTCCTATGCAGCCAGCTTCGGGAACTACGACGCTGTAGCCGGTATTGGCGGGCACTGGTCGGATCGTCTGAACCAGTTCGATGCGATATCCGTTCGCGACGACAACTCACGGCAGCTGGTCTCTTCGGTCCTGGACCGGGAACCAGCACTCGTGCTGGACCCGGTTTTGCAGTTTCCCGTCGCACTCCGCGCCATGAGCAGCCCGCCGGAAGAATACGTTGCGCTCTATGGGCACAGCTTCAGTGAAGAGTTTGCCCAGGCGGCGCGGCGCTGGGCCGATGAGCGGGGCCTTAAGCTCATCAGCATAGGATACCGCAACAGTTGGGCGCACGAGCAAAGGATCGACGCGGATCCGTTCGAGTTCACCGACTTGATTGGCGGCTCTCGCGCAGTCCTGACCAACTTCTTCCATGGGTGCGTCTTCGCGCTCCTCTATGAGAAACCCTTTGCCTGCGCCGTATCCCCTTACCGCATGAACAAGGTGCGTGACCTGACGGCTGCTCTCGGGGCAGAGGCACACTTGCTCCATGGGGACGACGCGCCGGAGCGATTCTCTGCCGTGCTCGATCAGCCGCTTGCGGGCGGCATTACTGAGGCCATCGCCCAACTGAGGCGCCAGTCCGAAGCGTATCTGGAGTCTGTCGGGGTATGACAGGTCTTGCAAAGCGGGGCCGCGCGCCGACGGAGCCGAAGGAGATCATTGCTTCGGGTCTGTGTATCGGCTGCGGTGGATGCACGACATTGCAGCCCTCCGCGCAGATGGTCTGGGACAAGGATGGCCACCTTAAGCCTGCTGCGCCTGAGCCTTGGCCCCCGAGCGACGCATTTGCCCGCCTGTGCCCGTTCTCGCCTGCCGCTGCCGACGAGGACGAAATCGCCGCTAGGCTCTACCCGAGTGCACCGCAGAACGACGCGATGATCGGCCGATATCGAGGCGCATACGTAGGGCACGTCTCGGAAGGCGACTTTCGGATGGGCGGCAGCTCCGGCGGAATGGTGAGCTGGGTTGCAGCGGAACTGTTGCGCCGTGGCCTTGTTGACGGCGTCGCACATGTGACACCGCGCCGGCGCAGTGAGGGAGATGGGCGGCTGTTCGGCTATCGCATCTCACGCAGTGAAGCCGAGCTGAGCGAGGGCGCGAAGTCACGCTACTACCCCGTCGAGCTATCGGAAGTGCTGCGCGAGATCGAGGCTGTGCCCGGCCGGTACGCCATCGTTGGCATTCCGTGTTTCATCAAGGCCGTGAATCTCATCCGTCGCGAAAATCCGATCATCGCGGAACGCGTCGCATTTACCATCGGCTTGTTCTGCGGGCACATGAAGAGCGCGCGCATGGTGGACAGTTTCGCGCTGCAGCTTGGCGCCGAACCTGAAGCTGTGGCTGCGATCGATTACCGTCTGAAAAATCCCGACAGGCCGGCCAACTGGTACACGGCGCAGCTGACGCTTGAAGATGGATCTACGCGCCAGCAAGACTGGTGGCACTTGGTCGATGGAGACTGGGGCTCAGGCTTCTTTATGAATTCCGCCTGCAATTTCTGCGACGATGTCGTGTCGGAGACAGCGGACATCGCGATGGGCGACGCCTGGGTTGAGCCCTACTCCTCAGACGGGAAGGGCACGAACGTCGTGATCACGCGCTCGACGCTGATGCTCGAGATCGTACAACAGGGGATTGCGGAAGGACGCCTGCAATTGCAGAAGGTCGATCACGAGTTCATCCGGCAGACGCAAGCGGCAGGCTTTCGCCAGCGGCGGGAAGGACTGGCTTACCGGCTGGCCCGCGCCAGGCTTCCGGTGCAGCCCCGCAAGCGCGTTCAGCCCTCGCGTCAGATACCGAAACGGCGCAAGATGATCTACCGCATGCGTCAGGCGATCAGCCGGGGCAGCCACCGGGCCTTCCGACTCGCGCGCGCTCTGCACTGGCCTGCCGTCTACATCCGTTGGGGGCAGGCGGCGCTGAGCGCATATCATGGTTTGGCCTACTCGCGCGGTAGGGTGGGCAAGCTGGTGGACCGGCTCATCGATCCGAAAGCGATGGGGACGGACTGACGCGGTCGGTCGTCCCCGCCTCTGGAAGAGGTCAGTCGCCGTAGATCCGATCAAGAACCCGTGCGACTTCGACGAGCCGCTCGGCGGCCGGATCAAAAGCGCGATCTCGCGCTAGGCGCTCAGCCCAGTCAGCGGCGGCTCGACCGCCCCAGGCGTCCGGCGGAGAAACCAGCGTTTCACTGGAGGTTCCGCTGAAGCGCTTGGCTTCGAAGTCGTAGAAGCTGCCACCTACGTTGTGAAGCGAAGCGCCGCCATCGGTGCCGTAGAGGCTGGCCTCAATCACCGCTTCCTGACCCGCCTGCAGCCGCCAGGAACAGGCAAGCCGCGCAGTTACGCCGTTTGCGAGCGTGATCTGAGCGGTGGCGTAGTCTTCTACAGCTTCCGGAGCGGCAGGTGCGCCGCCGGCCAACAGAGTGGACGAGACGTCCGCCACTTCCGGAAAGTCGAGCAGCCAAAGCAACAGGTCTACGAGGTGGACGCCAAGGTCCATGACGCAACCGCCACCCGATTGAGTGCGGTCGTAAAACCAAGGTTTGTCGGGCCCATAGGCATTGTGAAACACGAGATCGGCGGCAAAGATCTTGCCGAGCGAGCCGCCGCGCACCAGTTCCGCAAGAGCCTGCCCGCCCTGTGTGTACCGGTAGGAGAAATCGACCGAAAGCAGTCGATCGGCCTCGCGCGCCGCCTGCACCACTGCCGCCGCCTCGGCCGCATCGCGGCCTAACGGTTTTTGGCAGAACACGGCCACGCCTCTCTTCAGGGCGGCAATCGACTGTTCCGCATGGAGCGCACTTGGCGTTGCGATGACGATGCCGTCCAGATCCTCGTCCAGCAAGGCTTCGATGGAGGGCAGCACTTTGGCGTCAGGCGCCAGCTTTAGCGCTTCGTCAGCACATTCGGGCGAGGGATCGCACACTGCAGCCGCCTGGATGGCGCCGGTGGCGAGGGCTGCCTCCATCCGGTGCCTTCCGATCCACCCGGTGCCCAGGAAACCTACGCGGGGCAGGCTCATGCCGTTCATGCCACTGTCACCAAGGCCTTGACGAAACCGTCGGGTTTGTCCCGCGTGGCGTCCAGTGCTTCGCCAAGGCGTTGGAGCGGATAGCGATGGGTGTAGAGCGGCGTTGGGTCCAAGCGACCGCTGGCGACCGCCTGCACTGCCTCTTGCAAGCCTTGAAGGCTGACTGCTGGGTCGCGCTCGTGGGCATTGATCACGTCGATGCCTTTCCAGTTCCACATCTGCATGTTCACCTGGCGCGGGCCGTCCTGATGGTAGCCCGCGATGACGAGCCTGCCGCCGAAGCCGACCAACTCGCCAGCAAGGTCGAGCGGCCACTGATACCCGACGCACTCGATCACCCTCTCGCAGAGGCCTTCTCCGGTGAGTGCCTTCACACGTTCAATGATCTGCCAGTGGTCGTCCATAGGGATCGTCTCGGCAGCACCGTAGTGCTTGGCCAGCTCGAGCGAGGAAGGACGGCGGGAGATGGCGATGACGCGTGCGCCGGCATCGCTTGCGAGCTTGGTCAGGACAGCACCCAGGAAGCCGATCCCGACGATAGCGACAGTTTGCCCCGGCCGCACGTCGCTGCGTCGGAAGATATTGAATGCGCAGGCTAGCGGTTCGCCTGGAAAAGGCTCGCCGTCGAGTGCAGGCGGCAGCTTGACCACGGCCGAAGCCGGGGCAACGTCGTATTCGGCATAGCTGCGCCCCGAGAGTGAGGCGACGCGGTCGCCTGGTTCAAGACCGGCCACGTCAGATCCAACGGCGTCGATCGTTCCCCAGCTTTCGTGGCCGAGCCCGCCTGGTTCCAGCGGGTAGTCTATCCACTCGCTGCCTTTCCAGGGCAGCAGGTTCGACGCGCAAACGCCGCAGCCTTCTATCGCGATGCGGACCTCGCCCGCACCCGGCTGCGGTTGCTGCACAGTTTTGACAGTCATGGTGCCAGGCGCCGTCAAAGTGGCGGCTCGCATCGTCTTGGGCACAAGCCCTTCTTGTACATTCATGCGCTTACCCCCTCGCAAGCTGGAAATCAGGAACTGGAATCTGCACCGGGATGGCTTCGCAGGGCCAGACCGCCCGCGTGCAGCCTTCATCAGCTCAACGCCGTATCGAGCCGCGGCGCCGATCCGAAAATCGAAGTCTAGATTCGCCGTCGAGCTGCCTCAGCCGGCGATGAAGGCCTCAAGGGCGTCGAACGCGGCGTCGTCGGTCATCTGCTCGGGCGGGTGCTTGCAGAAGTACGCCGCGGCTGGATTGACCGGCCCTGAGATGCCCCGCTCCCCCGCGATCTTGGCGCAACGGATCATATCGATCGCCACGCCCGCTGAATTGGGACTGTCCTCCACGGAAAGACGCAGCTCGAGGTTCATGGGGACACCACCAAACATGCGGCCTTCCATGCGCAGGAAGCAAACCTTGTTGTCGTTCTGCCACGCGACGTAGTCCGAAGGCCCTACGTGGATGTTTTCGTCCTCGACGCGCTCTGCGGCCACGGACTGGACTGCTTCGGTCTTGGACTTCTTCTTTGAGGCGAGCCGCTTCCTCTCCAGCATGTTCAGGAAGTCGGTATTTCCGCCAGTATTGAGCTGGTAAGTGCGATCAAGCTTCACGCCGCGCTTGGCGAACAAGTCCGTCAGCACGCGATGGGTGATCGTCGCACCGAGTTGCGCCTTGATGTCGTCGCCGATGATGGGGATGCCCGCTTCCGCGAAGCGGCGCGCCCAATCCGGATCACTGGCGATGAAGACGGGGATGTTGTTTACGAAGGCGACGCCAGCCTTAAGCGCACACTCGGCGTAGAATTCCGTCGCCTTCTGCGAGCCGACCGGAAGGTAATTCATGAGCACGTCGGTGTTGGTTTCGCGCAGCGTGGCGATGACCTCTTCCTCGGTGGCCTCCGGTTCCTCTGCGGGCAAAAAAGTGCGATCGTCGGGGTATTCGACCATGTGGTCAGCGACGCCGTCGAGAAGGCGCCCCATCTTCACCACCGCGCCAGTGGGCGTCACCGTTTCGCAGAACACGGTGGTGCAGTTCGGCTTGGCGAACACAGCCTCGGCAATGTCGCGGCCCACCTTCCGCTTGTCGATATCCCAGCCGGCGACGAGGCGGATGTCGCTCGGCGCGTATCCGCCGAGCTCGTAATGCATCAGGCCAATCGTTTCGTTTGCGCCGGCGCGGTAATGCTCAATTCCCTGTACCAGCGAACTGGCGCAATTACCGATGCCGACGACGGCAACGTTGATCCCGTGCGGATGAGGCGAAAGCATCGACGGTCTCCCTAGACGGCTGCAGGCTGGAGGGCGGATGAGGGCGACATGGCTGAGCCGACCGCCTTCGGGGCATAACGCTCGATCATCTGACCGCAGAAATCGGCAAAGGCCTGTGTGTCGTGCGGTGGGCTGGTGTGGTGCGCGCCGGGGCCCAAGTGCTCTGGCGTGAAACAGAAGGTGACCGTCACATCAAAGTCGGCCAGCGCTTCCATCTGGCGGTCGAACCAATCAAGCGCGTTGGGGCGGAAGCTATCGGCCCAGGAGAGGCCGGTGCGCAAGTGCTTGGTGCCCAGACGCTTCATCCATGCCACGGCGTCGTCCAGGCGCGGATCCTCGAAGTGGAACCACTGCATCAAGCCCATCTCGCCGGCGACCTTGGCGTAATGCTCCAGGCTGGGTTTCGGCGTGCCGTCGGCCCGGATCAGGCCCATGTAGAAGTGGCGGTAGTAACTTGAGCCTTCCGCCTCGCGGTGGCGCGTGGTGGCACCCCATTCCTGCGGCAGATCGTAAAGCGAATACCAGAAAATCCGGGGCACTCGATTGATAAGCAACTCGGAAGTTCGCCTAACGCCGAATTCCTGCACTTCCTCAGCGCCGAAAGAGCCGACGCCAACCTCGGTGACCCAGATCGGCTTGTCCGGGCAGACAGCCTCGATCTCGGAAATCTTTTCGGGCCAATCGTGAATTGGCCACAGGTTCCAGTCGAGCGGAAAGCCGTGCACTGCAACGACGTCCACAGCGTCGAGCGCGCCGTGCTTACGCATGCGGTTCACCCAATGCGGGTCGATAGGCGACATGCCGCCCAAAACGCGCAGTACCTCAGGATTGACGTCGTGGATCGCTGCGCCCGCGCGCTTCACCAGGTCGCCGTAGATGGCCCAGTCGGGGTCGTGCTCCGGGTCCCAATGCGACTTGTTGTTGGGCTCGTTCCAGATCATCGCGGCTTCGATCACTTGGCATTCCCCCCTTTGGCTGGCTCTGTTGCCGGATAGACCGCTGCAGGTCCGAACTTCTCGTACGGGACCTCGACGGCGCGGCACATGTAGACTTCTGGCTCCGGTTGAGCCTCGATCGTGAACCCGGCAGCACGCAACATGGCTTGGCTGCACGCGGCGTTTGGCGCCCACCAGTTCGTCCAGTCGTGCGCAAAGGACTTCTCGATGAAGTGCATCTTGGGATACGCGGGATTGTCGAAGTAGGTCGGTGGCGTGCTGGTGCCGGGCAGGTGAAAGGGGTGATCCTCAGGCACTTGCAGCACGTCGGCAGAGCCCTGTTGCATAGTCTGGAACAGCATCATGTCGCCGGCGACATGCTCGCGAATAAGGTCGAGCGCGAGGAGGGGATGCCGCAAATGGTAGAGCACGCCCATGAAGATCACGAGATCGAACTTCTCACCCAAGGCGCCGACGTCGTAGACCGAGTGATTGCGGTACTCGATGTCGTTGAAGCCGAGTTGCTCGGAAGCGAAGCGGGCTTGGGCGAGATAGCGATCGTCACTGTCAATGCCGAGCACGCGGTCGGCTCCCCGCCGCTTCATCTCCATGGCATAGAACCCGGCGTTGCAGCCGATATCGAGCACACTCTTCCCGGTCAGATCCTCGGGGATGACGTGCGCAAAGCCCCTGAATTTGAAAGCGGGATAGTCTCCCAGGAAGTGCTCGGGTGCGGTCTGAACGCCCTGGCCCAGGTCGATGTTCTGGAACCACGGCGCAAGCGTGTCGACTTGCTGCTGCAAGTCGTCTTGCTCTTCGCGAAGGCGGGCGATGGGTCTGCTACTCATAAAAAATCTCGTTTAAGCTGAGAACCTTGGCGCCCCAATCGCCTACCGCGAGCCGGGTGCAAGATGCGGGATCGACGTCGAAACGTCCGTAGTGGTCAAGAGAGAGGCCCAGCACCCTCGCGACCACAGCGCGGATGATATCGCAATGCGTAACCATCGCAATCGTCGCATTTGGCGAGGCGAGGGCGGTTCGTTCTATATGGGACCAGGCTCGTTCCTGCGCTGCAGCCATGCTCTCCCCATTGGGGGCGATGGCAGTGGCGCGTGACTCATTCCAGGTTGCCCAGCGGGGGTCTTCGTCGAGTTCGGCGAATGCGCGGCCGGACCAGTCGCCAAAATCCAGCTCGTCGAGCTGGTGAGCCACTTGGGCCTCAATACCCGTGCAATGTGATGCGATGGCTTGCGCCGTCTCAAGGGCTCTTTGCACGGGGCTTGAGTGGATGGCATCCCACGCTGTGCCGCTCAGGCGGGACGCAATCAGGTCTGCTTGCGAGCGCCCTTCCTGGCTGAGTGCGACGTGCGGGGAGCGTCCAGAAAGAATGTGGCCGAGATGCGAATGCGCTGCATGACGGATCAGCGTGATCGTTGCAGTCACATCGGCTCCTTGTTGTTTGAGTGCCACCATGGTTGCAGCGCCGAAATGAACGAGAGAGCCGCAGCTTTGTTCCTGAGTGGAATCAGGGTGCGTCGAAAAGTTCTTTTTCGGAGGTAAAAAGAAGCTCTCCTAGAGGCGCTTCGCAAAGCGGCAAAGGTTTGGAGGGCTGCGGGAACAAAGAGGATCAAGAAGCTTTGTGGCTGCTGAAGCTAGCAGCAGCGAGGGGATACATGGCGGAAACAGTGCTAATTACGGGCGGGGCGGGCTTCATTGGCTGCCACGTCGGTCGCGAGCTTCTGCGGCGCGGACATCGTGTTATTGCACTCGACAGCCTTATAGAGCAAGTCCACGGCGCCGGCGGGCGGCCGCAGTTCCTGGAGCCCGACATCGAGCTGATTGAGGCCGATGTGCGCGACGGTGAAGCTGTCGCGAAGGCGCTTAAGGGTGTCGACAGTGTCATCCACCTCGCGGCTGAGGTCGGGGTTGGCCAGTCGATGTATGAGGTGGAGCGTTATACTTCCACCAACGACGTCGGCACCGCCGTTCTGTTCGAGCGGTTGATAGACAACCCTGTCCGTCGTGTCGTTACTGCCTCGTCGATGAGCATCTATGGCGAGGGCCTCTACCGCGATCAGGACGGTAATCTCATTCACGATGCGCAGCGTCCGATGCTGCGCGATGGGCAGTCGAACTGGGAGCCGCTGGATCGCCAGGGCCGGCCACTAATTCCCGTTGCGACGCCGGAATGGAAGCAGCCGAACCTCTCCTCGATTTACGCGCTCAACAAGTACGTGCAGGAGCGTACGACCCACATCATGGCTCCGCCTTACGGCATCGAAGGGGTCTGTTTGCGCCTCTTCAACGTGTACGGCGCCGGGCAGGCGCTCTCCAATCCGTACACCGGTGTGCTGGCAATCTTCGCGTCGCGCTTCCTGAACGGTCAGGCACCGATGATCTTCGAAGATGGCGAGCAGCGGCGCGATTTCGTCCATGTCCGTGACGTGGCGCGTGCCTTTGCCGAAGCCCTGTATCACCCGGAAGCGCCCGGCGGCACTTACAACGTGGGCTCGGGGCGCGACATATCGGTGCGCCAGGTCGCCGAGGAGCTCGCCCGCGCAATGGGACGCAACAATCTCGAGCCCGAGATCGTTGGCAAGGCACGGATCGGCGACATCCGGCATTGCTTCTGTGACACCACCAACGCCCGTGAGCAGCTCGGCATCGAAGCAACAGAGGACTTCACGCAAGGTCTGGTCGAGCTTGCCGAATGGGTCAGCAGCCAGACAGCCGAAGATCGTGTTGCCGAGGCGCGTCGGGAGCTCGAATCCCGCGGACTGGTCGCATGACGAAGACGGTCCTGATCACCGGCGGGGCCGGTTTCATCGGCAGCAACCTTGCGGATCGCCTAGTGTCTGACGGTTGCCGGGTCCGCATCTTCGATGCGCTGGCGCGCCCAGGCGTGGAGCGCAACCTTGAGTGGCTAAGCGGGCGTCACGGCGACTTGATCGAGCCCGTGATTGCCGACGTTCGCAACGGCGACGCGCTTGCAGCGGCGGTCCGGGGTGCGGACGTCGCATTCCACTTCGCGGCGCAAGTGGCAGTGACGACCAGCATGGTCGATCCCGCTTCCGATCTGGCGATCAACATCAACGGCACGTTCAACCTGCTGGAGGCAGCGCGACTTGCCTCCAATTCCGTTCCGGTGATCTTCGCCTCTACCAACAAAGTCTATGGCGATCTCGTGCAGTTCGGGTCGGAGTTGACGGAGGGCGGTCACTATCCGGCTAACGCCCAGCTTGCTGCCAGCGGTGTGCCCGAAAGCCAGCCGCTCGATTTTCACACGCCCTACGGCTGCTCCAAAGGTGCGGCAGACCAGTACGTGCTCGACTATGCACGCAGCTATGATCTGCCCACTGCGGTGCTGCGGATGAGCTGCGTCTATGGCGAACGCCAGATGGGTACCGAGGACCAAGGCTGGGTCGCGCACTTCCTGATCCGCGCTCTTCAGGGAGAGCCGGTCACCCTTTATGGTGACGGCCACCAGGTGCGGGATATTCTCTACGTGGGCGATGCCGTAGCGGCTTATCTTGGAGTTTGGCGCAATATAGATCGCCTGAAGGGGCAGGTCTTCAATCTCGGCGGCGGCCCGGCCAATGCCGTGAGCCTTCGCGCTCTGTTGGATCACATTGCGCAGACACTAAACTCGCGGGTCAACATAGAGATGTCCGATTGGCGTCCGGGTGACCAGCGCTGGTTCGTAGCGGATACTCGCGCTCTTGATGGCGCTCTTGGCTTGCCTGCAAAGCTTGACTGGCGTGTCGGCGTTGCCCGGCTCGCCGGCTGGCTGGCCGAGGAGCGCGGGCTGGCGCTTCCCGCCGGCACGACGCCGCTCGCCGCGGTGGGAGCCCGCTAGTGGCACAAAGACCTACCCGCCTGCTGATGACGCTCGATGCCGTTGGGGGCGTTTGGCAGTATGCAACCGAACTCGCCTGTGCGTTGCGTCCCCGTGGGTTTGAAACCGTGTTGACCGTCCTGGGCCCACCGCCTTCGGCGGAGCAGCGCGCGGCAGTGAAGCACGCCAAGGGGATCAAGCTGGTCGAAACCGGCCTGCCGCTGGATTGGCTGAGCGATCCCGTTTCCACCCGTCGCGCCGGCGCCGAAGTGGCGGCCATCGCTCGTCGCGAGAAAGTGGACCTTGTTCATCTGAACTCGCCCGCTCTGGCTGCAGGTCAGTCATTCTCCGCGCCGCTTGTCGCTGTTGCACATGGCTGTATCGCCACGTGGTGGGAGGCGGCTCGGCCGCGGCAGCCGCTTGACCCTGCGCTGCGTTGGCACCGGGAAATGATGGCGCAAGGCCTCCGCACGTGCGACCGGGTGATCGCGCCTTCGGCCAGTTTCGCAGAAACCTTGCAGCGCGCCTTCACGCTGCCGGTGTTGCCTCAGGTGGTGCATAACGGCCGCGCGTTGCCGCAACGCGTCCGTGCCGTGGCAGGCACGAACGTGGCGTTCACCGCTGGCCGGCTGTGGGATGAGGTGAAGAACCTGCAGACGCTCGATGCAGTCGCTGCACTGCTGCCGTTTCCATTCCTCGCCGCAGGCGAGGCGAGAGCGCCGCATGGTGAGACAAGGAGAGCGGAGCACCTTACGCTCTTGGGCCAGCTCGACGGACCCGCGCTCGCAGCTCGCCTAGAGCAGCGGCCGGTGTTCGTATCGGCGGCCACTTTCGAACCTTTCGGCCTCGCCGTCTTGGAAGCTGCGGGCGCACGATGCCCGCTCGTCCTCTCGGACATCTCGACGTTCCGAGAACTTTGGGACGGAGCGGCGGTCTTCGTCGAGCCTCACGACGCCGCCGGTTTCGCGGCAGCGATCGAGGACGTGCTGCGCGATCAGGAGAAGCGCGATGCACTAGGAGAAGCGGCACATGCGCGCGCCTTGCGCTTTACGCCTGACCGCATGGCGGCAGCCATGTCAGAGAACTATCGTGGCCTGCTGGCAGCAAGGTTGGCTGCATGAAGGTTGTCTATTTCACGCACTCGCTGGACTCCTGCTGGAATCACGGAAACGCGCACTTTTTGCGCGGTGTGCTCGATGAGTTGATCGAACGCGGCCACGACGTCAGCGTTTTCGAACCGGAAGACTCCTGGAGCCGCGCCAATCTTGTTGCGGATCATGGCGAGGATGGCCTGCAAGCCTATCGCAGCGCCTACCCCACACTGAGCTCGCACCGCTACGCCGCCGGTGCCGATGTGACAGAACTGGCGGAGGGCGCTGATCTGGTGATCGTTCACGAGTGGAACGAGCATGAGCTTGTCGCTGCGCTGGGCAAAGCGCGGGCACGAGGTGCCTCGTACCTGCTGCTGTTCCACGACACGCATCACCGAGCCGTGAGCGCGCCGGAGGAGATGGAAGCCTACGATCTCAGCGCTTACGACGGTGTACTCGCGTTCGGTGAGACGCTGAGCGACGTCTATCGCTCCCGAGGATGGGGCAACCGCGTGTGGACCTGGCACGAAGCGGCCGACGTGCGCCGTTTCCATCCGCCGGCGAAAGAGGGCCTGCGGGAGGGTCTCGTCTGGATCGGCAATTGGGGAGACGGCGAGCGTACGCAGGAGCTGCAGGACTTCCTCTTCGCCCCTGCCCAAGAAGCTGGACTGCCGCTTGATGTTTACGGTGTGCGCTATCCCGAGGAGGCGCGCGAGATCCTGCACAAGTACGGAGTGCGGTATCACGGGTGGGCTGCAAATGCCGCGGCACCTGGTATCTTCGCGCGGCACTTCGCCACTGTTCACGTCCCGCGCCGCTATTATGCGACGATTTTGCCGGGAATTCCGACCATCCGGGTCTTTGAGGCGCTCGCTTGCGGCATTCCGCTCGTCAGCGCGCCATGGGACGATGCTGAGCAGCTCTTTCGCCCTGGAGAAGACTACCTCGTCGCTCGAGATGGCGAGGAGATGGCTCGTCACCTCAATGAGCTGAAGAACGATCCGACGCGGCGCCAGGCGCTCGTCGCCAGCGGGCTCGAGACCATCCTGGCTCGTCACACCTGCACGCACAGGGTCGATGAGTTGTTGTCGATCGTGTCCGCACTCAGGCCCACTTCAGCTCCCTCCACGATGGCCGCAGGAGAACTTGCTTGAAAATCGCTTTCTATGGCTCAAGCCTGCTCTCGTCCTATTGGAACGGAGCGGCGACGTACTACCGTGGCATCCTTTCGGCCCTTGCTTCGCGCGGGTACGATATCACCTTCTACGAACCCGATGCGTTCGATCGGCAGAAGCACCGTGATATCGAACCGCCTTCATGGGCGCGTTCGGTGGTTTACGACGCTGATGAGGCCTCGCTGCGCCGGGTATTGGCAGAAGCAGCTGACGCGGACATCGTCGTCAAGGCGAATGGCGTCGGCGTGTTCGACAAGGAATTGCTAGAGGGCATTCTGACGCAGTCTCGCCCAGACGCGATCAAGCTTTACTGGGATGTCGATGCCGCCGCCACTCTCGACGAGATGCGGCACGATGCGGACCACCCCGTGAGGCGTGCGCTGCCGGAGTTGGACATGGTCCTCACCTATGGCGGCGGCCCGCCGGTCATAGACGATTATGAAGGGTTCGGCGCGGCACAGTGCGTGCCAATCTACAACGCTCTCGATCCCGCCACGCATCACCCCGTGCCGGCGGAACCAGCATTCGCATGCGATCTCGCCTTTCTCGCGAACCGCCTGCCGGACCGCGAGGCTCGGGTGGAGGAGTTTTTCCTCGCACCTGCCGCAGCGCTGCCCGATCGCAAATTCCTGATCGGCGGGAATGGCTGGCACGATAAGCAGATGTCTGAGAATGTACGCGACGTGGGCCATGTCGGCACCGGGCAGCACAACGCCTTCAACTGCACGCCGCGTGCGGTGCTGAACGTAGCGCGCGATTCCATGGCCCGGATCGGTTACTCGCCTGCCACTCGCGTGTTCGAAGCAGCCGGTGCTGCGGCTTGCCTCATTACGGACGCCTGGGAGGGCATCGAGTTGTTCCTTGAGCCCAACAAGGAAGTCCTGGTCGCCCGGGACGGCAAGGACGTGGCCGAGCATCTCGCTGGGCTTACAGAGGAGAAAGCCCGCGCAATCGGTGAGGCAGCGCTCGAGCGCGTCCTGCGCGAGCACACTTACGAGCTGCGCGCGGTTGAGGTGGACAAGGTCCTGCGCGCGGCGCGCACGCGGGCTGAGGAGGTCGCATGAAACTCGTCGTCCTTGGTCTCACGCTCTCCTCCTCATGGGGCAATGGGCACGCTACCACGTTTCGCGCGCTGCTCTCCGCATTCGCGAAGCGCGGGCATGAGGTGCTCTTCCTTGAGCGCGACAAGCCTTGGTACGCAGACCACCGAGATCTTCCCGAGCCAGACTTCTGCGAGTTGCGATACTACGATTCGCTGACCGACCTTGCCGAGTGGCGCGACACGATTGCCGAGGCCGACGCTGTGATGGTCGGGTCCTACGTGCCGGAAGGCGTTGCTGTCGGAGAGTTCGTCCAGCGCCATGCACGAGGAGCCGCCTGCTTCTACGACATCGATACGCCGGTGACCTTGGCCAAGCTGGCCCGCGGCGACTTCGAGTATCTCACCCCCGAACTGATCCCCGGGTACGATGTCTATTTCTCGTTCACCGGCGGCCCGACACTCGCACGTTTGATGGTCGATTTCGGCTCACCTAGCGCGCGTGCCCTTTACTGCTCAGTGGACAGTTCACGCTATGAGCCGCTTGATGTGCCCAAGCGCTGGGATTTGTCGTATCTTGGCACATACAGCGATGATCGCCAGCCGACGCTCGAGAAGCTTCTGGTGAAAACGGCGTTCGAACGTCCAGATCTGCGCTTTGCCGTGGCGGGGCCCCAGTACCCATCCACCATCCAGTGGCCCGACAATGTGGAACGGATCGATCACCTTCCGCCGTCCGAACACGCTGCGTTCTACTCGGCGTCCCGTTTTACCCTTAACGTAACTCGCGCTGACATGATCGCCGCGGGCTGGTCGCCCTCCGTGCGCCTGTTCGAAGCAGGAGCCTGCGGAACACCGATCATTTCCGATCGTTGGGACGGGATTGAGGATGTTCTTCAACCCGGCACCGCCATCATTCTGGCTGACGAGACCCAAGATGTGATCGCAGCTCTAGATGGAGACGCGAGCCGTTTTGGCAAGGCAGCGCGTGAGGCGGTCCTTGCCGGCCATACCGCCGAGTGCCGGGCGGCCCAGCTTGAGCGCGACCTCGAGCAGGCAAGCCTATCCCGCACACCGAGAGGAGACCTTTGCTGTGAGCAAATCTGACCGACTGATTTTGATAGCTGGCGGGGCAGGATTTATCGGCTCTCACTTGTGCCGCATACTGCTTGAAGCGGGTGAGCAGGTCGTCTGTCTTGATAACCTCCAGACATCGCGCCCGTCCAATCTCTCGATGCTGACGAAGTACGAGAACTTCGAATTCATCGAGGCGGACATCACCGCGCCTCTTCCGAGCACGATCACCTCTCGCACGCGTCAGTTCTCCAGGATCTACAATCTCGCCTGCGCCGCTTCGCCGCCGCGCTACCAAGCCGATCCTGAGCACACGATGCTGACGAGCGTTGTTGGGACAGACCAGCTCCTGCGCCTCGCCGAAGCTTCGGGCGCTCGTTTCCTGCTGACCTCCACCAGCGAGGTCTACGGAGACCCTGAAGCTCACCCCCAGCGCGAGGACTATCGCGGGAACGTCAGCTGCACCGGACCGCGCGCCTGCTACGACGAAGGGAAAAGGGCTGCGGAAACGCTGACTTTCGATTTCGCCCGGAGCGGCCGTGCCGAAGTGCGCGTTGCACGCATCTTCAATACGTATGGCCCTAATATGGACCCCGATGATGGTCGGGTGGTCTCCAACGTAATCTGTCAGGCACTCTCTGGCCATCCGATCACCATATACGGTGACGGCAGCCAGACGCGCAGCTTCTGCTATGTCACGGATACGGCCGAGGCGTTGCGGCGCCTGATGGAGGTTGATGAGATGGGTCTTGAGCCGGTCAACATTGGCAACCCTCACGAAATGACGGTGCGCGAACTGGTGGATCTGGTCGTCGATATGCTCGGTCGGCCAGCGGAGGTGCGCAATTCGCCGCTCCCCGTGGACGACCCGCGCCGCCGCCGTCCGGATATTGCGAGAGCGAAAGCGCTGCTCGCGTGGGAGCCGACCACAAAACTCGAAGACGGAATTCGATTCACCATGGACTGGTTCGCGCGGGAGATCGGGGAGGGCCTCCGCGTTGCGGCAACAGTGGATACGCTCGACAGGCACCCCCGTCCGCGCGGCATTGCCAAGCCACGGGTGCTGCGCGACGCTGAAAAGAGGCAGGTGGCAATCGGTTGAGAGGAGGGGCAGGGCGGCGCCACGATTGCGCCGCCCTGCCTTGCAACAGGGGTCGCGCTTCCTTGCACCCCGGGGGCTTTGCAAAGCAGCCTTTGCAAACGTCTTGCAGGCGAGGCGCCGTTGACGGCGCCTCGGCCTAATACAGCTATAGGCTAACGCTTTGCGGCGGCTGAGCAGCCGTCGGCAGATTCGCCCAGCCCGCGTAGCTCTTTTCCTCCACGAGTTCTGATCCCAGCGCATCGTTGATCCGGCGCTTGAGTGCTGCCCGCAGATCGTTCTTCTTGTAAACGGCACGAGCGAGTTGGATGAAGCGCTGACCAAAATCACCTTCGGCCTCGCGCTCGCGTATCCTGTCCTCGATTTCCCAGAGTTCCTCATTCACCGCCCGCAGTTGTTCCAACAGGGGTCCCAGCACGGGGTTCCGAATGGCTTCGTCGGCAGCACGGCGTAGCGATGCAAGCTCGCGAGCGATGTTTGCACCGGCGTTGCTGCCTTTGATGCGCTCAGACTTGATCTGCAGGATGGTGATCTTGTCGACCAGTTCGCCCCAGGATACGGGCACGCGCGGGCATTCGATCTGGCTCATCGGGTAAACTCCGGTGGGGGAAGAGGCAATCGAGATCATGCGCGACCTCATGGATGACGGAATGCCAGTCGCCAGGGCGCGATTGCGCGTAGAGACGGGCAGAGGGGTACCAGTCGCTGCGTCTTGTTTCGGGTGCCCATCGCCAGTCCGGCTCATGCTTCAGCAGCAGCCAGACCGGGCGCCCAAGCGCGCCGGCGAGATGAGCAATCATCGTGTCGACCGTGATGACGAGGCTGCAGCCAGCAACTAGCGCCGCTGTCTCGGCCATGTCGAACGCGCAGCCTTGTGGGTTACGCACGGGCAGCGGATTCGGAAGTGAGTCCAGTGTCACGCACGAGCGCCCTTGGCAAAGCGGTGCCAACAACTCGGCCGGAATGCTACGGTCGCTGTCCCAGTCGCCTGACTTGCAGCAAAGGCCAATAGTACCTTGCGGAAGACGTGCGGGTGTGGCGTGGAGATAGGGCGGGGGGCAATCGCCGGGCGGCGTGCGCAAGGCGAAGGAGAGTTCCATGATCTCAATGTCGCAGTCTGCTGGCCTGAGAGGGCGCGCTGGATCGAACGGGGCGATCACATCTGCGCAGTCAGGAGCCAGCAGCGGTATCAGTCGAGGCTGAACCTCAAGCGTTACCCGCGCCGCACTTTGGCGCAGCTTCGGTAAGAAGCGAAGGAACTGGAGAGTGTCACCAAGCCCATGATAGCAGCGTACGAGCACGTCGCGGCCGCTCAGGTCCGTTAGGTCCCAAACCCAACGCTGATGGTAAGGCAGTCGCGGGTCGTCACGTTCTTCTGGAGGACGCAGCCGGGCCTGCTTCTCGCACAAGGCCCAGGCCATGGCATGGTCACCCCGCCGCATCGCGTCCACCCAGAGCTTGTGGAGAGATGCAGGATCTGCGGCCTTAAGCAGGATCGGATTGGCCGCCTGCGCGACAGGCCGGGCTGCGCTTTGCATCAGTTCTTGCTGTTGTGCTCGGGCTTGTCCTTGCGCTTGGTCGAGGCGAGCTCTTCTAGCTGCTTCTCGCTCATGGTTTCTTCCATGGACTGCGCTGCACCTTTCAGCTCGCTCTTCGGAGTGTCGCCACGCTTGGCCGATAGCGCCGCGCCTGCGGCCTTCTGTTGAGCAGCGGACTTCGCGGGCATGAGGAGTCTCCTTCGGTGCTAGCCGTGCAGCCCACTTCGAACGCCGCAGTAGGGTGTCGATGAGCTGCCTTGTACCTGCTGAACGCGCGGCAATGGCTCCGGTTCACCTCGCATCTTTGAAAAATCTTCTCTTTCTGGTGCAGAATGCGGACACAAAAAAGCCGATGGGCGCTATGGCGCCCATCGGCTCATGATAGCTTATGCCGCGCCGTACTCAGGCGGCGTGCTGTTCTTTCAGCATCTTTGCGTGGCGCAGGTGGCGCTGGACAACCGGCAGGGTGCCCAAGGCGACGGAACGAAGTTGCGGATTGTCTCCGCTGTGCGCGTAAGTGCGCATCAGCGTTTCCGTTTCTTCATGAGCCAGCACCTGCTGGTCCACGTATGTAGAGTCGAACGAGCCATTGGGCGCTTCCACCAAGTGCTTGAGCATCGTCTCACGCCGGGTGTCGAGAGTCTGGGGCGGCGTGGTGACCCCCTTCGTCTCGCTCATTTCAAGCGCGGAACTCATCTGGTGCTTTGCAGTGGTATGATCCAGGATCATCTTCTGCGCAAAGAGCTTGATCGGCTCGGAAGCGGATCGCTTGAGCGCGACACGTGCTGCCTCGATCTCGTAGCGATTGCCGATCGTGGCGTTCTCCAGGAAACTGTCTGCCGAGGTGACCGCTGACGCGTTCATCTTGCCCGCGGTGCCACCCACGACGTCTGTGACCTTGTCGAGTGTATGCTTCAGTGTGCCTGCCATCTTACCTCACTCCTGCCAGTTCGTGCGTCGCCTTCGTGTCGGCTTGCCAATACGAGAGTTGATCGTGCGGTCCGTTTTCGCGCAGCGAAGCGATTGGATGGTCGCCCTCTGTCGCGAAGCGGTACTCGCCACCGTGCTTCTCACGGTGTTGCTTGATGACGTCTTCTGTCGGAACACCACCAGCGTTCACCTTGCGCTGATAGTCGAAGTAACGGTGATCGCTGGGTAGGTCCGTGATCGGCACGAACTGCGAATCCCAACTGGTCCATTCGATCGTGCGCTGCAGGACGTCACGCACGTACTCCTTGTTCGGTTCGAACTTGAGCGGCTCGGGAAGTCCTTGTGCGGGGAGGAAGCTTTCGGCTTCAATGCCGTCGACCTCGCGCAACATCTCGCACGCGACGCGCAGATGCTCGATCTCCATGTTGAGGTGCAGCTCCCAAAGGGCCTTGATGCGGCTGTCCACTTCGGTCTGCATGCACGACCAGTAGAGCCAGCACTCGTTGTATTCGTGCAGCACCTGATTGGTGAGCCAGCCCAGCGTCGGGTCCAGAATCGACTCGTAGTGTGAGACGTGCTGCTCCTCGATCTGCGCGATCTCGAGGTACATCGAACGGGCAAGCGGATGCTCGGGAATGTTGCCGACGTTCATGTAAAAGTTCATCGTCTGCTGCTCGGCCGCAGTGATGGTGATCGCGTTCATCACCGATTGTGGGCTCGCAGCCGTGAGCGTCATCGGACGGTTCAGCTCTTCGTGCGGATCGCGGTGCTGGAAGATCGTGGGGCGGCCCGGAAGGATTTCCGTGAGGTCGCCGGTGATGTCCTGCGCAAGGCGTCCCTCGCCTAACAGGTCCATCAGGTTCGCGTAGCGATAGAGGTGGTCGAAGTCCTCGAGCAGAGCGAACTCATACACTTTCTTGAGGTAAGGGTCAGGCTCGTGCCGCGCTAGCCAGCTGGTGAGGTCGACTGCGACCTGTTCATAGCCGATCGTGCGGGCGAGGGTGCTCTCATCGCCTGGAATGAGCCAGTTCACCGCCTTCTGCTGCTGTTGCTCAACCCGGCGCATCATCGCCAGCTTCTGCTTCACGCCGACGTCTGCGGTATGGCGAGTGAAGTTATGAGAATTAATGATGGATTCGACTTCGATGCCGTTCATGAAGATGACCCGGCAGCGGGTATAAGGGTGAACGGACCGAGTGTCGTACGGGGTGACGTTGAGTTCGGACCAGTTGCGCAACTGTCGGTCGAGGGGGATGCCGCGTTCATGCAGCGGATTGAAGCCCATGGTGAACGTTCCTTCGTGTTCTGAGGATTTTAGTTGGTCTTGGTGGCTTTTCGTTGCCCACGTGTAACAAGTGCACCAGCAGCCCTTCAGGTTCTCCGGAGGCAGTCCGGTGTGCGTCAAAGCGGCATTGATCCAAGACGAGCCGAAACGGGTTTGTTGTTCCCGCACCGTGAGTTTACTTTCTTATGAGTCGGAAGCGCGCTGGAGCTTCGAAGATCTTGGTAGCTGCGTCGAAGTTGAGTTCCGGCGGTACGCGCATGAGCGTTGAGAGTGAAATAGAGCGGAACGATCCGTAGACTTATCCGCTTCTGTGGAAGGACCCTACAGACAGAGGCGCGCCAGACGCGACAATTGCCATGCGTAACACGGTTTCGAATTCCGCTCTAAGAGCTCCATTGTTCCTGTCCCTCACATTCGCTCTTGCCGCCTGCGGTGGAGAGCAAACCTCGGCCGACAGGGTGGCCGATAAGTTGGACGAAGCTGCAGAGCAAAGCGGCCCCGTGGCTGCCGAGGTGATCGAGGAGCGGGCCGACCAACTGCGAGAGAGAGAGACCGCGGCCCCTGTGGGTCAGCCAGGCTCATACGCGCAGGATACAATGCGTAAGGCTGGTGCTGCTGCTGTTCAGGGCGAAGTGCCCAGCGAACCCTGATTGACCTGCATTGAGGAGCGTTATCGTGACAGAAGAAGACGGCGAACAGATCCGGATATCCGGAAAAGACGCCCGTGGGGGTGAGATCATTCTGAACTCCAAACGGCGGCGTGCAGTGTTCATCGGTGGCTTGGTCCTGTTCGTCCTCTTCGCGTTTATCGGGACTTTGCTGACCCTGGCGTGAGGTTTGATAGGTCAGCTGTGGAGGCGCGCACCCAATGAACGATGTACAGGCAACCGCAGCCCTGATCGCTGCTGCCGCAGAGTCGCTTCCCGACATTGACGATCCGGCCTTTGCTCATGCTTTCGACCGTTTAGGCGATGCCCGGATCGTGTGCTTGGGAGAAGCAAGCCACGGCACCAGTGAATTCTACCTCGCTCGCGCCGCAATCACGCAGCGGCTGATTGAGCGGCATGGCTTCACGATCGTCGCGGTAGAAGCCGACTGGCCAGACGCTGCAAGCATCGACCGCCATGTGCGCCACAAGCCGCCGGCTGTTCTGCCTGAACCGGCCTTTTCACGCTTTCCCACCTGGATGTGGCGCAATGAGGAAGTTGCGGGGTTCGTCGAGTGGATGCGCGGCTTCAATGCGGGCCGCGAGCCCGACACTCGTGCCGGATTTTACGGGCTGGACCTTTACAACCTGGGTGGCTCAATGCGGGCGGTGATCGATTACCTCGACCGCGTCGACCCGGAAGCCGCGGCTGTCGCGCGCGAACGCTATGGATGCTTGCGACCGTGGCAATCTGAGCCTGCGGACTATGGCCGCGTGGCCCTTGTGGAGGGATATGCGCGCTGTGAACAAGCGGTCGTCGCTCAGTTGAAGGATATGTTCGCCAAAGTCCGTGAGTCTGCCGGATCAGACGGCGATGACTTTCTGGACGCTGCACAAAATGCCCGCCTCGTTGCTAACGCAGAGGCTTACTATCGTGCGATGTACTACGGCGCCGCTGAAAGCTGGAACTTGCGCGATACCCATATGTTCGAAACGCTCGACGCGCTCCTGAAGGCGAAGGGGCCGGATACAAAGGCGGTAGTCTGGGCGCACAACAGCCACTTGGGTGATGCTCGGCATACCGCCATGGGCCGCGAGCGCGACGAGTTGAACCTTGGGCAGCTTTGCCGCGAATATTATGGCGACGCGGTGCGTCTGGTTGGCTTCGGTACCCATTGCGGAACGGTGGCGGCGGCAACCGACTGGGATGGTCCTATGGAAGTGAAGCCGGTCAATCCGTCGCGCCCCGATAGCTATGAGTACCTGTGCCACGCATCTGGTGTGGCGCGGTTCCTGTTGGACCTACGCGATGAGGTCAACGCGCAAACGATTGACGCTCTGGAGGAAGAGCGGCTCGAACGCTTCATCGGTGTGATCTACCGGCCTAAGACCGAGCGCTGGAATCACTATTCAGAAGCAGTGCTGCCCAAACAATTCGATGCCTGGGTGTGGTTCGATGAGACGCAGGCCGTTCGGCCTCTTCCGGGGCCGAATAGTCCGGGCGCAGACGATACGTATCCCTTCGGCTTGTAAAGCTGCGGCGCCTTGGTTTGATCAAAGGCGCCGCAATCCGTCTCGTGCTAACTGCCGCCGTGCTTTGGCTTTGCGAACTTGCGATGCATTTGGGCAACCATGTCGTTCGGCAGGATATCGCCGAACACCGCCTGCACTTTGTTCATGAAACCGCTGACGATGTCGTCGTCGCCGGCAAGCATTGCCTTGTAGCCATCGTGAGCGACTTTGACCGGATCTGCCTTGTCTGACTGTCCGGCATTCGTGTCCATCAAACCGGCGCGTTCGAAGAACTCTGTGTCAGTCGGCCCCGGCTCCAGGCAGGTGACGACGACGTTGGTCTCCTTCAACTCGTTGGCAAGGCCGATGCAGAAATTGTTGATGAAGGCCTTGGTGGAGTTGTAGACGAGCTGGAACGATCCCGGCATGTGCCCCGCGATGGAGCCTGTCACCAGGATGCGTCCTTCGTCTCGTGCCCGCATCTGACGCCCCACGGCGTGGATCAGGTGCGCCGTGCCGACCACGTTCGTGTCGATGACCTTGCGCGCCTCTTCCCAGTCCTGTTCCAGGAAGGCATGACCGAGGCCTTGGCCTGCATTGGCGAACAGTGCGGAAACGGGCCGGGAGCCGATTGCGGCCACAACCTGCTCCACTCCCGCATCCGTGGCGAGATTGCAAACGAGCGTTTCCACCTCCTTGGCACCGGCAGCTTTGGCGGCGGCTTCGCCCTCGCTCAGGTCGCGGTCGGCGACGAGCAGAAGCGAAACGCCGTCCTCGCCCGCACGCCGGGCAAGCTCCAGTCCGATGCCGCTCGACGCCCCGGTGATGACGACGAAGCCTTCCAGCGCGTCGATGCTGCGCTTGCTCATCAAGCGTTCTCCATTCCGGGTTTGAGGACGACCTTGGTCCAGGTATCCTGCTGCTGCTTGAAGTTCTTGTAGCCCTCAGCCGCTTGCTCAAGCGGAAGTCGGTGGCTGATGAGGAAGGTGGTATCGATCTTGCCTTCTTCGATCTTGGCAAGAA
Organism: Novosphingobium kalidii; assembly: GCF_040534015.1. NCBI lineage: Bacteria > Pseudomonadati > Pseudomonadota > Alphaproteobacteria > Sphingomonadales > Sphingomonadaceae > Novosphingobium > Novosphingobium kalidii. The sequence continues at coordinate 143,689 of NZ_JBEWLY010000023.1, forward strand.
GATCCTTTGTGTACCTCTGGACGTGCGTCTGTCCGGTGCGGAGCTGCAGGCCTTTTTCCATGACAGCACCGATCGGGAACTTGTCCGTAAGGCCACCGTAGACACCCGGGACCGAAACGCGGCCGCCCTTGCGCACCGCCATGAGAGCTTCGCGCAAGGCTGTTGTGCGGTCAGCACCCATGCCGATCTTCTGCTTCGCCACGTCGAGCATGTTTTCGATTGCGAAACCGTGGGCCTCCATACCGACCGCATCGATGACGGCATCGACGCCTATGCCGCCCGACATGTCCATCAGCGCTTCCAGCACGTTGGTCTCACGGAAGTTGACGACCTTGGCGCCAAGCTTGCGCGCAAGTTCGAGACGGTGCGGGTAGTGATCGATGGCAATGACTTGCGATGCGCCCATCAACAGCGCCGACTGGATGGCAAAGAGCCCGACTGGGCCGCAGCCCCACACCGCAATCGTGTCGTCCGGCCGAATCTCGGCATTCTCCGCCGCCATCCAGCCGGTAGGCAGAATGTCGGAGAGGAAAAGGACAGTGTCGTCGTCCATGTGATCCGGCACGACGATCGGTCCAACGTCGGAGTAGGGGACGCGCACGTACTCGGCCTGCCCGCCTGAGTAGCCGCCGGTCATATGCGAGTATCCGAACAGGCCCGCCATGGCATGGCCGTACAGATTGGCCGACATGTCCTGTTTCTCAACCGGATTGGAGTTCGAGCAGCAGGAATATTCCAGCATGCTGCAGTGGAAGCACTGACCACAGCTGATCGTGAAAGGAACGACAACGCGCTGCCCCTTCTGGAGCGTGCTTTTGGGCCCTGTCTCGACAACCTCTCCCATGAACTCGTGGCCAAGGACATCGCCGGACATCACTCCGGGAATGACGCCATCGTAAAGGTGCAGGTCGGAGCCACAGATCGCCGTGGACGTGACCTTGATGATCGCGTCGCGTGGATTGATGATCTCGGGATCGTCGACGGTTTCGACACGGACGTCATGCGTGCCTTGCCAGGTTAGAGCGCGCATCAGGCCATTTCCTCTTGCTTAGAGTTTTGCTTGGCGGCGCGGGTCTGATCGTTGCGCCGGGCAGAAGTGGCGATTTCGCCCGCTTCCATGAGCATCTTGAGACGCTTGAGGTCGTGACGCGCCTGAACCTGAGGCTCTCGCATGAAGAGCTTCGCGACGGCGCGACCAAGTTCACCCGCGGGCGGCTTGTAGGCGATGCGCGTACTGACGCGCGTGCCACGCTCACCCGGCGCATCCTTGAACGTTACGCGGCCTTCCGTGTCGATCTGTGACCCGGGGACGGAACGCCAAGCGATCAATTCGCCGGGCTGTTCCCGCACGATCTCTGTCTCCACTTCCACGGTCTTGCCGGCGGGTGCGCGGATCGTCCACACGGCCCGGCCATTGTCGCCCGTCCGCTGCACGGAGACGACATTTTCCATAAAGGTAGCGAGGTTCTCGAACTCGCGCCAGAAACTGTAGAGTTCCTGGCGGGGACGAGCGATGGTGACTGTACGTCCGTCTACGTCGTACGCGCCAAATCCACGACGCGCGGTGAAGCCGGGAGCATCGTCCGGCGACGTCTCGCGCTTCTTGTTTTCACGTGCACTGCGCGCGGTAAGGACCGCGCCCGCGCCTGCGGCGACCATGAGGCCGGCAAGTCCTGCCGTGGCCCATAGCCCGTTTCTGGCTTGCCCTGACATTTGTAGCTCCTGCTGGGGTGCGGATCGCGCCAGGAGTGCGCGACCCTTCATCCGAGCAGCTGGGAGGCCGACGTGAAGCCGGTCTCTCTGCTGTCGTGGGATTAACCGGGGGCGTTGGCCGCTAGTTGCGTTCAGCTCAACGGCTTGTCGCGGTCAGGGCACGTGCCGACGGGAGATGTTCATCTGGAGGAGCAGGCGGGTGACAGTTGCGCCGTCGTTTCGCAGCGCCGGACAAACGAGGTCCTGCCAATCATCTCAAGTCGGCGGCTTTCATTGACAATTTCGCTGGTCCCACGCAGGCGTGCGATCCAACTACTAACCCCAGGAACGGGGCACCAACTTGCCAATTCAGTTCGAAGCGCTGTGCACCCTCTCTCCTAATCCCTACGTCGTAGTCGACCGGACGATGAAGATCGTCTGGATGAACGATGCTTACCTTCGAGCAACGATGCGCACGCGGGATGAGATTACCGGGGTGCCGATGTTCAAGGCCTTTCCCAGCGCGCCCGGCACGGAAAGCTATGAAATGCTCAAAGGGTCGCTGGAGCGTGTTATCGCGACTGGGGAGCCGGATGAGCTGGCGCTGATCCGCTATGACATCGTTAATCCCGACGGAACCATGGAAGAGCGCTTGTGGAGCGCCACTCACACACCGTTGCTGGACGATGACGGCGCTGTCGCCTTCGTTCTTCAGCACACGGTCGATGTCACCGAACTGCAAGGCCTGCGTCGTCTGCGGGAGGAAATGAGCGTCGTTCAGCGTGCCAGCGCGGTTCAGGCGCGCAATGCCGACCTGCTGGCAGAGAGCGAAAGACTGCGCCGCCTTTTCGAGCAGGCACCCGGATTCATGGCCGTGCTGAGCGGTCCGCTGCACCATTTCCAGCTCGCCAATGCGGCATACCACCGTCTAATAGGAGGGCGTGACATAATCGGTAAGCCGGTGGGGGAGGCGCTGCCGGAGGTGGTGGAGCAAGGCTTCGTCGCTATTCTGGACCATGTCCGGCAAAGTGGAGAGCCATACTTCGGGCGCGGCGAGCCGATCCTGCTTGGGTCCGAAGGAGCGGTTCTGGAGAAGCGCTTTCTGGATTTCATCTACCAGCCGATTCATGGTGCCGGCGGCAGCATCAGCGGCGTGTTCGTTCAAGGGCACGACGTCACCGACGAGTTTCTGCTGATGCAGCGCCAGGAACTCTTGATCAACGAGCTTAACCACCGGGTCAAGAATACGCTGGCGATCGTGCAGGGTCTCGCCGCGCAGTCCTTCCGCAGTGTGGACCCGACCGGCGTCGCCCGCGCGACTTTCGATGCTCGCCTAAAGACCCTCGCAACTGCGCATGACCTGCTGACAGACCGCAATTGGGAGCCCACGTTGCTTGGCGAGACCGTTCGCATGGCGATCGCTGCTGCGGCCGGCTCGGATGCGGCTCGTGCGGAGATATCGGGCCCCGAAGTGCTGCTTGCGCCGCAAAACGCTGTGGCACTCACCATGGCGGTGCATGAGCTGAGCACCAATGCGATCAAGTACGGGGCCCTGTCGAACGACAAAGGACGAGTCCGGGTGACTTGGGAACAGACGCCTGTAGCGAATGGAGAAAGCTCTCTCGTGATCAAGTGGCACGAGCAGGGCGGTCCGCCAGTGACACCGCCGACGCGCAAGGGGTTCGGTACGCGGCTTATCGAGCGCGGCCTTACCGCAGAGATGGGCGGGCGCGCCGAAATCGACTTTCACCCAGAGGGCCTGCGCTGCCGAATTGACCTTGCCCTGGCGCAGGACGCGAGCTGAGATCGGCATAAGCGCTTCGGCTTTGTGTTTCTTGGGAAGGGACTCGTCGCAACTTTCCTGCCGGATATTCGCTTGCTCCTTGTGACCTGGGCGCTGCTTGAGGCGCTCACCATAAAAGAGGAGAAGCGTCATGCCAGGTGGCGGAGAATTGGAACCCAAGGACTCGCGCAGGGTCGTCGGGACGAAAGGTGACCCACAGAAGTCTTGGCGCGAGGAAGAGAACCCGCGCACAGGTCGGGGCGAATACGAGCCGGTAGACAGTCGCAATGTCACCGGACAAGCTTCGAACCCGGTGGATCGCTGGCAGGATACCAAAAAGAACACGTCGGGCGCTGCGGCTGATGACAGTGAACCAAGCGAGCGCAGGAAGTAATAGCCTCCGGTTGAGACATTACTTGCAGGGCCGGTACTCTTGTGCCGGCCCGTCTGCTATGCCTCGACGGCGCGTTGCAGCATATCGAGTGCGACATCGATCGTGGCGCGGCGTACACTCGCCCGACCCACCGGCCCGAAATGCTCCTCCCGGTGATCGGTTGGATAGTTACGCCTCGCGCAAGCAAGGTGGACCAAGCCCTCCTCGTCGTCCGATCCGCCGGGCCCAGCATAGCCGGTAACGGAAACGGCGATGTCAGCGTGGGACGCCTTCAAAGCCCCCAGCGCCATGTCGACCGCAATCTCTTTACTGACCACCCCAAAGCGCTCGATGCGTTCAAGAGGGATCGAGAGCAGTTCAGACTTCGCCACAGGTGCATAGACGACGAATCCACGCTCGAACGCGTGACTGCAATTGGGTATGTCGGTTAGCAGCGCGGCGATCAAACCGCCCGTGCAACTCTCTGCAGTGGCGATCTTAAGGTCCTTCTTGCAGGCCAGCGTGAGCATGCTCTCGGCTCGCGCCAAGGCTTTATCATGCAGCGAGCTATCGAGTGTCTCAGTCATCAGTTTCCGCTCTTTTTGCGTGCGATCACAATGACTGGCGCTTCGTTCAGTTCCGCAGGCCACTTTGGACAAATGATCAGCCGCCGAGATCCTTGACCGTTTCCATGGCAACGAATGTGGATGTGCTCGCTACATGCGGCAAACTCGAGATCTTCTCTCCCAGGACCATGCGGTATCGGCGAATGTCGGGCGTGCGTACCTTGAGGAGGTAGTCAAAGCTGCTGGCGATCATGTGACATTCCTCCACCTCAGGGATGCGCTGAACTGCCGAATTGAACTCTTTGAGCGCCGCCTCACGCGTGTCGGATAGCTTCACCTCGGCGAAGGCGACATGGTCGAGGCCAAGTCTTGCCGGATCTACCAGAGCGGTGAAGCCGCGGATCACGCCGGTATCCACCAGCCGACGCAGACGGACCTGGCAGGGAGACTTGGACAAGCCGATCCGCTTGGCAAGTTCGGTGACGGTGATCCGTCCATCCTCAAGCAGAGCAAGGATGATCTTTCTATCAAAGTCATCCAGATCGACTGTACTGCTCATCTCTTCAGCTCATTTTGCCTGCTACAGCCTGCATAGTAGGTCAATTCGGCCGCTACGGGGAGGAGGAAAGTCTGAAATGCTACAGTCAGGTGGGCTATAGTTCATGCATGGATCAAGCCGCCGCCTTCATGAACTTCGCTCCTCCGCTGAGCGCCCCTTCGCCTCTTCGTCAGGCAATCACGGCAGCTTATCGCCGTCCCGAACCGGAGGCGATGAAGCTTTTGCTCGAAGCGGCGACAATCGACCAAAGCACTCGCACCGCGATTGCCGCCACGGCACGCGATCTCGTCACCTCATTGCGCACGCATCGGAAGGGATCGCCGGTCGACGGGCTGGTGCAGGAGTACTCGCTATCTAGCGAGGAAGGTGTTGCGTTGATGTGCCTTGCCGAGGCGCTGCTGCGCATACCAGACAACGCCACCCGCGATGCGCTGATCCGTGACAAGATCGCCGATGGCGATTGGGCGGCGCATCTGGGCGGGGGTAAGTCGTTGTTCGTCAACGCCGCCACGTGGGGGTTGGTGGTGACCGGCAAGCTCGTCGGCAGCGTGGATGATCGGGGTCTGAGCACGGCCCTGACGCGTTTGGTGGCGCGTGCGGGCGAGCCGGTCATCCGGCGCGGCGTCGACCTCGCGATGCGGATGATGGGGGAGCAGTTCGTCACTGGCGAGACCATCAAGGAGGCGCTGCAGCGCGCCAAGGCGATGGAGGCGCGGGGTTTCCAGTACAGCTATGATATGCTGGGAGAAGCAGCGACAACCGCGGCCGACGCGGAACGCTATTACCGCGATTACGAGCGGGCCATTCACGCGATCGGCAAGGCTTCTGCCGGACGCGGTATCTATGGTGGGCCGGGAATCTCGATTAAGCTTTCGGCACTCCATCCGCGCTACGTGCGGGCGCAGGTCGAGCGTGTCATGGACGAGTTGCTGCCATCGGTCCGACGGTTGGCGATGCTGGCCAAGAGCTATGACATCGGCTTCAACATCGACGCAGAAGAGGCCGATCGGCTGGAGCTTTCACTCGAGCTGCTGGAGAACCTGGCGCTTGATCCCGGGCTTGCGGGTTGGGACGGTTTGGGGTTCGTGGTGCAGGCTTACGGCAAGCGCTGCCCCTTTGTGATCGACTGGATTATCGACCTGGCCCACCGCGCGGGGCGGCGGATCATGGTGCGACTGGTCAAGGGTGCCTACTGGGACGCCGAGATCAAGCGGGCGCAAGTGGACGGACTTGTCGATTTTCCTGTCTACACCCGGAAGTTGCACACCGATGTTGCCTATATCGCCTGTGCTCGCAAGCTGCTGGCTGCCACAGACGCCGTGTTCCCGCAGTTCGCCACTCACAATGCACAAACGCTGGCGACCATCTACCACTTGGCCGGACCCGATTTCACATTTGGCCAGTACGAGTTTCAGTGTCTGCACGGCATGGGCGAACAGCTTTACGGCCTAGTCGTTCCCAAGGAGAAACTCGACCGCCCCTGTCGCATCTACGCGCCCGTGGGGACGCATGAAACGCTCCTAGCATACCTTGTGCGGCGGTTGTTGGAGAATGGGGCAAACTCCTCGTTCGTCCACCGGGTTGCGGATCCCGCAGTGCCCATCGAAGACATGATCGCCGACCCCGCCGAAGTCATGCATGCCATTCCCCGACCTGGAGCTCGGCACGAGTTGATTGCGTTGCCACGCGATCTCTATCCCGAGCGGCCGAACTCAGCGGGGGTCGATCTCAGCGACGAGTCCGCTCTGAAGCAGTTGTCGCATGCGCTCAGGGACAGTGTGGAGGTGCCTTGGCACGCTGCACCGCCGCAAGCTCTGACAGGTAAGCGGGCAGTCCGTAACCCCGCTGATCGCCGCGATCTGGTCGGTCATGTTATCGAAGCCAGTGTCGATCAGGCGCGAAACGCCGCGCGAATAGCTGCAGCTTCAACGTGGAGCGCCGTGCCGGTCGCAGACCGCGCCGCCGTGCTGGAGCGGTGTGCCGATGCGATGCAGGATTGTATGCCGCAGCTGATGGGCCTAGCCATTCGCGAGGCAGGCAAGTCGGCAGCGAACGCCATTGCCGAAGTGCGCGAGGCGATCGACTTTCTGCGCTACTATGCGGCGCAAGCACGATCCACGATGGGCCCTGCGCAAAAGGCGCTAGGCCCCGTCACTTGCATCAGCCCTTGGAACTTTCCGCTGGCGATCTTCACCGGCCAGGTCGCCGCGGCTCTAGTCGCGGGAAATCCGGTGCTCGCCAAGCCGGCCGAGGAGACGCCCCTGATCGCGGCCGAGGCTGTCCGGCTGCTGCACGAAGCGGGTGTGCCCTCTGACGCGCTGCAGCTGCTGCCTGGCGATGGCGAGATCGGCGCGGCGCTGGTTGCGGCGCCGGAAACTACCGCCGTCATGTTCACCGGCTCGACCGAGGTGGCGCAGCTGATCCAGCGACAGCTGGCGCAGCGGCTCTCGCCCGAGGGCAAGCCCATTCCGCTGATCGCTGAGACGGGCGGGCAGAATGCGATGATCGTCGACAGCTCGGCCTTGGCCGAGCAAGTCGTGGCCGATGTCATAACGTCGGCGTTCGACAGTGCCGGGCAACGTTGCTCGGCGCTACGCATCCTGTGCTTGCAGGAGGATTGCGCAGACCGCGTGCTGGGCATGCTGAAAGGCGCTCTGGCGGAACTGCGCGTGGGTAATCCGGATCGCCTCAATATCGACATTGGCCCTGTTATTACCGCCAAAGCACGTGACAGCCTTGAGCGTCATGTCGAGACGATGCGCGCCCGAGGGCACCGGATCGAGCGTCTGCCGATGGGTTCAGAGACAGAGCGCGGTACCTTCATGGCACCTAGCATCATTGAGATCGACCGGATCGCTGATGTTGAGCGGGAGGTCTTCGGTCCGGTCCTGCACGTGCTGCGTTACCGCCGCGAAGACATGGACACCCTGTGCGATGCGATCAACGCCACGGGCTTTGGGCTGACTTTCGGGCTGCACACTCGCCTCGATGAAACCGTCGCACGGGTCACATCGCGCGTTAAAGCAGGAAACCTCTATGTGAACCGTAACATGGTGGGGGCAATCGTTGGCGTGCAGCCGTTCGGTGGGCGTGGGCTTTCGGGTACAGGCCCCAAAGCAGGAGGGCCGCTCTATCTGGGGCGCCTCGTGACCCGGCCGGCCGGGCTGCCACCGATTGCAGGACCCCACAGCTCTCGGCTGCAGGAATTTGCCGAATGGCTGGAAGCTCGAGGCGAAAGCACGGCTGCAGCCACTGCAAGGCGCTATGACCAGGGTACCGCATTAGGCGTAGAAATGATGCTGCCGGGACCGGTCGGCGAGCGCAACGTCTACACGTTGCACCCGCGTGGGCGCATCCTGCTCAAGCCGGTCAGCAAAGAGGGGCTCTACGCCCAAATAGCTGCGGTGCTGGCGACAGGTAACTGCGCGACTGTCGAGGGCATGGCGCTGCCGGCCGATCTGCCGCCGGGCTTGGCCGCAGCCCTTCGAGGTAATAATGAGCCGCTTGCTGGAGTGCTGGCGGAAGGCAATGCGGCACAAGTGAGCGAAGCGGTTCGGATCGCATCGGAACTGCCGGGGGCCATCATTCCGGTGCATGCCGCGGACGAGAGTGGGCGGTGGCGTTGCGAGTGGCTGCTGGAGGAAGTCTCGCTATCGGTGAACACCACTGCCGCAGGTGGCAACGCCAGTTTGATAATGATCGGCTGAGGCGCGACGATCCTCCCATGAGCGAAGGAGGATCTTACCGCCTCACATCGATTTGATCTGTTGCCACGTCCTATTCGGCATCCACGTGTATTCGAGATAGTGCCCGAAGACCTTGCGGGCATCGAGGTAAAGGAACTTGAGGTCGCCGTCCTGCGTGCCACCGCGCTCCATCGCGATGGGAAACTCCTGACCATCCACCCGCGAGCGGAAGTCAGCCCAGTCCTCGATGCGGAAGCACACGTGGTGAAAACGCAAGGGGCCGCCGTTGGAGAGGCAGTTCGCGTACAAGCCAACTTCATCGATCTCGCTTTCGATCAACTCGTACTGCAAATCACCGATCCAGATGAAGCAGATCCGGCTCTTCTGGCGCTTCGGACCCGCGGGGGTCATCACTTCCTGGTCGACGGAGATGATGATCGGCTCTTTCTTCAGGCCCCGCCCGCGGAACAGGTCTATGCCGGCTTCAAGATCGTCGCAGACATAGGCGTTCTGGTAATGCAGCCCCTCCAGCATCGTCAGCCTTCCCGCGCTACGTCATAGCGCGCTAGGTAGCGTTCGAAGAGGCGGGTGAGCTGTTCCTGGGTCAGCCCGTACTGAGCCAGCTTGTACTCGTGCTTGCCGAACTTGTTCTGCGGATTGTCGTCCAGCCAGCCCTGAATGCCGGCCTCGGCTTCACTCGTCCATTCGTCACCCAGCGCTTTGTAGAGCGTTTTCATCGTGCCGATGGGATCGTCCAACATGCCATCGTAGTGAACGTCGATAATCTTGTCCTCTCCGAACTTGTCACGAAAGTCCATGATCCGGTTGGCGTGCTCGGCGGCCTGCCAAGGATAGTTCTGGCTCAGCCATTCGATGTCTGGCGCACCCAAGTGACGGCGGTGCGAAAGCGAAATGATCGAGCACAGCGAAGCTGCGGCCGAGTAGGGGTCGCGGTGCGTCCAGATCACGCGGGCATCCGGGTATTCGGCAAACAGGTACTCAAGATAGAGCGCATGGCTGGGCATCTTGAGGTTCCACACGCCCGAAGCCTTGTCCTGCAGCACCTGAAGGAACTTGCGATGGTAGGCATAGGCGCTGGTCATGTCGGCGCCGAAGATGAAGTCCCTGTAGGCGGGCAGGCGGCCCTTGGACTCGATCATCAGCGTCTTGAAGTCGCCGGCCATGATGAAGACGTCTTCGTTCGGGTAAATGGCGGAGGAACGGTAATACTTGCCGGCCTCGGGCATGGCTTCGAGCATTTTGCGCTCGGCTTCCAGCCTTGCCAGCGCTCGCGGATCGGACTTGAGCGTCTCGCCGGTGGCGGGCGGCACCGGATCGTCGATCTCCCAGGTGAGCGGTGAGCGGCGAGCCGGGTCGGCGGCGAGCAGGTTGGACAGCAGAGTGGTGCCGGTGCGCGGCACGCCCATGACGAACACGGGGCGCTCGATTTTGCGGGTTTCCAGCTCCGAATTCTGGCGCAGGTAGTCGGCCACCTTCAGCCGGTTCGTGAGGTAGTGGAGGCAGTCCTTCTCGATCTGCGCCACGCCGCTATCGATGTACCAGCCTTTGTCGATACCGGCGTTCACATCTTCAATGAGAACCGCCAGACCTTCGCGGAAGCTCTCACTGTCGAACGTGGCCATGCCGACGGATCTGACTGCGTTCTCGACGATTGCGTCTGCGTGCAGGTGTTGCTGCGCCATGGTCCCTCTTTCCCTCTCGCTGCCTTCGGGCTCTCGCATGTGAGCTAACCCGGCGGTGGCAGGTGCTGGCAATGCGGATTACGACTCGAGCCGGGACGTTATGTTGAAATCAGGACATTACCCGCGCTGTCGAGCAGTGTCTGCGATACTCCGGCCCTGGCGATTGCGGAACGTACTGGGGCTGGCACCGACAGCCCGGCGAAATGCGAACGTGAAGCTTGAGGGGGAAGCAAAGCCCATGGCGAAGGCGATCGCCTTCACGCTTTCGCCCGCCATGAGCATACGTTTGGCGGCCTCCATCCGGCGCTGCTGGATGTAGTCACCGATCGAACAGCCGCGGCTGACGCGAAAACCACGGGTGAGCTGGCGCACGGAAATACTGCACAGGTCCGCCAGTTCCTGAAGCGTCGGCGCGCGGGTATCCTCTGCCAGGTGTTCGTCGATCAGCCGCAGGCGCCAACCGGAAAGACCTCCAGTTGCTGGCCGCTCGGCAACCTCTAGGGAATACCGCGCCAACTCCAGTGCGAGTTCGCCGGCCAGGAAGTCCAGCATGCGCTTCCACCCAAGACCCGGATGGCGCACTTCCTCGGTAAGGCGAAACAGGATCGCACGGACGCGAGCGCTGGCAATGTCCAGTGTCCCCGCAAGATGCTGGTCACTCCACTCCAGCGGGCGCCCGGCGAGTCCATGCACCAAAGCAGGGTCAAGGTGGCAGATCAGTGACGCTTGCCGCCCGCTTCCGCCGCGTATGTACAGCGACTCTCCCGGTGGGAGCAGGAAGATGTCGCCCAAGCGTTCCAGCCGGTGCGGCCCCCATCGCTTGGCATAGCCTCCGCGGCTGGAGAGCGGCCGCGGCGTGAGGCACATGTTCAGGTGATAGCGATCTTCGATGGCGTGGACTGAGGCGGTGGGTGTCGGCATGTCGAAGCGCACGATTTGAGCGGTGATGGACCTGCCTACAAGTTCAGCGTCCACCGTCGCAGTGGCGGCGGGCGAGGGGATGTCCTTCACGTCTTGTCGCTCCCGTATCGGCTGGCACGAATCTGAACGGCACCCCGGAATTGTGTCCGTAGCTATACAGTCCGGCTTGAACTCTACGAGCGGCGGGGTTGCGGCGCAATCGTCCCACAGGCGAAATTCCGGGCCAACGAGCGCTGAGGGGCGTTACGGGATCTGAGGAGAAAGCAATGGCAAGCGGCCTGTTTGACTGCACCGGCAAAGTTACAGTGGTCACCGGCGGCAACGGCGGTATCGGCTTTGGCTTCGCCATGGGTGTCGCCAAGATGGGCGGAGACATTGCAATCTGGGCCCGCAATGCAGAGAAGAGCGCGCGTGCGAAGGCTGACCTGGAAGCTGCCGGGGCAGGCAAGGTCATCGCCTACCAGATTGATGTCTCGGAAGAGCAGAATATCATGGATGGCTTTCGGCAGGTCATGACTGATTTCGGCCGCGTGGACTGCGTGTTTGCCAACTCCGGCGCGAGCCCGCGTTACAACTCGGTCTTCGACATGCCGAGCGAGCACTGGCACGAATTCCAGAAAACGGCGCTTCATGGGGCGTTCTTCACTTTGCGCGAGGGCGCACGGCACATGAAGGCGCGCGCGGAGGCTGGAGAGCCGGGTGGAAGCCTCGTCGCTTGCGGCTCGCTTTCTCTGTTCCAGGGGCTTCCGGGCAAGATGGAATATGCTGCATCTAAGTCGGCTATCGCCGCGACGGTGCGTTGCCTTGCCATCGAGCTGGCGCCGCTCGGCATTCGCGCGAACGTGGTCGCCCCCGGACTGATCATGACGCCAATGATGGGCGAGGGGGAGCGAGCGAAGCAGGTTGAGGCGCACTTTGCGCCGACCATTCCGATGAAACGCACGGGCTTTCCCTCAGACTTCGAGGGAATTGGAGCTTACCTGTGTTCGGATGCGTCCTCGTTCATGACCGGTGAGACCATCACCATCGACGGCGGTTACATGGTTCGACCGTAAAAGCGATAGCAAACGGGACGAGGAGTGAACGAGTGGAACTGCTGAAAATCCATGGTGCCGGTGACGTTCGCGTCGACCCCTATGAGCGTCCGGTGGCAGGCCCGAAGGACGTTGTGGTGAAGATGAAGTCGGTCGGCATTTGCGGATCCGACCTTTCCTACATCAAGATGGGTGGCATACCCCCGGGGACGGAAACAGCACTGGGTCACGAAGGTGCGGGCGACGTGGTGGAAGTTGGCAGCGAGGTGGAAGGCATCGCGATCGGCACGCCAGTCATCGTTAATCCGATGATGACACCTGGCAACATCGGTTCAGGCGGTCCGGAGGGCGCGTTCACTCAGGAACTGCTGGTCCGCGAAGCGCGACTCGGAGATTCGATCCTGCCGATCCCTGCAGGCATTTCTTATGATGTTGCCGCCATGTGCGAGCCGCTCGCGGTTGCCATGCATGGGGTCAATCGAGCCGAGGTGAAGCCGGGCGACAAGGTTGTGGTTTTCGGGTGCGGCCCCATTGGACTTGGCATGCTGCTCTGGCTGATGGATCGCGGCATCACCGAAGTGGTGGCGCTCGACTTGTCAGAGGAGCGACTGGAGCGGGCCCGCGCGCTGGGTGTCCAGGCGGCGCTCAACCCGGCCAAGGTCAAGTTGCGGGAGGAACTTGCGCGGCTTCATGGCGAGGTGCCGAGCTATGGCCGCGTTGGTGTCGGCACGGACGCCTATATCGATGCCGCCGGCGCCCCGTCGATCCTGACGGACGTGATCATGATGGCGAAGCTTCACTCTCGTATGGTAATCACTGCGGCCTACATGAAACCGATCGAGTTCCCGGCAGGCCGAATGCTTACGAGCGAGATGACGATCACCACCGCTGTCGGATATCCGACCGAAATGCCCGAAGTGATCGCCGCGATGCCGCGCCTGCAGGACAAGATCGCGGCGATGATCAGCCACAAGCTGCCGTTCCGGGACGTGATGAAGGGATTGGAGGTCGCCGCACGCCCGGAGTCCGCAAAGGTGATGATCGGCTTCGAGGAGGCGTGAGATGAACGAGAAACAGGAGGTTGCGCCCAAGCTCGCCGATCTCGTCCGTTCCGGTGATGCTCAGGCGGCGGCGATCGCGATCACCGACTTCGTGTTTCAGGCGAACGACATCTCGAACGCTTATCTTGTCACGACACGCGACGGTGACCTGATGGTCAACACGGGCTTCATGGATAACGTGGAGCGCAACAAGGCGCTTTTCGCGCCGCACCGGACGGGTGCGCTGGCGTTCATCGTCCTGACCCAAAGCCATGCCGACCACTTCGGCGGCGTGCCTGAATTTCTTGAAGAGGGCACGCAGGTTATCGGCGGTCCCGGCTTTGTCGAAGCCAATGCCGACATGAGGAACCTGCAGGCATTCTTCGGGCCAAGGAGCGGCAAGCTGTGGGGCTCGACGCTGAGGCGGGGCGGGACACCAAAGCCGGCGCCGCTGGTGATCCCGGACATTCTGATCGACCGCAAGCTGACCCTTGAACTGGGCGGTCGGACTTTCGAGATTATCCATACGCCTGAAGGGGAGACGGTGGATGGCCTTACGGTTTGGATGCCCAGGGAAAGGATCGCCTTCACTGGCAACCTGTTCGGACCTGTCTGGCTGTCGATGCCGTTCCTATGCACCTTGCGAGGTGACAAGCCGCGGTCGGTGCGCCAGTATCTCAAGTCGCTCGATAAGGTGCGCGACCTCAGCGCCGAGATCGTGGTCACCGGGCACGGTGATGCGATCTATGGGGCTGAGCGTATTCGGGCGGATCTGGACCGGATGCATGCCGCCGTCACTTACGTGCGCGATTATACGCTGGAAGGCATGAAAGCGGGCAAAGACGTGCACCAGCTCATGCGCGAGTTCTCCTGGCTAGAAGGCGCGGCCATCGGCGAGTTCCATGGTAAGGCGAGCTGGGCGGTCAAGACGATCTGGGAAGAGTACTCCGGCTGGTTCCATTACGAAGACGGCACTACCGAACTGTACGGCGTGCCGCGCTCCAGCGTGGATGCAGACCTGGTGGAGCTGGCTGGCGGCCCCGCAAAGCTGGCGGAGCGCGGGCAGGCGAGGCTTGACGCGGGGCAGCCGCTTGAAGCTCTGCACCTCGTCGCCATCGCACTGGGCATCGTACCGGACAATCTTCCGTCGCTGAAGGTCAAGAAGGCCGCGACTGAGGCGCTTTTGGCTGCTTCGGGCGGCAGCAACTTGTCGGAGGCGATGTGGTTGCGCTCTGAAATCGCCGAGATCGACCGGGTGCTTGGTGCCTGAGTTCCAACGCTACGGGCAGAACTTAAGGGTGATCGCGTAGAGCTGACTTCAAAGCGGGCTCCAGACGTTTCGAGCCGGGTATGCTGAGGTGGTGACTGTCGAAGTACAAGGGCGTGCCATCGACAAAACCGAGACAGCGATCGGACGGGCAAAGTGTCCGGTCCGGATAGACGCGTTTAAGGTTCGGGTGATTGCCGAGTCCGTCCAGTAGCGGAATCGAAAATCGCTGGCGGTGAAGAAAGCCCCGTTCGGGGATAGCGAAGGCGTTGGGCATTCGACCTTCCGCAGCGAGGCGCGCCATTGTCGAAGGTATATCGTATCCCATCTCGGGCACGGGGTACATGATCACGACGTGCTTTCCCGCTGCAAGCAGCGTGTGGACGAGGTCGTAGAGTCCGCGTCGTAGTCCCTCGCGGGCTTGTGCGGTAAACTGTGGGTACGGTGTGCCGTTACTGTCTTCCAGCACCGGTAAGTCGGCGTTCGTTTCAGCGGGCCCATATCGTGTGGCACGACCACGGGAATACAACGACCAGCGTGCCGCCAGGATCACGGTCGAGATTTCGGGATGTCCTAGCACGTAGTCCAGCCGTTGCTGATTTCCCGCGATACACTCGGCATTCGTGCCGATGCCCAGGAGTGGCGGACAGCGTGGCGTCGCGCCGTAGATCGTGCTGGGGCCGGAGCGGGAGATCTCTTGAAGCGCGCCGTACAGCGCGCCGGCATGAGAGTCTCCCCAGAGAAAGACCGAGGCTGAAGCAGGGTTTCCGATGGTGCAGGGCGAACTGCGCATCAGTTGCAAGCCAGTAGACGAACATTCATCGGCGAGTGCATTCTGCGATCCGGCGTATGCGGAGAGTACGCGCACCTTCTCGGGAAAGCGTTGGGGAAAGCCACGCGCCAAGTAGATGACCGAGCCCAGGGCGAAGACAGCCGCTATGGAGCCAACGGCGGCAGTGAACATGCGTATTTCGGTACGCGATGATCGAGGGGGCGACTGGCGGAATGGCCGTTCAACATACCTCCAGGACAGCGCGCCCAGGACGAATGAGAGCGCAATCAGCCCCAGCGACTGCAGAAGCGTGGGATTATCGATGTTGTAGTAGATAAAGAATACGATCAGCGGCCAGTGCCAAAGGTAAACGGAGTATGAGATCAGTCCGACCGCGACCATCGGCTTGGCGGCAAGTAGTCGGCCCACCCTCGTCTGGCCACTACTGCCCGCGTGGATGATCAACGCTGCTCCGAGGCATGGTAGCAAGGCTGCGAACCCTGGGAAGGGCATGCCTTCCGAAAAGCCGAAGGTGGCGGCGAGAATCATGCAGATGCCAGAAGCCGCCCCCAGCTCTCGCACTGTGGCATTCGGCCAGGCTGGAACAGCGCCCAGGGCAAGCAGGCTGCCGCACAGCAGCTCCCATATGCGGTACTGCGGCAGGTAGAAGGCTGCAGTGGGGGAGTGTGAGAGAACCAGGGCACCTGCCACACAAGAGAAAGCGGCAAGTCCAGCGACGACCGGAACCACTCGAGTTGGCCATTCCCTTCTCAGGCCGGCCAGAACAAGCGGGAAGAACAAGTAGAATTGCTCCTCTATGGCCAGCGACCATGTGTGGAGCAGCGGCCTGGCTTCGGCTCCTTCGAAGTAACTCCCTTGCATCCAGAGGAAGAAGTTGGAGACAAAGAGGGCGGCGCCCACAGCGTTTCGACCAAACGCCCTGAAATCGCTGGGGATGAGAAGCAGCGCCGAGACAACTGCCGTCACCGCCAGCATTGCAAACAGCGCTGGCAGGATCCGGCGCACGCGTCGCTCGTAGAAGTGCACCAGCGAAAAGCGGCCCTCCAGGATCTCACGGTCAAGCAGACGCGTAATCAGGTAGCCCGAGATGACGAAGAACACGTCGACGCCAACAAAGCCTCCCGGCGCAAGGCTCGGCTGCGCGTGGTAAAATACCACTGCGATAACAGCCAATGCACGAAGACCGTCGATGTCCGCGCGGTAAGCCGCAGCAGTTTGAGGCCTGGCCGGCACGGCAGACGCCTCGAAAGCAGATGTTAACGCGACGCGCATGGAATCCCCGAGTCATGACATCGAACGCGCGCAGAATGCGTCATAAGTGCAGGAGCGTCACAGCGCGGACGGAGGGGGACACGTCTCTTCAGCGGTAAGCCAGGAGGCTAGGTAAAGCGATTATGCTCGCCGCAATTCCCGCGGATTTGCTGCTGCCACGTTGAACGCGGAGGACGTGGCAGATCGGCTTGCCTTATTACTATGCAATGGTGGATTGCCGCCGAGCGCGTTCGAACGCGTGGGTAAGGCAGGGATCAGCGCGCGGTCTGCGTGGGCTCGCAAGGTGAGAGAGCTTCCATCAGACCTTCCCTCAGAGCGCGCGGACGGTAGCCCAATGCGTGAAGGCGCGAGCAGTCGAGCGCAGCGAACCCGAGATCAGGACTAGCTGAAGACGGGCCCTCCTCGATTAAATGATCCGGAGCTTGGCACAGGTCCGCAATAGTTCGGGCCAGATCTCTCACCGTCGTGCGTTCACCCGATCCAACGTTGAGCGGACCCTCGGTACGATCTTTGATTGCCAGTAGAGCCGCCTTTGCAACGTCTTCCACGTGAACGAAGTCGGCACCGAAAGAGCCGCCGCCGTGAAGCCGCACCGGTTTTCCCGCCTTCAGTTGGTTCAGAAAGCCAGGCACCAGCCCGGTTGCGCCCGGACCGCCGTACACCGAACCGAGCCGTAGCGTCGCGCAGCCGATACCAGCCCGCTCGCACATATCATTGGCGTAAATCTCCTGCAGGAGCTTGGAGCCCAGATAGAAGCCACGGCTCGTCGGCATCATGGCATCGTCTTCCCGGCGAGGGCTGCCGTCCCCGAACCGATACGCATTGCCGCTCGTTGCATGGACCATGTGCCGCATGCCGGCCCGCGCCGCCGCCTCAGCAATCTTGAGCGTCCCCCGCGCGTTGATACGCCAGCACTGCTCCGCACTCGCGGGATCACGAAGATTCGCCGGTATGTAGGCCGCCAGATGCAGCAACACGTCGCAACCTTCGAGGCAGCCTTGCGTGATGTCATTGCTGAGGTCCAGCAGGGCCGTTTCGGCTCCCGGCATCGGCGCCGGTTCAGGGTGGCGCATCAGCAGGCGCAAAGCATAGCCCGCCGCTTGCAGGCGAGGCGCTACGTGGCTCCCGACGTAGCCAGTGGCACCGGTCACCGCGATAAGCATGGTGTCAGACCATCGCCGCGATCTGCTCTTCGGGAACGTACATTTCCTGAAGGTAGCGCAGGATGACACCAGGCCGTCCTTGTGGCTGCTCGATCCTCGTTCCATGCAAGAGCTTGCGAATGCACATTTCCACTTCGTTGAACCCGAGCATCGCCCGCATTGGCGTGGTGCCGGAAAAGCGCGCATTGATCTCGAAGACGCGAGCTGTGCCATCCGGATCGGTACGGAACTGGAAGTTGGCTGGGCCGAAGGGGGCAAGCGCCTCTCCGAAGGCCTGTACCTGAGCATCGAGATCAGAGTAGTTGCCGGCGTACGCCCGGTAGGTGTTTCCGTCCCGCAAGTCCCGGCGCAGCACAATTGATGCTTGCGTCCGGCCGTCGAAAACAAGCACGCCTGCCGTATACTCGGTATCGTCGCTGCCAACGCATTCCTGCACGACCAGGCCATCCCGTCCTTCCAGAGTGCGCGCGAGATCTGCTTCGTCGTGGACGACGGATACCCCTGCCGATCGGGCACCGACCCGCGGCTTTACGACGAGGGGGAAGCCAACCTCAGTGACCAGACGAGACAGCGCTTCTGCGTCTTCGGGCAAGGCTGAGGCGGGCGGCTTAAACCCCTTGCTTTGCATGAAGCGGTAGGTTTCGTACTTGTCCTCCGCGACGGCGACGACTTGCGGATCGCTGATAAGGACAATCGTGCCGAACCTCTCCTGAATCGCGGCGCGTTCCTTTGCGAAGAAGGCGAGTTCCACATCGGTACCGACAAGGAGCGTGTCGGGGCGCTCGCGCTCAAGGATGTCCCAGATCGCCTGTCGGTAATCCGGCTGCGAGGCCATAGGCACGCGATAGCCCTTGTCAGCCCAGTAGAGCCCCGAAGACAGGGGGTTGGGGTCGACGGCGACGATCTCTGCCTTAAGGGAACTGCCTCGCAACGCTTTGATGATGCCTTGGCCAAGCAGGGCGCCGCCGCCAGTGACGAGCGCTTTCAGAGGAACCAGCTGCATAGACGGCTCTTTGTTTGGGAGGACATGGAAGTGGCATTGATCGCACGGCAATGCGCTGCACGATCGAACGGCACCGGATGGCTTGTGAGCGTCAGCCCGTTGTCGCTGATCTGAGCCATCGTCCAGCGCAGCAGCGGATCGTTTCTATGGCGGGGCTGGCCGAGCGAGGGCAGCGTGTGAACTTCTGCCCGGCCACTACAGTAGCTGCGGCTGCGATGCGTATGGCCGAAGAGGCCGTAGAGCCCTTCGCGTGTCGCAAGAGCCACGCTCGCCTGCTCCATCGAAGCTTCATCGTTCAGGTAAGTCCAGTCGCCGAATGCGAAGGGGTTGGCGTGGGCGGCGAACACAGGACCGGCGACCCAGGACTCCCGCCAGGGTAGTGCACGAAACGAGTCCACTTCCATTCGCTCGGTGGTCCAGTCGATCGCCTCGCGCAGCCAGTCCGGCAACCCATCTCTGTAGGCGGTGCGCCCCTGCGCCAGGTCGAGATAGAGCTGGTCGTGATTGCCCAGAAGCAGAATCGCTCCGTCTCGGTCCACCGCTTGGCGGGTGAGGGCGACGGTCTCTTCCGGCGCAACGCCATAAGTCAGGAGATCGCCCAATATGAGCAGATGATCGAACCCCTCCCTACGGGCAGCCTCCAGTGCCTCCGCAAAGGCAGAGCCTACTGCGTGCACGTCGCTGATGGCGGCGATCCTCACGCAGCGTCTCGCTGGCCAGTAGGCACCTGTTGATCGTGATAAGGAGTACTTTCGTCCGTGACTTCTCGATAAAGCGACAGGTGCTCGTCGGCGCAGTGTTCGATGGAAAAGCGCTGCGCCGCGGCCAAGCTTCCCACCGAAAGTTTGCGATAGAGCTGCGCATCGTTGAGCACGCGAACCAATGCACGGGCAAGGGCGCGTGGGTCGCGCGGCGGAATAAGCAGGCCGCTGACATCATCCGTGACCATCTCCCGATTGCCCGCAACGTCCGTCGCGATGATCGGCAGGGCTGACATCGATGCTTCGATCATAGCGATCGGGAAACCCTCCCACAAGGATGAGTTCACGAGTACGTCCGCCTCCCGCATCAGCGCATCCACGTCGCTGCGTGCGCCGGTCACCTCGACGATATCGACCACGCCGTGCTTTCGGATCAGTTCGCGCAGGCTTTCCACCCATGCGCCGCCGCCGACGATCTGGATCAGCGGCCTTCGTCCCAGAGGCTGCATCGCTTCGCGCAGATGAGCCGCCGCCCTTACCAGCGTGGCATAATCCTTTTGCTCCGACGGCGTGCCAACGGCCAGGATGATCGGGTGTCTGGCAGGCGCACTTCGCGCTGTACTGGCCCGGAAGCGCGGGCTGGCAGCGTTAAGGATCGTATGGACTGGCCGGCGGGCATGGTGCTGCGTCTGCAGCTTACATTGTTCGCTGATGGCAACATAGCGGCTGACGATGCGGTCGAACATCCAATATGCCCGGGGAGGGAAACTCAGGCGGCTGTTGTGATGCGTAAGGACAACGGGAACCCGTGCTGCCGCAAGAGCAAGTATGGGCAGGGCGCCGGCCGTGTGACTATGAATGATGTCGGGCTTTACGCTCTGCAGCGCTTTGCGGAACGCCAGGGTGCCGGTCACGATGTTGCGCCTGTTCTCGAGTGCCAATGATTGCGTATCGACGCCGGCCTGATGCAGTCGCTCGCGCATCTGCTGTTCGATATTTGCCGGGTTGCCCACCTGTGCGGCGTCGCTGAGCGAAAGCACCGAGGCGTAGTGGCCGCGCGCGGCAAACGTCGCCGACAGGTTCTCGACCAAGGTCTCGGCCCCGCCTGTCGTGAAACTGGTCAGGATGGAGCAGATGCGCACCGGCTTCACCCCCGCACCTGCATCGCAGTGGCACCAAGTTCTACGCCGGTAGCAGCAAGCAAGCTGCGCCCGAGTTGGGTGAGCCCTTCGGCACAGGCGTCGAGGACGTGAGCCACTTCCGCTGGAGACATGACGTTTCCGTAAGCATGAGCCTTGCCACTGCGCATTCGTAGGCTCTGGGTGTCACCCCTGTCATAGTCGTGATCGGGTATGCCTTGCTCCTGCTCCCGAGCGCGCATCTTGTCGAATTGTGCCAGCGCGATAGCCCGCTGCAGCAAAGCGGGCTCGACTGCGATGTTCAGGAAGTCGAGTATGCCAGCGACCGCAGACTGCGTGTCTGAGTGCAAGTCTTCATAGCTTCGCACCAGGTGTTCGCGTGTCGACAGCGCCTCCGCCCAGCCGTTTGTGAAGGCGATCAGGGCGGGCAGGCCATAGGTCGAGTTGTCCAGGAACGCGCCGATAGATCCTTCGAATACGCGCTTGTGGCGCGTCGCGTGGAAGTATGCGGATACGATCACGTCTCGGGGGTCGCGGACCAGGAAGATGATCGGGCGCTGCAGAAACATTCGCTCATTGAACGGTAGGTGGCTGACGAGAATGAGCGGCAGCTGCGGGCGTTTGCCGGCGAAACCGTTGATCCCACGGTGGCGGCTGCGGTCGAAGTTGGGCAGAACGCGAAAGGTGCTGGCCAGATCGGGCTGGAAGCCTAGCTCAGCAAGTTCTGCAAGATAGCAGGACAGCAAGTAGCGTAACCATGTGCGTCCGCTCTTAGGGAAGGATACCAAGATGGCGTCCGCGCGCGTGGCTGCGGCGCGCAGTTGGGGCTCGTGCCAGTAGCGGCGGCGTACCGCGCGTAGCAGGGACTTGATGTTCTGGTTCGCCATCATCGTTTCGCTCCCACGGTTTCATCAATGAGCTGCTCGATCGTTGCTTCCCACAGCTTCAGCACTCTGGCAGGCTCGAATGCGGCCATGCGTTCTCGGGCAGCACCGCCCAGCCGGTCGCGGAGGGCATCGTCGCCGCAAAGGCGCAGGATGGCGGCGCCCAGAGCGGCCTCGTCGCCGTTCGGAACCAGCAGCCCGCTCTTTTCCGGCTCGATCATGTCACCCGGTCCCCACTCGCAGTTTGTGGAGACAACCGGCAGTCCGGCAGCCATGGCTTCGCTGAGCACAAGGCCCCAGCCCTCGAAGCGCGAGGACAGGACAAAGATATCGGTTTGCCCTATCCACTCGCCCGCTTCGCGAGTGATGCCAGGCAGCACGATGCGGTCAGTGAGGCCGAGGCTGTCGCGCTGACACTCCAGAGCGCTCCGCTCAGGCCCTTCGCCCCAGATCACAAGGCGCCACTCGGGAATGAGATCCGCACAGCGAGAGAAAGCATCGATGAGGCGGTCAAACCCTTTCTGCGGAACAAGGCGACCGACAGCACCGATAGTGTGGCCGTCAGTGTTTCGCTGCGCCGCGCCACTGGGCAAGGTGGATGGATTGGGAATAACCCAGGATCGCTTCCGCATGTTGGGCGGGAAATAGCCCATTGCCCCATGCGTCATCGTCACCAGCCCGGCGGCGCGGGCATATGTGTGCCTTCGCAACAGCTCCCAGACCGGGCCGACCTTCTGCAATGCCGGATTGTTGCGTTCCGACACCAGGACCGGCGGTCCGTTCCGGCCAGCCGCCAGCACGCTCAGTACGTTGGTACGGGTGAGGAAACTCACGACGAGATCGGGCGAGATTACCTTGAAGGCGGCTTGGAGCAGCCTGAGGCGAGCGTGGCTGTAGCCTAGCGCGGCCAGAGGGCCTTGCCGCTTCGACTTAAGGCCAAGTGCCAACACCTGCACCGCATGGTGATGGTCGTAGTAAGGTATGCTCTCCCGCTCGTCGAAAGCCAGCAGTGTGACCTTCCATCCCTTGGCTGCGAAATGGTTGCACAGCTGGCTGACGATGTGTTCCGAACCTCCAGCACCAAGGCCTTGCAGAACGAAGACGATGCTCGGAATGCGAGAGCGCCCCATCAGCATCCAACCACTCCTTCCGTCAGCAGCGCGGTGCAGGTCATAGTGACACCTTCAGCTGCAAGGCTGCTCTTGCGCGTTCAAAGTCTTCAAGGGGGGCGCTGCTGTTGCGCTCGGCGGCTCGAACAAGGATGCCGAACCGAACGCGGCGGCTGGCCAGGTACTCGATTTCGCCGATACCTGCGTAAGTCCGCTCACGAATGCCGGTCCCGAAGTAGGCGCTGCGGCGGTACACTGCGCTCGCCTGCCAACGCAGGTTATGGAACAGCTCTTGCTGAAGGCCGAATTGCACGCGCGTGTCCTGTCGGGACTGCGCTCCTGTGCGATACGTGGCGACATCACCCACGAAGCCGTCCAGCGTGAAAGCGAGGCGCTGGCGCGGCTGGTAGATCAGGCTGGCCTGCGCTGAAAAGCCGTTGCGGGAGTCGAACTGCGGGCTGTCAGGCGTAAAGCGGTAGAGCCCCACCGCCGCCTCGCCGCGTATGAAGCCACCCGGATCGACAGCGATTCCCATACGGCCTGAATACGTTGTCGCGTCGCGGTCTTGGCCCCCGATTGCCGTCAAGCGGAAATCGCGCCTGCTGATGGTCGCCTCGCCGAAGCCTCGCAGGGTGCCGGACACCCGATAGCTCAGCCGGAGGAGGGCGGCGTAACGATCGAGGTCGCGTGCTCGATCGCTTTGGTCGTCGTAGCGCAATCGTGCGCCAAGCCCCCGCACGCTGACGCCCAGCCTGGACCATTCATGTGCCAGCTCCACCTCTCCTTCGAGAGCGTCGAGCTCGCGCGGTCCGAGCCGCGGATCGGTTCGCCCCTCCGGCTCGCCGCGGTCTTCGACGATATGGCGATAGGCTGCCTGGAACGCGACGAGATCGGCATCTGTGGGCTGCCACCGGACACCGGCTTCGGCGTCCCCGCCGACAGCGTCTTCGCTGGCGTTCTGGAAGAACTTGCGCGCGTTGAGCCGCGCCAATCCCGTGATGTCGAAAGCGCCTGCTTGCTTGCGCAATAAGGCATAGGGCTGGACGATGACCTTGAGGTCATCCGTCGTTGCGAACTCCTGAGCGAAGATGTTGCTATCATATTCGAGCTGAGCTGTGGCGCCGACGAACACGTTCCCGCCCAGCAGATTGACAGGGCGCGGCTCATACTCCTGGTCCTGGATGCCGAGCACCGAGGCGACCGGCGTCAGTTCCTGCGCCGCGGCAGTGACAGGCGTGAACGGCGTTATGGTCAGCGTCCCGGCAAGTATGGTTCCTTGACGGATGAGCCGTTTCACAGCCACCGCTCATAAACGCGGACGGCATCTCCGGGCTGAAGCATGTCGTTTTCGGTTGCTCGTCCGGTGATCTGCTTGCCGTCCACGATGCGGGTGATACCCACTTGGGTTTCCCGTGCGCGGAAGGTGTAGCCGCCTGCCGCCGCGACGGCTGCAAGTACCGACATGCCCGGGCTAAAGGCATACTCACCTGGCCTCTGAACCTCGCCCAGCACGTAAATCGGGCGCAGGCGAACGGGCTGTATGCTGACCGTGGGTGCGCTCAGCAGCCGCGCGCCGACCAGACGTTGTACCAAGTCCCGCTGCAGATCGGGAACTGTCTTGCCGCTGGCGGGAACGTCACCCAGCACTGGAAGCGACAAATTGCCGCTTTCGTTGACGATGTAGGTGACGCTTGCGCTGTTGGTTTCAGTCAGTTCCGGGATCATTACCCGCAACTCGTCCCCAACGCCGACGCGGTACGTGCTTACCGGCGAGCTGGGCAGCGACGAGAGCTGCGACAATCCATTGCTGCACCCGCCAAGGCTGAGGGCCAGTGACAGGGCTGCCAACCATCTGCGATTTGAGGCCATTTCCTCTCTCCCGTTTCCTGCCTCGGAAACTTAGCTGGAAGCCGCCGGCAGACGTTGTGCAATTCAGGCCAGCAGCTGGCGCAAAGGGCGAATGCAGGCAGAACGCGAGCAAGGAGCATACCTCCAAAGGGGAACTTCATCACGCATGGGAGGCATCCTAGTCGGCGTCGGG